>JBBQNM010000025.1:0-29287 GCA_038329895.1 Solirubrobacterales bacterium | reverse complement strand
CCCGCTTCGCGTCCGATCCGCCCGCGAGCCTACGCACCGCAGACCAGCCGCCATGTACCTCAGATCGATCACGCTGAAGGGGTTCAAGTCGTTCCCCGAACGCACGAAATTGCGCTTCTCGCCGGGCGTCAGCGTGATCGTCGGGCCGAACGGGTCTGGCAAGTCCAACATCACCGACGCTGTGCTGTGGGCGCTGGGCGAGCAGAGCCCGGCCGCCGTTCGCGGTCAGGCGATGCAGGACGTGATCTCCAGCGGCGACGGGGTCGGCCGGCGCCGCTACGCCGAGGTCGAGGTGGCGATCGACAACTCCGACGGACGCGCCGCCAGCGAGTTCTCCGAGATCTGCATCCAGCGCCGGCTTGATCGCTCCGGAGACGGTGGCTATCGGATGAACGGCGCCCGCTGCCGGCTTGTCGACGTGGTCGAGACACTGGCCGACACCAACCTCGGTCGCGAGATGCACTCGGTGATCAGCCAGGGCCGGGTGGAGGCGATCATCCACTCGAAGCCGCGCGATCGGCGTCTGCTGGTCGAGGAGGCGGCGGGGCTGGGCAAGCACCGCAAGCGCCGCCGCCGCTCCGAGCTGAAGCTGGATAAGGCGCGCGAGAACCTCGACCGGGCGCTCGACGTCGAGCGCGAGGCGCGCAGCCGCCTGCGGCCGCTGAAGCGCCAGGCGCAGGCAGCGGAGCTGGGGGCGAGGATCGAGCACGAGGAATTGGGGCTGCGTGCGCGGCTGGTCGCCGAGCAGCTGCGCGGCGGCGACTTCGGCCTGGAGGCGGCCGAGTTGAAGGCCGCGAAGGCGCGCGAGGCGCGGGACGCGATCGAGGCGAAGCTGGCAAAGGTCAGTGAGCAGCGCCGCGAGGCCGAGGAGCGCTTCGCGGCCCGCGATCGCGAGCGGACCCGAAGCTGGGGGGTGCTGACACGTCTGCGCGCCGAGCAGGAGCGGATCGCGATCCAGTCCGCCTCGCTCACGGAGCGCGTGACCGAATTGGAGATCCGGGTCGAGCGGTTGCGCGCCGAGCTGGAGCCGCTGACGCTCGATGTGGGCACCGGCGCCGCCGAACCCGACCGCGATCGCCGTCTCGCCGACGAGCTGACCGAGATTGACGCAGGACTGACCGCGGCCGGGAAGGGCCTGGGGGACGCAAGGTCGGAGGGCCCAGAGCAGCAGCGGGCCGCGGGGCTGGCGTCGGTTAGAAGCGGATCCGAGCGAGCCGCCCGCCACGCGCGCCGCGCCGAGGGCTTGCTCGGCGAGCGCCGTCGCGAGGAGCTGCGCGCCCGCCTCTCCGCGCAGCAGGAGCTGTTCGGCCAGGTGAAAGCAACGCGGACGGCGCTGGAGCAGCTTGCAGGTGCGGTCCGGGGCCGGGTCGAGGCTGCCGAGGCGCGCCTCACCGGCGTTGGCGACGACGGCGATGCGATCGCCGAGGAGATGCGGGCTTGCTCGCAGCGCGAGTACGAGCTTCAGGCCGAGATGAAGACCGCCTCCGACGTCTTCACCGAGGCCGAGGTCGAGGCCGCGCACCTGCGCGATCGGCGCGAGGAATCGGCGCGCGAGCTGAACGAGATCGCCGCCAAGCTGGGCGAGGAGATCGAGCCGGCGACCGAGCCGATGGGCGATGAGGAGCGCGAGGACATCGACCGGCGCCTGGTGCGCCTGGAACGGCGCCGCGCCCAGATTGGCCCGGTGAACCCGCTGGCCGAGCGCGAGTTCGAGGAAGCCCGCGAACACGTCGATGATCTGAAGACCCAGCGCGAGGACGCCGAGCGCGCGATCGGCGAGCTGGCGGCGCTGATCCGCGACATCGATCGTGAGATCGAGCGAGCCTTCGAGGAGACCTTCGAGGCCACGGCGCGCAACTTCGAGGAGATGGTCGAGCACCTGTTCCCGGGCGGGCGCGGCAAGCTGCGCCGCGTAAACCTGCGCCCCGTCGACGATCCCGACGAGGAGGAGGACGACGACGAGGAGAGCGGCGAGCGCCGCAACGAGCTGGGGGTCGAGATCGAGGTCACCCCGGCCGGCAAGTCGACGCGGCGGCTCTCACTGCTCTCCGGCGGCGAGAAGTCGCTGGTCGCGATCGCATTCGTGTTCGCGGTCTTCCTCGCCCGCCCCTGCCCCTTCTACATCCTCGACGAGGTCGAGGCGGCGCTCGACGACGCAAACATCGACCGCTTCCTACAGCTCGTGCGCCGCTTCTCGGACCGCGCCCAGTTCGTGGTCGTCACCCACCAGAAGCGGACGATGGACGCGGCCGACGTCCTCTACGGGATCAGCATGGGCAACGACGGGGTAACGAAGGTCGTCTCGCGCCGCATGCCCCCGCAAATGGCTGAGGAGGCGGGAGAGCAACACGAGATCGGCGAGGCGGCCGAGGCGGCCTAGTCCCGGGTTGTTCGGGCGCTAGCCTGCCGCGGCGATGGCGGTGAGCTGGCACGAGATCTTCGACCTCGGCGACCGTGAGGTTCCCGAGCCTGGCGCCGAGGCCGTCGAGGAGGCCGAGGAGCCCCAGGGCGTCCTCCGCCGTTTGCGCCAGAGCCTCGCCCGCAGCCGCCAGGCGCTGGCCGAGGAGATCTCGGCCAGCATCTTCGACCGCATCGACGAGGAGACCTGGGAGCGACTCGAGGAGCTGCTGATTCTCGCCGACGTTGGCGCCCCGACCACGGCCGAAGTCGTCGAGCGGCTGGAGCGCGACGTGGACTCGGGCTCGGTGCCTGCCGGCGGGGCGGCCGTGCAGGAACGGCTGATTGAGATCGTCGCCGAGCTGGCGGCGGTCGGCGAGCCGCGCATCGACCTTTCGGCGCAGCCGGCGGTGCTGATGATGGTCGGGGTCAACGGGACCGGCAAGACGACGACGATCGGCAAGGTCGCCTGGCACCTGGCCCGCGAGCTGGAGCTGGACGTGATCATCGCGGCCGCCGACACCTACCGTGCGGCGGCGGTCGAGCAGCTCGCCGAATGGGCGGAGCGCGCCGGCGCCCAGATCGTCCGCTCGGCCCCCGGGTCCGACCCCGGCGCCGTCGCATATGACGCGGTCGAGGCGGCGCAGGCCCGCGGCGCGGATGTCGTGATCGTCGACACCGCCGGCCGCCTGCAGACGCAGGGCAACATGATGGACGAGCTTGCAAAGGTGCGGCGGGTGATCGGCAAGCGCCTCGACGGCGCCCCGCACGAGACGCTGATCACGATCGACGCCACCACCGGTCAGAACGGCTTGCGCCAGGCGCAGGCGTTTGCCGATGCGGTCGACGTCTCCGGCGTCGTGCTGACGAAGCTCGACGGCACCGCGAAGGGCGGCATCACGCTCGCAATCGCGAGGGAGTTGGAGACGCCGGTGAAGCTGATCGGCATCGGCGAGAGCCTCGAGGACCTGCGGCCGTTCGACCCGCCTGATTTCGCGCGGGCGCTGCTGGCTCCCTAAGCTGGCTCCATGTTCGACCAACTCGGCGACCGCCTTCAGGCGACGCTGTCGGAGGTGCGTTCGCGCGGCAAGCTGTCCGAGGAGGACATCGACCGCGCGATGCGGGAGATCCGCCTCGCGCTGCTCGAGGCCGACGTCAATTTCAAGGTCGTAAAGGCGTTCACCTCGACGGTCAAGGAGCGCGCCCTGGGGGCCGAGGTGATGGAGAGCCTCGACCCCGGCCAGCAGCTGACCAAGATCGTCAACGAGGAGCTCGCCGCGGTGATGGGCGGTGCCTCACGGGAGATCGCGTTTGCCTCCAGCGGGCCGACGGTGATCCTGATGGCCGGCCTTCAGGGCTCGGGCAAGACGACCGCCTGCGCGAAGCTCGCCAAGCACTTGGCAGAGGGAGGCAAGGACGTCGCGCTGGCCGCCTGCGACGTTTACCGGCCGGCCGCCGTAGACCAGTTGGTAACGGTCGGCGAGCAAGCCGGGGCCCATGTCTACCAGCAGGGCACCGAGCGCGACCCGGTCGACATCGCCGAGTGGGCGGTCGGCCAGGCGAAGGCCGAGGACCGCGATGCGCTGATCGTCGACACTGCCGGGCGCCTGCATATCGACGACGAGCTGATGGACGAGCTGGCGAATATCCGCAAGCGGACCAAGCCGCACGACGTGCTGTTGGTGGTAGACGCGATGACCGGCCAGGACGCGGTCGGGGTCGCCGAGGCGTTCTCAGGGGCGGCCGAGTTCGACGGCGTCGTGATGACCAAGCTCGACGGCGATGCGCGCGGAGGCGCGGCGCTCTCGATCAAGGCGGTGACCGGCAAGCCGATCCTCTACGCGTCGACGGGCGAGAAGCTCGAGGACTTCGAGCGCTTTCACCCCGACCGGATGGCGGGTCGCATCCTCGGCATGGGCGACGTGCTCAGCCTGATCGAGAAGGCGGAGAGGGAGGTCGACGCCGACCAGGCCATGGACATGCAGGAGAAGCTGCGCCGCGAGCAGTTCACGCTCGAGGACTTCCTTCAGCAGATGCGCCAGGTTCGGCGCATGGGCCCGATGGGCAACCTGCTCGGGATGCTGCCCGGGATGGGGGCGATGAAGGGGATGAAGGACCTCGACGTCGACGAGGGTGAGCTGGACCGGGTGGAGGCGATCATTCTCTCGATGACTCCCGAGGAGCGCCGGACACCGGAGCTGATCAAGGGCTCGCGGCGCAAGCGGATCGCCGCCGGCGCCGGGGTCAAGGTGCAGCACGTCAACCAGCTCGTGAAGCAGTTCGGGAACATGCGCAAGCTGATGAAGCAGATGGCCTCGGGCAAGATGCCCGATCCGCAGCAGCTCATGCGGCAAATGCGCTAGCCCCTGTACCCTCTCGCAACTCATGTCAGTGCGAATCAGGCTCAGAAGGGTGGGTTCGAACAAGAACCCGATCTGGCGAATCGTCGTCGCCGACAAGCGCTCGCCTCGCGACGGGCGCACGATCGAGACGATCGGTCGCTACAACCCGCAGACCGAGCCCTCGCTGATCGTGGTCGACGAGGAGCGCGCCCGCCACTGGCTCGAACGCGGCGCCCAGCCCTCGCAGACTGCCGCCAAGCTGCTGCGCACCAAGGGCATCGAGGCGACCGGCACCAAGTGAAGGACCTGCTGGAGTTCCTGACCTGCGCCCTGGTCGAGGACCCGGGCGCGGTGGAGGTCGAGGAGCTCGAGGACGACGGTGACCTGATCTACGAGATCACGGTCGCCGACGACGACCTCGGACGGGTGATCGGCAAGGGCGGGAGGGTCGCCAACGCGCTGCGGTCGGTGGCTAAGGCAGCGGCGGTCAAGCAGGAGCGCCGGGTCATCGTCGACATCCTCGATTGAAGCTCGACGTATTCACCCTCTTCCCCGAGGCCTTCGATTGGTTTCGCTCCCAGCGCCCGGTGCGCAACGCGCTCGAGGCGGGAAGCGAGCTGCGGCTCTTCAACTATCGCGACACGACGCCGCTCGGCGCCGGGCAGGTCGACGACGCGCCCTATGGCGGCGGAGCCGGCATGGTGCTGCGGGTCGACGTTGTCGACGCTGCCCTGGATGCGGCCTACAGCGACGGCGGGCGACCGCGGATCGTCGTTCTCGGGCCCGCCGGACGGTTGCTCGATGACGTCTTGGTGCGGGAGCTGGCGACCGAGCCCGCACTGACCCTGCTTTGCGGGCGCTATGAGGGCTTTGACCAGCGGGTCCACGACCACCTCGCCGACGATGAGGTCTCGATCGGCCGCTATGTCCTGGCCGGCGGCGAGCTGGCCGCGATGGTGGTCGCCGACGCCGTGATCCGCAAGCTGCCCGGCGCCCTGGGCTCAGCCGAGAGCGCGGTCGAGGAGTCGTTCAGCGAGGCCCTCGGCGAGGCCCCCGAGTATCCGCACTACACGCGTCCGCCCAGCTATCGGGGCTGGGAGGTGCCCGAAGTGCTGGTTTCCGGCGACCACGAACGGGTGCGGGAGTGGCGACTTCAGCAAAGCAAGCAACGTGCCGAAGCTCTGCGCGGCGCGTCCGGGTCGAGCTGAGTCGCTAGGATTGCCGCCTCGCGCGTGCGGCCACGCGCGATTTTTCGGCCGCCATCCGCGCGCAACCGCCATCCCCGCGCGCACTCTCCATGAGCAGCATCATCGACAGCATCGAGCGCCGCCAGCTGAAGGCGAACCTTCCTGCCTTTGGGCCAGGTGACCGGGTCCGTGTCCACTTCCAGGTGATCGAGGGCACGCGCCGCCGCACACAGGTCTTCGAGGGGGTCGTGCTGAAGCGCCAGGGGAACGGCGCGCGCGAGACCTTCACGGTCCGCAAGCAGTCTTTCGGGGTCGGCGTCGAGAGGACCTTTCCCCTGCACTCACCGAAGATCGAGCGGCTCGAGGTGGCGGCGCGCGGCGACGTGCGTCGGGCGAAGCTCTACTACCTGCGCGGTCGGGTCGGCAAGCGCGCGCGGGTGTCGGAGCGCCGCTGGGGGATCGACGACGAGATCCTCGCCGCACCGCCCGAGGAAGCCGAGGCGCTGGACTCTGAGGGCGTCGGCCAGAGCGAGGCCGACGTCGTAGAGCCGCCGGAGGGCGAGGCCGAAGGGGAGGAGGCCGCCGAGGGCGATACCGGGGAGACGGAGGCTGCGGCGCCCGAAGCCGAGGGAGAGGCGGAGCCCGAGCAAGCCGAAGCCGAGGAGCCCGAAGCTGAGCAGACCGAAGCAGCGGAGGAGCCTGAGGAACCCGAGGGCGCAGGGGACAAGTCCTGAACCCCTCGATCTCCAAACCGTCCACGGCTCGCGGCGGTCTGATCGAGCTGGTGGTGATCGTCGCCCTGGCGCTGGGCCTGGCGCTGGGGATCCAGGCCTTCCTGATCAAGCCGTACCAGATCCCGTCCGGGTCGATGGAGCCGACCCTCGACATCGGCCAGCGCGTCCTGGTCAATCGATTCATCTACCACTTCACGAGTCCGAACATCGGCGACATCGTCGTCTTCCACCCGCCCGCTGGGGCGGAGCGGGGCAACGAGTGCGGAGTGCCGCGGACTCCTGACGAGGCATGTCCCCGGCCGACCCCCGACAAGGACAGCCAGAACTTCATCAAGCGGATCGTCGCTGGCCCGGGAGATCGGGTCTCGATCCGCAACGGGCATCCGGTTGTGAACGGCAAGATCGCGGACGAGAGCTTCACCCTGCCCTGCAGCGGGGGAAGCGCCTGCAATTTGCCCAAACCGATCACCATTCCCGCCGGGCATTACTTCATGATGGGCGACAACCGTGGGTCGAGCGACGACAGCCGGTTCTGGGGACCGGTCCCCCAAGCCTGGTTCATCGGCAAGGCCTTCGCCACCTACTGGCCGCCGGACCGCATCGGGATCCTCTAGCGACAAGCCCGGCAAGCTGCATCGCCGTCGCCTGCGGCGCACGCAGCGGCTCTTCGCCTTCGACCGCGAGCTGGGAACGCGGCTGGTGGCCGGCGCCGACGAGGCGGGACGTGGCTCGCTCGCCGGGCCGTTGGTCGCCGCCGCGGTGCTCATCGACTACGAGACGCTCAGCCTCTCCGACCGCCGGGCGCTCGGCGGACTACACGACTCCAAGCAGATGACACGCGAGGACCGCGAGAGGCTCTATCCCACCGTCCTACGCACCGCGACCAGGGTCAGCGTCGCGGTGCGATGCGTACGGGGCATCGACGGGCGCGGACTGCACAACACCAACCTCGAAGCTCTGGCCAGCTCGCTTGAGCGCGTCGCCTGCGACGGCGCCGCCTGTCTGGTCGACGGCTTCCCGCTTCCCGGCTGCACGGTCGACCATCGACCGGTGGTCGATGGAGACGCGACCAGCGCCGCGATCGCCGCCGCCTCGGTGATCGCGAAGGTGAGTCGCGACCGCTACATGCACCGGGCCGAGTCTGTCTACCCGGGTTGGGGATTTCAGGAGAACGTCGGTTACTCGACCCCCGAGCACCGCGATGCGATCGCCCAGAACGGGATCTCGATCCTGCATCGGCGCTCGTTCGCATCCGTCGCCTACAAGCAGCTGGCGCTTGATGGAGCGCTCCCCGAATCAATTGCGGCGGCTTCGCCGCCTGACACGCCTGTGGCGGCGCCCGATGGGCACCGCCCTGCATCATCAGAAGGCATCGCGGATGTGCTCGAAATCGATCAGCTGCCCGCCGGGATCGAACCTGACGCCGATCGCGTCGAAGCGGATCAGGCGGTGGGGCGGGACGAAGCGCTGCCCGGCGAGCCAGGCGCGGGCGAGGGTGCGGACGCGGCGCTGCTTGGCCGGGCCGACGGCGAGGACCGGGCGCGCCGGGCCGCTTGAGGCGCCCGAGCGCCCCGCCTTCACCTCCACGAAGACCAGCGCGTCGCGATCCAGCCCGATCAGGTCGAGCTCGCCGTATCGGGTGCGGGCGTTGCGGGCCAGAATCCGCCAGCCGTCCTCGTGCAGGCGCTCGGCGACGGCCTGCTCGGCGATGCGGCCGAGCCGCTGTCGAGCCACGGTCATGCATCGACCCTAGGGCGGCCGGGCGCGACGATTGCGCGCGCACCGTGACGATTCCCTGACACGGTGCGCGCCACGGATCGCGCCGGCGGGCCTAGCGTCGCCGCCGTGCTGGCCAGCGCGCGCACCTTCACGATCGACGGCGTGTCGGCCCGCGAGGTGCGGGTCGAGGTCGACGTTCACCGCGGCCTGCCCGCCTTCTCGATCGTCGGCTTGCCGGACGCGGCGGTGCGCGAGTCACGCGAGCGGGTACGGGCGGCGCTGGTCAACAGCGGCTTCGAGTTCCCGTTGCGCCGCATCACAGTCAACCTCGCCCCGGCCGATCTGCCGAAGGCGGGGCCCGGGCTCGACCTGGCGACCGCCGCCGCACTGATTGCCGCCTCCGGTCAGCTGCCAGAGGGTCTGGACTCGAGGATCGCCCTGGCCGGGGAGCTTGCGCTCGATGGGTCGGTGCGCCCAATCGCTGGGGTGCTGGCGATGGCCGAGACGGCGCGGGAGGCGGGAAGCGAGCGGCTGGTGGTGGCCGACGCCAACGGTCCCGAGGCGGCGCTGGTGGACGGGCTGGAGGTGCTGCCACTGGAGCGTCTCGACCAGTTGCCGGCGCTGCTCCGCGGTGAATGGGAGCCGGCGGCGCCCGAGCCGCTGGCGGTGGCCGGGCCGGCGGCTGGCCCCGACATCGTCGACCTTCGCGGCCAGCCGGGCCTGCGGCGGGCGCTCGAGGTCACCGCAGCCGGTGGCCACAGCCTGCTGATGATCGGTCCACCGGGAGCCGGCAAGTCGCTGGCCGCCCGGCGGCTGTCCTCGCTGTTGCCCCCGCTTGAGCGGGCCGAGGCGCTGGAGGTAGCTCGGATCGCCAGCATCGCGGGGAGGCTGAATGGCAGTCCGGCGATCAGGCGCCCGTTCCGGGCCCCCCACCACTCGATCTCCAGCGCCGGCCTGGTCGGGGGCGGCAACCCGCCGCGGGCCGGGGAGGTGACGCTGGCCCATCGCGGCGTGCTGTTCCTCGACGAGCTGGGGGAGTTCGGGCGCGCGGTGCTGGAGTCCCTACGCGCACCGTTGGAAGATCGGACGGTCACCTTGACGCGAGCGGGGCGCACGGTTGAGCTCCCCAGCCGCTTCATGCTGATCGCGGCCGCCAACCCCTGCCCGTGCGGCCGTGGAGTCGAGGATGAGCGTTGCCGCTGCACGCCGCACGCGGTGCGTCGCTACGAGGTGAAACTGAGCGGCGCGCTGGCCGATCGCATCGACATCTGGAAGGGCGTGGCGCAGCCGAGCGCCGAGGCGATGGACGGCGGCGCCGGAGAGCGCTCGGCGGATGTGCGCATGCGAGTCTGCGCCGCACGGGCGCGGCAGGCCGAGCGGCTCGGGACGTGTCGCTGCAACGCCGACCTCAGCCCGTCCGAGCTGCGGCGCCTTGAGGTCGAGCCGTCGGCGCGCACCCTGCTCGGCGAACAGCATCGAGCGCTGGGACTGAGCGGGCGCGGGCACGACCGGGTACTGCGGGTCGCGCGCACGATCGCCGACCTCGCGGAAGCCGAAGTGATCGGCGACGATCAGATGGCGGAGGCGCTGGGGTTGAGGCGGCCTGGGTGACCGAGACGCGGGGATCGGCCGCCCCGCGGGCCTGTGGGACGTGCCTAGGTCGCCTGCACCTGCTCGGGCTGCTTGCCCCGTTCATCGAGAAGGTCGCGACGGGCGAGGTGGGCGGGCGCTCCGCGGAGCTGTTGGCGCTCGCTGACGACTCATTGGCGCGGGCCGTCGCCGGCCACAAGGCGGGGCGTTTGCTCGCCGAGGCGGCCGAGGTCGAGCCCGGGACGGTGGGACGTCGCATCCTCGAGGCCGATTGCTGGGTCGTCTGTCGACATGACGAGGCCTACCCGGAAGCGCTGCGCGACGCCGGTGACGCGCCGCCGGCCCTGGTCGGACGGGGGGACATGGCCGGTTTGGCGAGGCTGCAGCCCGAAGGCACGGTGACGATGGTGGGGGCGAGGCGCGCCACGTCACAAGGGCGCGAAATCGCCCGCGCCCTCGCAGGCGAGCTGGCCCGGGCGGGGTTCGCGGTCGTCAGCGGCCTGGCCTGGGGGATCGACGGCGCCGCCCACCAAGGGGCGCTCGACTGTGGCTTCACCGCCGCCGTTCTGGGCTGCGGAGCCGACGTCGTCTACCCGCTTCACCACCGGGGCCTCTACGGACGAATCCGCGAGCGCGGGCTGATCCTCTCCGAACTGCCGCCCGGCGTCGGCGCCTGGCGCTGGGCCTTCCCGGCTCGCAACCGGATCATGGCGGCGCTGGGGGCGATGACGATCGTGGTCGAGGCGGCCGGCCGCTCGGGCTCGCTGATCACCGCCGAGCTCGCCTCCGAGCTGGGCCGCGAGGTGGGGGCGGTCCCCGGAGCGATCAATGCCCGGATGTCGGCCGGGACCAACCAGCTGATCGCCGACGGTGCGCGTTTGGTGCGCGACGCGGAGGACGTGCTCGACGCCCTGATCGGCCCCGGCGCGCGGCGCCCAACGGTGGGCGGTCCGGTCCTTGATCCCGAGCTCGCCGCGGTGCTGGACCGGGTCGAGGAGGGCGACGCGGACTCCGACTCGATCGCGGTCGCGCTCGGGCGCGGCGGAGACGAGGTGACCGCACAGCTGTTGCGGCTCGAGCTGATGGGCTACGTGCAGCGATCCTTCGCCGGCGCCTATTCGCGCACGGCGCTTCCGCGACCGGACGATTCCGCCACGGTGACTGACCATCTAGCCTGACCGTGTGAGGCACGAACGCCCACCCGCGGTCCTTTCGATCGCCGGCTCGGACTCCGGCGGCGGCGCCGGGATCCAGGCCGACCTGAAGGCGTTCGCCGCCTGCGGCGTCCACGGGATGACGGCGATCACGGCGATCACGGCACAGAACACGGTGGGCGTCAGTCGTGTCGAGCCGGTGGCGCCGGCGATGATCGTCGAGCAGGTGCGCGCGGTGGCCGAGGACATCGGCGTCGACGCGGTGAAGATCGGCATGCTCGGCAGCGCGGAGACGATCGACGCGGTGGTTGAGGCGCTTGGCCTTGTCGCCGACGCGCCGATCGTGCTCGACCCAGTGATGGTCGCGGAGAGCGGCGCGGTGCTGCTTGACCCTGCGGCCCGCGGCGCCCTGGTCGAGCGGGCGCTGCCGCTGGCCAGCGTCGCCACCCCAAACCTGGCTGAGGCGCGGGAGCTGACCGGGCTCGGTGAGGGCGCGTCGCAGGAGGAGCTGGCGCGAGCCGTGCACGCCCTCGGTCCCGACGCGGTCGTGGTCACCGGAGGCCACACCGAGGACGGCGCCGACCTCTTCTTCGACGGGGTAGAGGCGGTTTTGATCCCCGGTCCCCGCCATCCTGACGGCGCAACGCACGGCTCCGGTTGCACCCACTCGTCGGCGCTGGCGGCGGGCCTGGCGCTCGGCGATTCTCCCCTGCAGGCCGCTCAGCGGGCGCGCGGGCTGGCCGCCACGGCGGTCGCAGCGGGGCTTGCTGGCATCGGCGCGGGCAGCGGTCCGGTCGACGCGCTCGGGGTCGCGGAACGCTCCTCGCTTGCCGGCAGCATTACGCCGGGAACCGGGAGCGGCATAATCCAGCCATGAAGTTCGTCCGCATGAAGCCTGGACACGGAGACGTCGAGGTTGCCGAGGGAGACGTCGAGGTTGCCGAGGACGAGCAGCGCCTGATCGAGGAGTTCCGGCGCCAGCTCGACGAGGGGATGTGGGCCGCGGTGCCCTCGGGCGAGGAAAGCGGACGCCACGAGGCGACGATGGTGCGCGATTTCTCTGAGGTGCCCCGCGAGGCCGATCGGGTGATCTTTTTCCCGAAGGCCGCCGGGGGACGTTAGAAGCCGGTGGTGGTTGCGGCGGCCGTGTTTCTGCTCGCGCTCGCGCTGCTCGCTGGGCTGGCGTTCGGCCCCGATCTGCGCAAGCGGCTGCGCAAGCAAGCGCTTTCGCGAAGCGCACTGCGGCGGGACGCATATGACCCTGGCCGCGAGCGCCGGGCCGAGCTGAAGGCCCGCGAGCTTCTGCGCTCGGTGGTCGGGGACGAGCTTTACGCGATGTACCGCGAGCTCGGCTTCATCCGCGTGTCGGGCGGCGGTGAGCCGCGCAGCGGATACGGATACCTGCTCTATCCGCACCGGCCGATTGTTGCCTACGAGGAGCGCAGCGGCGAGCTGCTCAACGAGTACTGCGTCGTCTTCCCGGATCGGAGCGAGCCGTCAGCGGACGGGCGCCTGCCCGACTCCGACGACGTGCTCGCCAAGTGGATGGCTTTGAGCGGCGACGAGCGGCGACTGATCGCCGACGCCAACATGCACGTCCCGGGGCGCCAGCTCGATCCGATGCAGGTGCGGCGCGACCTGCTGCGGCTGCGCGAGTGGGAGGGACGGCGCCGCAGCGAGGCGGTGACGGCATGAGCTCGAACGGCGAGCGGGCGACGGCGCTCCCGCGCCCGCGCTCCAGCGCCGTCTTCGACGGGCCCGACCGCGCCCACGCCCGCGCCTACATGAAGGGGATCGGGTTCGACGACGATGCGCTCAGCCGCCCGACGATCGGCGTCGCCAACACCTGGATCGAGGCGATGCCCTGCAACTTCCATCTGCGCGGGCTTGCCGCGCGGATCAAGGAGGGCGTGAGGGCCGCGGGCGGCACCCCGATGGAGTTCAACACGATCGCGATCTCCGACGGGATCACGATGGGTACCAAGGGGATGAAGACCTCGCTGGTCAGCCGCGAGGTGATCGCCGACTCGATCGAGCTCACCGCGCGCGGCTACCAGTTCGACGCGCTGGTGGCGCTTTCGGGCTGCGACAAGACGATCCCCGGCTGCGTCATGGCCCTGATCCGTCTCGACATACCGGCGGCGATGCTCTACGGCGGCTCGATCGCGCCGGGTCACTGGCACGGCCACGACGTCACCATCGTCGACGTATTTGAGGCGATCGGGGCCCACGCGGCCGGCGATATGAGCGACGAGGACCTGAGCGAGCTGGAGGGCGTGGCCAGCCCCGGGGCCGGGGCCTGCGGGGGCCAGTTCACCGCCAACACGATGGCCTGTGCGTTCGAGGCGATGGGAATCTCCCCAGGGGGATCGTCGATGGTGCCGGCCGAGGACCCCACCAAAGACGATGTCGCGGAGCAGATCGGCGAGCTGGTCATGCGGGTGCTATCGGAGGACCTGCGCCCGAGCCGGGTCATCACGCGCGAGTCGTTGGAGAACGCGATCGCCTGCGTCTGCGCGTCGGGTGGCTCCACCAACGGCGTCCTTCACCTGCTCGCGGTGGCGCGCGAGTCGGGGATCGAGCTTTCGATCGACGACTTCGAGCAGATTTCGCGGCGCACGCCACTGCTCGCCGACCTGAAGCCCGCTGGGCGCTTCGTCGCCACCGACCTCTACGCGGCCGGCGGCGTGCCGCTGATCCTCAACAGGCTCGACGAGGCGGGGCTGCTGCACGCCGACGCGATGACCGTCACGGGTCAGACGATCGGCGAGATCGCCGCCTCGGCCCAGGAGACCGAAGGGCAGGAGGTGGTCCGCCCGCTCTCCGATCCGCTGAAGCCCGAGGGCGGCTTTGCGATCCTGCGGGGCAACGTGGCCCCGGAGGGGTCGGTGGTGAAGCTGGCCGGTACCGAGCGCCACAGCCAGAGCGGCCCGGCGCGGATCTTCGAGTCTGAGGAGGAGTGCTTCCGCGCCGTCAAGGAGCAGCGCATCGAGCCTGGCGACGTCATCGTGATCCGCAACGAGGGCCCGGCCGGCGGGCCGGGCATGCGCGAGATGCTCCACGTCACCGCGGCGATCGTCGGCGAGGGGCTGGGCGAGGAGGTGGCGCTGCTGACCGACGGACGCTTCTCGGGCGCCACGCACGGCCTTATGGCCGGCCACGTCGCCCCGGAGGCGATCAAGGGCGGTCCGATCGCGGCGCTGCGGGAGGGCGACCGGATCACGCTCGACGTCGACGCGCGGCGCATCGACGTCGATCTGACCGACGAGCAGATCGCCGAGCGGATCGACGACTACAAGTCTCCGGAACCCGAGTACCGCAGCGGCGTGATGGCCAAATACGCGGCCAGCGTCGGCTCCGCCTCCGAGGGCGCGGTCACCTCTTAGGCTCGCTCAGCCGCCCCGGCCAGGAACTGATCCAGCAGGCGGTTGAATCGGACCGGCCGCTCGACCATCGGCAGGTGGCCGCAGCCGTCGAAGATCTCGAGCTGGGAGCCGGGGATCAATCGCGCGTACTCGAGCGCGTCGCTGACCGGGACCACGAGGTCGTTGCGGCCCCAGACGATCAAGGTGGGAGTATCGACGTCCTCGAGACGGTCGAGAATGTCGTAGCCGGCGAGGCCGCTGATCGCTGCCACTAGTCCCGGGGCGTGCATGCCGCCCTGGACGATCTCCCAGATCAACTCGCGCGGCAGCCGGCCGGGGTAGCGGAAGAGCTGGCGCACCATGCGGCTGCGCAGTCGCGGGCGCCGCAGCGCCCGCTGCTGGTACCGCAATGCGAGGGGCGCGGCCGCCCGCGCCATCCGCCCTACGGTCTCCGCCGGTGCCCTCGCCATTCGCGCGTGCGAGACACCGGCGGCCGAGACGAGCACCAGCCTCTGGACCACTGTCGGCTCGCTGACGGTGACCTCCGCGGCGATGAACCCGCCCATCGAATTGCCGACCAGCGGCACCGGCCCGAGCTCGAGCGCCCCGCAGAGCGCGTTGACCAGCGCCCCGTATGCCTGAATCGAGATCTCCCATCCGGGCATCGGGCTGTCGCCGAAGCCGGGCAGGTCGGGGGCGATGACGCGACGGCTGCCCGCGAGGTGGGGGATGTTCTCGAGCCAGTTCTCCCAGCAGCCTCCGAGCCCGTGGAGCAAGACCACGGGTGGCCCGTCACCGAACTCGACGTAGTTCACCGGCGTCCTGGTGGAATCGGTTGGGCTCCCGGGATGGGGCTCGAATCCGGAGGTGTCGAGCTCGATTTGACGCAGGTGCCGGCGCCAGTCGATGCGCAGCCACTCGGGGCTGGGGTCGCCGTACGGGTCGGGCCCGTCGGCCGGGGTCGGGTCCGGCCGCTGCTGCCAGGGCCCGCCGGCGACCCAGACCGCCTGGCGCTCGCGGCGCCCCGCCCGCGCCACGTCAGTCGTCCCAGACATCGCGCATGGCCCCAAGAGGCGCTACGCGTACCCCATCCGCTCGAGGGTGGGGATCTCGCGTATCTGCGGCGGCTGCAGGTGGTCCCAGAGGATCCCGCGCGGCCGCTCGTACTGGTGCTCGACCTCGATCGCGGCGCGCGGCGTGGCGACCAGGTCGACCGGCAGATCGTGGGCGGTCATCATCAGATGGTCGTGGACGATCTGGATCGGGTGCACGGTCGTCGCCACCGTTGTGTGCTCGTCGATCCGACCGGCCTCGATCAGGATCCCGTACTCGAGATCGGAGAAGCCGCCGCCCTTTCCGACCCGGGCGCCGCTGAGGTTGACGGCCACCGATCCGCAGAGCACGAAGTCGATCTCCGGCAGCTCGTCGATGGCCACCACCCGGCCGTGGCGCAGCGCCCCTTTGATCGTCGCCGCCTCGCGGGTCGCCTGCTTGGAAAGGCGCTTGGGGTCGAGCAGCCGGAACGGGTGCGGATCACGCAGGCGCGGCACCGCCATGATCAGCGTCTTTCCCTCCTCCAGGGCGGCGCGGCGGGCGTGGGTCTGGGGCGAGTCGGGGTTGGCCTTGATCACCCGGGCTCGCTTCCAGAGTCGATGCCCGGCGAGTCGCTGGGCGGCCAGCTTGGCGCCGGCGAAGTTCGGGATCCGTCCCTCCGCGCCCGGGAACCGCGAGACGCCCTGGCGATCCATCGCCTTCCACATCTCCTGCCGGGCCTTGTCCTTGGATCGCACGAGTCCGAAACATATCGGCGCCCCGCGACTGGCAGAATTACGCTCTCGTAGCTTGGCGTAACGTCAGCACATGGCCCCAGAGCGCACATCCCTGGCAGGGATTCCGGCTTCCGCGGAGCAGCCGGGGAGCGGCCTGCCCGCATTACGCGACCGTGGTCTGTTGCCCGCGATCGAGCCGGAGCGCCGCATCAACGATTGGGGGCGCTCGGAGCGCATCGAGGGGATCTTCGACCGCACCGTGGTCGAGTTCTTCTACCGCTACTGGTTCCGGGCCGAGGTCGAGGGGATCGAAAACGTGCCATCCAGCGGCGGCGCGCTGCTGGTCTCCAACCACTCAGGGGCGCTGCCCCCCGATGCGGCGACGATCGCCCGAGCGATCCGCGAGGAGCACCCGAACCCGCGGCCGCTCAACATCACGGTCGAGCACTTCTTCAAGGGCTATCCGCTGTTCTCGATGCTGATCCCGAAGATCGGCTGTGTCCCCGCCCATCCGGCGAACGTGCATCGGCTGCTGCACGACGAGGAACAGCTGGTGCTGGTGTTCCCCGAGGGTCGCAAGGGAACCGAGAAGCCGTTTCACCAGCGCTACCGGCTGCGCCGCTTCGGTCGCGGAGGCTTCGTGACCGCCGCGATGCGCGCCGGAGCAAAGCTGGTGCCGGTCTGTGTCGTGGGCGTTGAGGAGTCGGCGCCGATCTTTGCCCACGTCGGAGCACTGAGAAAGCTCACCGGCCTTGCCTACTTCCCGCTCACCCCGACCTTCCCATGGTTCGGCCCGCTGGGCATGCTCGGCTACCTGCCGGCCAAGTTCCGGATCCGGTTTCTGGAGCCGATCGACACCGCGGAGCTGGGCGCCGACCCCGACAGTGACAAGGCCCTCGTGCAGACCATTAGCCAGGAGGTCCGGGGGCGGATCCAGGAGAACGTCCACGACATGGTCGCGGAGCGAAAGTCGGTGTGGTTCGGATGAGCGCGGTCGAGCCCCGCCCCGCCCGGCGGGTGCTGGTTACCGGCCTCTCGACCTACTGGGGAGGAAGGCTGGCGCAGGCGCTGGAGTCGTTTCCCGAGATCGAGGCGATCATCGGCGTCGACACCCGCGAGCCGACCCGCGAGCTGGAGCGGACCGAGTACGTCAAGGTCGGAAACCAGCACTCCCTGATCCAGCGCATCGTCATCGCGGCGGAGATCGACACCGTCATCGACACCCGCCTGGTCGTCGACGCGATCGCCACCTCGCGCTCCGACGCGCACGAGAACAACGTGATCGGGACGCTCAACATCCTCGCCGCCTGCGCGGGACCCGACTCGCCGGTGCGCAAGCTGATCTTCAAGAGCAGCGCCCACTGGTACGGGTGCGAGCAGGACGACCCGGCCTTCTTCACCGAGGAGATGGGGCGCCAGCACCCGCCGCGCACGGCGATAGAGCGCGACGTGGTCGAGGCCGAGGCGGCGGTCGCCGACTTCGCCGACAAGCATCGCGACGTCGCGGTGACGATCCTGCGCTGCGCCAACGTCCTTGGCCCCGACGTCGACACCTCGCACACCCGCATGTTCTCGCTGCCGGTGGTCCCGATGATCCTCGGCTTCGACCCGCGCTACCAGTTCGCGCATGAGGACGACGTCGTCCACGCCCTCGAGCACAGCGCCTTCAACGACCTCGAGGGGACCTACAACGTCGCCGCAGACGGCGTGCTGGCGCTCACGGAGGTGATCAGCCTGCTCGGCAAGCGATACCTGCCGATCCTGCCGCCTCTGGGCACGGGGCTGGCGGTTGGACCGTTGCGGCGGCTGGGAGTCCGGGTGCCGGACGAGATGCTCAACCAGCTGCGCTTAGGCCGCGGCCTGGACAACCGCAAGCTGAAGGCGACTGGCTTCCGCTACCAGTACACGTCGCGCGAGGCCGCTCTCAACCTGGGGGAGAACATGCGCTTGCGGCCGGTGCTGGCGGGGGCCAACGAGCCCTATCGCTACGAGCGCGAGGTGGAGGAGTTCCTGCGCTGGAGTCCCAACGTGCGTCGCGGTGAGCAGGGCGGGCGCCGCCGAGAGGACGACGGGCTGGTTGAGCCGGCGCCTCCGGTCGAGGACAGCCAGAAATGACTTGCGGCGCCTTCGGCGCCTGACACGCCTGTGCCGGCGCGCAACGCGCCGGCCCGCATCAACATCGGCCATTCGTTGGTTAGCCCCTTGCATTGGGGGTGGCGCAATTTGCCGGCCGGACCGCCTGCCTACACTTTGGGTTGCCACCTGAGGCTCGGACTGCATTCCGGCATTCGATGGGCAAGGACGACGCAGCTAAGGCATACGGGAATGGAGGGGAGACCTACTCCGGCGACCCCGGCTCGGGCTGGCGCACGCGCGCAGTCACGATCGCCGGTCGCCGCATGCGCGTAATCACGGTCGGCGCGCTGGTCTTGCTGTTGGTGCTGATCGGGGGCGCGGTCGGCGCCTACGCCTACGACTCGGCGCACAAGGACCAGATCGCGGACGGTGTGAAGGTGGGCAGCGTCGACGTCGGCGGCCTGAACGCGGACCAGGCGGCGCACAAGATCCAAAAGCGACTGGTTGCACCTCTGCACAGGCCGGTCACGGTGAAGCTCGGCAGCGAGCGCTACAAGCTGCCCGCCAGCCACCTGAAGATCCGCGCCGACGTCAACGGAATGGTCGACGAGGCGATCGACGCGAGCCAGTCGTGGGGGTTGCCGGGACGGGTCTTCCGCGAGCTGACCAGTGGCTCGGTCAACCACACGGTGCAGCCGGAGGTCAGCTACTCGGGGGTCGCGGTGCGGCGCTTCGTCCAGCACGTCGCCAAGAAGGTCAACCGCGAGCCACAGGACGCATCGATCGCGGCCACCGGTTCCTCGCTGAACGTGGTGCCGGCCGAGAACGGGCGCATGCTGAAGGAAGGCAAGCTCCAGGAAAGCCTCGAGACCGCCGTTGACAACGGCGGACGAAACAAGCTCGTCAACGCACACGTGGTGGTCGCAAGGCCCAAGGTCAGCACCGACCAGGTGGCATCCCAGTACCCCTCTTATCTGACCCTCGACCGGGCCGCTTTCGCGCTGCGTCTCTGGGATCACCTCAAGCTGGCCAAGAGCTACTCGGTTGCGGTCGGCCAGGCGGGTCTGGAGACGCCGGAGGGGCTGTACCACATCGAGAGCAAGGAGGTCAATCCCACCTGGCACGTCCCGGAGTCATCGTGGGCAGGCAGTCTCGCGGGCACAGACGTCCCGCCGGGCCCGTCGAATCCGATCAAGGCCCGCTGGATGGGAATCTTCAACGGCGCCGGCATCCACGGCACCGACGAGACCTGGTCGATCGGTCAGGCGGTATCGCACGGTTGTGTGCGGATGACCATTCCCGACGTCGAGGAGCTTTACGACCGTGTCGACGTAGGCACGCCCATTTACATCGGTTAGCCACTGCACGCCCGCTCGCAGGCGTGAGCCTGCTCGTGGCGAATCCCACTGGCATGACCTGGGACGAGGCGCTTGCCTCCTACGAGCGCGAGCTGACCGGTCGTGGCGCCGCCGAACGGACCAGACGGGCCTACCGCAACGACCTCGTCCAATTCGCGGGCTGGGCCATGGAGCGCGGGCTTCATCGACCGGACGAGGTCGAGCACCGCGACGTTCGCCTGTTCGCGGCCCGACTGTCGGAGTCCGGGGCTGCCGCCGCAACCGTGGCCCGCAAGCTCGCCTCGGTGCGCGGCTTCTATGACCATCTCGTACGCATTGGCCGGCTGGGCCAGAATCCCGCCGACCTCGTCGCCAGCCCGAAGCGGGCAAGCAAGCTGCCGAAGGTACTTGCGCCGGAGCAGATGGCGGCGCTGCTCGACCGGATTCCGGCGCACACGCCGCTGGAGGTCCGAGATCGGGCGATGTTCGAGCTTGCCTACTCGTGCGGGCTGCGGTGCGAGGAGATCACCGACCTCGACCTCGACGTGGTCGACTTCGAGTCCGAGCAGCTTCGCGTGCGCGGCAAGGGCGGCAAGGAGCGGCTGCTGCCGGTCGGCGAGCCGGCCCAGCATGCCCTTCAGCGCTACCTGGAGACGGCCCGACCGGCGCTGCTCGTCGGTCAGCCGGACGAGCAGGCGCTGTTGCTGTCCAGGCGCGGTCGCAGGCTTTCGTCATCGGACGTTCGCCGACGCCTGCGGCGCTGGGTGCGCGAGGCGGCGATCGGGGCAGGGATTTCGCCCCATTCGTTGCGCCACGCGTTCGCCACCCACCTGCTGGAGGGGGGCGCCGATCTGCGCTCGATCCAGGAGCTACTCGGCCATGCGTCCATCTCGACCACGCAGATCTACACCCGTGTTGATCCAACTCGGCTGCGCAGGCAGTACGAACAGTCACACCCGCGTTCCTAGCGTGCGAACCGAAAACCTGAAACCCGCCTCCCGTGAGCGTCACCATGTGCGCGAAATGCCGCCGACGCCCATACAATCGTAGGCGGGAAGCAGATGGAAACTGGGGTCAAAGAAGTCGAACTTCGCGAGCTTTGGCGTCGCTATAAGAAGAATGCCGACCCGAGCGCACGCGAGCGACTGGTCGTCGCTTACTCGCCGATGGTCAAGTTCGTGGCCGGCCGGCTGGGAGCCGGCCTGCCCTCGCATGTCGAGGACTCCGACCTGATCTCCTACGGCCTGATGGGGCTGATCGGCGCCATCGAGCGCTTCGAGCCTGAGCGCGGGATCAAGTTCGAGACCTTCGCAATGACCCGCATCCGCGGCTCGATCATCGACGAGCTTCGTTCGCTGGACTGGGTGCCGCGCTCGGTCCGTTCGCGTGCGCGCGAGATCGAGGAGGCGCAGCAGAAGCTCGAGAACGAGCTACAGCGGGCGCCGACCGAGGAGGAGCTCGCGGACAAGCTGGGGGTCAGCGAGGAAGAGCTTCAGGAGTCGCTGCTGGAGATCGCCAATTCCTCGGTCTACGCGCTCGACGAGCTCTGGGCGATCTCGGATTCCTCCGGCGACTCGGTCTCGCTGCTCGACACGATCTCCGATCCTTCCGCCACCGATCCCCAGGAGGCCCTCGACAGCACCGAGGTCAAGGACCGGCTCGCCGAATCGATCGCATCGTTGCCCGAGCGCGAGCAGCTGGTCGTCGCCCTCTATTACTACGAGGGCCTGACCCTGCGCGAGATCGGCGAGGTCCTCGGGGTCACAGAATCGCGTGTTTCCCAGCTGCATACGAAGGCGGTAATGCGGCTGAAGTCGCACCTTCAGGGCGTATAGAGTCCGGGGGCGATGCCTCACCAGGCCGCCGACCGAATTCGGAACGTCGCCCTGATCGGGCACAGGGGAAGCGGAAAGACCAGCCTGCACGAGGCGATGCTGTTCGAGGCGGGCGCGGTGAATCGGCTGGGCACGGTCACCGACGGATCGACCGTCTCGGACTACGAGGACGACGAGCAGGAGCGCGAGATGTCGATCGGCGCCACCCTCGCCTCCTTCGAGCACGACGGGCGCAAGATCAACCTCATCGACACGCCGGGCGAGCCGAGCTTCGTCGCTGACGCTGCCGCCTCGTTGCGGGTCTGCGACGCGGCCGTGGTGGTGGTCAACGCGGTGATGGGTGTCGAGGTCCACACCGAGCGACTCTGGCGTCGCGCCGATGCCGAGGGCCTGGCGCGATTGGTGTTCGTGAACATGCTCGACCGCGAGCGCGCCGACTTCTTTCGGGCGCTGGAGGCGCTCAAAGAGGCGTTCGGCCCCCACGTCGTGGCGACCGAGATCCCGATCGGCTCCGAGCACGAGGTCAACGGAGTGGTCGATCTGATCGACATGAAGGCGTTCGTCTATGACGGAGCCGACCGCGGCAACTCCAGCGAGGCCGAGGTTCCGGAGGATCTTCGCGCCCAGGCCGAGGAGTACCGCGAGAAGCTGATGGACGAGGTGGCGGAGAACTCCGACGAGCTGATGGAGCGCTACCTGGAGGGAGAGGAGATCGACCACGACGAGGTCGTCACGGTGCTCAAGCAGGGCGTTACCGAGGGCACGATCTTCCCGGTCACCTGCGGCGTTGCGACCAAGAACCTCGGCACCAACCGGCTGCTCGACGCGCTGGTCGAGGACCTGCCCTCGCCGGCGATGCGCGGCGCGGTCACCGCGGTCGGCGCCGACGGCGAGGAGATCGAGATCGAGCCCGACGAGTCCGGCGACCTGGTCGCCTACGTTTTCAAGACCGTCGCCGACCCCTACACCGGACGGATCAACCTGCTGCGGGTCGACCGCGGCACGCTGAAGTCCGACTCGCAGACCGTGAACGTCACCCGATCAGAGAAGGAGCGCATCGGCCAGCTCGTCTCCCCGCTGGGCAAGGAGCTGAACAACGTCGACGAGCTGGGGGCGGGCGACATCGGCGCGGTCGCGAAGTTGAAGGAGACCCGGGCCGGAGACGTCCTGTGCTTCAAGCAGCAGCAGATCTCCTTCCCGGCGCTCGACCTGCCGGCGCCGGTGATGGCCTTCGCCTACGTGGCGAAGTCGAAGGGCGACGAGGAGAAGGCCGCGCAGGCCGTGCGGCGTCTTTCCGAGGAGGACCCGACCCTCGACGTGCACCGCGACCAGCAGACCGGCGAGCAGATCATCGCCGGCCTGACCCAAGCTCACGTCGAGGTGATCGTCGACCGGATGAAGCGCCGCTTCGGCGCCGAGATCTCGCTGAAACCGCCGCGGGTGCCCTACCAGGAGACGATCCGCAAGCCGGCCAAGGCGCACGGCCGCTACAAGAAGCAGACCGGGGGGCGGGGGCAGTTCGGCGACTGCCACCTCGAGATCGCGCCGGCCGGGGACGGCACCGGCTTGGAGTTCGTCAACGCGATCAAGGGCGGCGTGATTCCCGGCAGCTTCATTCCGGCGGTGGAGAAGGGCGTCAGGGAGGCGATGGAGCACGGGACGGTCGCCGGCTACCCGGTCAAGGACGTCAGCGTGCGCCTCTACGACGGCTCCCATCACAACGTCGACTCCTCCGAGATGGCGTTCAAGATCGCCGGCTCAATGGCCTTCAAGCAGGCGATGGCGGAGGCCGGCGCGGTGCTGCTGGAGCCGATCGTGCAGATGACGATCTCCTGTCCAGAGGACGTGGTCGGCGACGTGATCGGCGACCTCAACTCCCGGCGCGGGCGGCCGCTCGGCATGGAGCCAAAGGGCTCGGCCACCGAGGTGAAGGCGGAGGCCCCGATGGCCGAGGTGCTCGACTACGCGCCCGACCTGCGCTCGATCAGCGGCGGCCGCGCCGACTACACGATGGAGTTCGAGCGCTACGAGGAGGTCCCCTCACACCTGGCCGAGAAGGTGATCTCCGCCGCGCGCGACACGGAAGAGGTCAAGGCCTAGACCCGCCGGCGATGGCGAAGTACCTGCACACCTGTTACCGGATCGGCGAGATCGAGCGGTCGGTGGCCTTCTATGAGGAGCTCGGTTTCGAGGAGGTCGTGCGGATGCCGATTCGCGACGAGGCGATCAACGTGTTCATGAACCTTCCCGGCGACGGTGACGTGCCGCGCCTCGAGCTGACCTACAACCACGGCATCGACAGCTACGAGCTGGGCACCGGCTACAACCACATTGCCGTCGCCGTCGATGATCTGGAGTCGACGCTCACCGGCCTGGCGGTGAAGGGGATAAACCCCGAGAAGCCGCCCTACCGGGTGAGCGAGGACGGCCCCCAGATCTGCTTCGTGCGCGATCCGGACGGCTATCGGGTCGAGCTCATCCAGGCAGGCTGATTTCAGGGCCCGGCCAGCGGGCGTCGTCCGCTCTGGGCGCTGGTACCGTCAGGTCGTGAGCAACTCCACGAGCTGCTCGGTGTGTGGTCGCACGATCCTCAAGGGCGAGCGCACTCGGACATATCTGACTCCGGACGGCGATCGCCGCATCGTCTGCGAGCTCTGCCGCGCTCGCGCCGAGGCGCTGCATTGGGTCTGGGCTGAGGTCGCCAACGAGCATCGGCCGGTCCCTTCGCCGCGCCGCCCCCGCGGCTCGCTGAGCGGTTGGCTGCGGGGTCGTGCGAAGCGTCGTGCGGAGCCCGACGCACAGCCCGCCGGGGCCTCGACCCCGCCCCCCCAGGGCAACGGCTCGCAGGAGCCCGTTTCGACATCGCGCTCGGGGCCTCCAGATCCCGCCGCCCGCGGCGCCCGGGTCGGGCGCGCAGGGGCAATCCCGGAGCCCGGGACGAGGATCGAGCGAGCGGTGTCGCGCTTCAACGAGAGCGAGCACGCGCACACCGTCGCCGGATTGACCCGAACCCTAGGCCAGCCTCAGGTGTCGGTGGGCGCTGCAGCTGGCTCGCCGAACGAGATCCGTCTCACGGTCGCCTGGGAGCTCTCCTGGTATCAGTGGGGCGTCGACCTCGGCGAGCCGTCCCGGGCGGTGTACGAGATCGACAAGGGACACGAGGTCTCCGAGATCGACGCCTCCGCCCGCGAGTGGAATGCGCACGCGGCCGAGGGTGGCAGCCTGCGCCTCGGAACCGTCCCGGCCGAGCCCGAGGGCGAGCCCGCCGGTACGGAGAGTTAGTTGGCGCCTACCGAGGTGCGCGTCAACGTCGACGGGGGCGCGCGGGGAAATCCCGGCCCGGCGGCAATTGCCGCGGTGGTCCAGGACGGAAACGGCGAGGTCGTCGAGGAGCGAAGCGAGGCGATCGGCACCGCGACCAACAACGTCGCCGAGTACCGGGCGCTGCTGCTCGGGATCGAGCGCGCGGCGGCGCTCGGCGCCCGCCGCCTGGAGCTGATCGGGGACTCGGAGCTGATCGTGCGACAGGTCACCGGCGAGTACAAGGTCAAGGACGAGGCCCTGCGCGAGCTGCATCGCCAGGTGCGCGAAGCGCTCGACGACTTCGAGAAGTGGTCGATCCGGCATGTGCGAAGAGACGAAAACGCAGAGGCGGACCGGCTGGTCAACGAAGAGCTAGATAGAAGCTAGTCATTCGTCATTCGAGGGTGTCGCCTGAGGCTGATCCCTATCCTCGAATGACGCGGAACGAGGAACGAAAAGCCATGGACCACGCTCGAGGAAATCCCATCGACCCCGGAGTCGAAATTGGCCACGTCCACCTCAAGGTCGCCGACCTGGACCGCGCGCTCGAGTTCTACTGCGGGGTGTTGGGGTTCGAACTGATGGAGCGCATCGGGAGCGAGGCCGCGTTCATATCCGCCGGCGGCTACCACCACCACATCGGACTCAACACCTGGACCTCGGCTGGCGGCACCCCGCCTCCGCCCGGTACGACGGGGCTCTTTCACTTCGCGATTCGTTACCCGACCCGCCGCGCTCTCGCCGAGGCCTTGCGCCGCCTGGGCGATGCCGGGGTCCCGCTCAGCGGAGCCTCCGACCACGGCGTCAGCGAGGCGCTCTACCTCAACGATCCCGACGGCATCGAGGTGGAGCTTTACTGGGATCGCCCCAACGACCAGTGGCCGCGGCATGCCGACGGCTCTGTGGAGATATTCACTCGCCCACTCGACCTCCGCGACCTGATGGCTGAGCTGGAGGCCGAGCCCGCGTGAAGGTCGCGGTCGCGGGAGGCCACGGCAAGATTGCCCGTTTGCTGGAGGGGCTGCTGGTCAAACGCGGCGATTCGGCGACCGGCTTGGTCCGCAATCCCGACCACGCCGACGACTTGCGCGAGCTGGGGGCCGAGCCGCTGCTTTGCGACCTGGAGGGAGACGGCGACGTCGCCGCGGTTCTGCTCGCCTGCCTCGATATCGAGAACACGATCGGTCGCGAATTCGACCTGCTCTCCGGTGAGACGCCGATCGAAGAGGCCCTCGCCGCGCTTTAGCGCTGCTCTCTGGCAAAGAAAAGCGGCGGCGCCGAGGCGCCGCCGCTGACCGACTTCGTTGATCCCCTACCTCAGACGCCGAGGCCCCTGATCACGGCCCCAACGACGTCCGCGCTGAAGGGCTCGGTTCCCGGCACCAACTGGACGCCAGAGAACCCGTTGGCCCGCGCATAGGCGAGCTCCTTGGGGAGATCGCCGACTCCCTTGGAGCCCGCGAGCGGCGCGATCTGCACGGTGCTGAGGATGCCGATCGCGCCCCCGGACGCGCTGAGGAAACCGCTGCCGGAGTCACCGGGGATGCCTGGCGACGCCGTGTAGACGTCGTGGCTCCAACCGCTGGCCGCGTTCTGCACCACGACGCCCTGCTTCGGGCTCAACGCCGTGACGCCGCCGCGAAGCTCGGAGTTGCCGTAGGTGTAGACGGTTGAACCGGCACCGCCCCAACTGCCGACACCGGTCGGGCCGCCGAATCCCGGAACCGACGGGTTGACTTTGCCGACGTCTGCGGGATCGATCTTGATCAGCGCCAGGTCGTTGAAGGCGCAGGTGTCGGCGTCGGCCTCACCCTTCGACTGCATCGTCAACCAGGAGTTGTAGACCAGCGTCCCCGGCTGGCTCGCGCCGGTCACCGTCGACCGGCGTTCCGATCGGCAATGAGCCGCTGGTTAGCCGTTCGTATCCGTGTTTGAGCCTGTGCCCGAGCAGTGGGCGGCCTGACCGAGGTACACGTTCGACCCGTCTTGGTAGACGAAGTTCGACGTGCACTGTGCTCCGGCGGTGAACACCTGAACGCCCGGGTGGATCGTCGCAGTAGCGGCAGGCGCCCACGCGGACGCGGCCGCAGGAGCGAGCGCGAGCGCGGACAGCGCAAGCGAAACGAGAAGTGCGAGAAGGTGCTTTCGGTGCATGTTGTTGGACCCTCCGTCCGTTGCTGATATGCGTCGGAGATCCCCCCTGCGAGGCGATCTTCCCAATACCCAGTTTTAAGCAATACCAGATCGCACCCGATTCGGCGTCAATTTGTCGATTTCAGGCGCCCGAAGTACTGCATGGACCCACGAAGCCGAAGCTATACTCGACGAATTCCCGGGCGGCTGTAGCTCAGTTGGCTAGAGCGTCTGCTTGCCATGCAGAAGGTCGTGGGTTCGAATCCCATCAGCCGCTCTAGGCCGCAATGACCGAGTCGAAACGGAAACAAGCCCAATGGAAGAGGAGCCGCGGCGAACGGCGCAGCGGCGTCTTGCGGCGACGAAAGCAGGACGAGGAGGCCTCCAAGCAGGCGCAGGGAAAGCCGGGTCCGCAGTCCTCCAACGCCAAGAAGGGCGGGGCTGACCCGAAGCCCGACGACAGCAGCAAGGTCTCATCGCTGCTCGAGACGAGCGGCAAGGGGGTCAAACAGCTGCTGGAGGCCGCCGACGACGCGGCCGAGAAGATCCGCGAGGCGGCGAAGACGGATGCGCAGGCCGCGCGCGATGACGAGTCCGGCAAGGGCAGCGAGGCAATGTCATTGATCTCGAAGACCAACAAGGAGGTCCAGAAGGTCCTCGAGGCGGCCGAGGACGCGGCGGACAAGATCCGCGAGGAAGCGCGCGGAGAGGCTCGGCAGCTGATCGAGGAAAGCCGGCGTCGAGCCGAGGGCGTGACCAACGAGCAGATGGACCGCGTTTCGCAGATGACCGAGCAGGTGCTCGGGGAGCTCTCTGCGATACAGGATCAGCTGGAGACCCTGCGCAACGCCTTCGATCAGTCACTGCAGACAATGAATGCCGATCTCGGGGGAGACCAATCCGCCGTCTGGGACTCGCGCAACGGTGCTCTCGAGGGTGACGAGGAGTCCGCCGAGTTGCGGGCGCGGTTCGGCCACCGCCGCAAGACGGCCCCCGCCCAGGAGCCCGAGGGGATCAGCGAGGGCGCGCGATTGCTCGCCCTGCAACAACTGGTGGCGGGCGTCGACGCCGATGTGATCGAGCAACGCTTGAGGAACGAGTTCGGGATCAAGAATCCCAAGCCGATCCTCGAGTGGATGTGCCTCCAGGCGGAAACGCCGGAGAAGTCGAAAAAGCGCTGAACCGCCTCCTGGCGCCTCGCTACGCTTGGCCGCACTCCGGGCGCCTTGGCGGAGTGGTTACGCAGCGGCCTGCAAAGACGCCTGCTGACGACGCGACCTCGGCCCCCTTTTCCGCGCTAGAGAGCCAAAATATCAACGGATCGGCACGCGGGCGGGGCCGGTCAAATAGCCGTAAATTGCGGGCGATTACCGGGGATTTGGGCAGAAAGCATCGATTCTGCCCATTCCAACAGGCGGCGATTTAGGCCGTGCCGCAACGCGGCCTCCGTGGGTCCGAACAGCCGCCGTGGCTCGACGCCCGACGGCACCTCCTCAGCAAGTCCGGGTCGAGCGATCATGAGGAGCTCGGCACGCGGAAGGGCCCGCGTCCCAGCGGGCCCTTCCGGATCCAGACAGCGCGATAGGTTCCGCGCCGCTAGAGGTGATCGCTATCGAAGCGGTGGCTTCCCGGGCCTGCTCGCGGTCGCGCTGGCCGCTTGACGCGCGAAGTCTGCGATTGAGTCGAGGGTGACGTTTGGGAACGAAACCGGCCGTCGGGCGCGCACAGGCCATCTGCCGGAGTCTGGCGCGCGACGGCCCGGCGGACTCGCCGGACCGTCGCGCTGGTTTGCCCTCCAGGCTCAGGGACCAGGATGGGACCCGGGCGACTGCGACTGCTCGAGGCAGAACGACGCCCCCGGGGAAAACCCGTTCGGGAAGTGGAAGCCGGGTCCCGGCCCTCCCGGAATCGCGGCGCCGGAGCCGGCGACGGCCTCGCCGACGGTCCCACCGGCCGGCGGCCACCCAAGCGCCTCGTGGCCGATGCCGCTGACGTAGTCGCCCACGACGTGCTGGCCGTGGATCGCAATGCCCAACGTGCCGGAGCAAGTCGGCTCGCCCGCCTGGGCGCCGCTCGGCACCAGCAACGCGGCGGCCACCAGGCCGCCGATGATCGTGAAGCGACGCCTGAGTGGGTTCTTTCTCATGCTCGTGATGTGACGCATTGGTGTCTCCTTACTCGTTGCGGGTTTCACGACGTCCCGTCCCCGCCTGACTCGCGCCGTGCTGGGGCTCATCGGCGGCCGTCAGCCGGGTCCGCTCGAGTAGCGTGAGCAGCTCGAGCCAGCCCGAGAAGCGGTGCTCCTCGCCGCGCTCCTCACACAGCCATCCGGCGATCAGCTTGCTG
>JBBQNM010000024.1:0-30171 GCA_038329895.1 Solirubrobacterales bacterium | reverse complement strand
TTTATGTAGAAGCTCTCGTAGTGGCCGGCCTTGGCGGCGACCTGGGGGAACCGCGCCTCTTCCATCGCGGGCAACCTAACAGCGCGCTGGTCAGGTCTTGATCGTCACCACGTCGCCGTCCTCGACGACGTAGTCGCGGCCCTCGATGCGCAGTAACCCCTGTTCCTGCGCTCCGACATAGCCGCCCGCATCGATGAGGCGGTCCCAGGCGATCACCTCCGCCTTGACGAAGTCGCGCTGGAAATCGGTGTGGACCTTCGCGGCCGCATCGAGCACGGTGCTTCCCTTGCGCAGGCTGCGCGCCGTCGCCTCCTTGGCCCGATCGGCGGTGAAGAAGGTGATCAGATCGAGCAGCTCGTAGGCCGCGCGGACGACCCGGCTCAGACCCGACTCGCCGACCTCGAGCTGGGCGCGCATCTCGTCGGCTTCCGGCCCCTCCAGCTCCGCGAGCTCGCCCTCGATACGAGCGCTGACCGCAACTGCCGTCGCACCGGCGGCGGTTGCGTGCGAGGCAACTTCGTCTGGGACCGAAGCTTCTCCCTCGTCGACATTGGCGACGTAGAGCGTCGGCTTCGAGGTCAGCGCCGCCAGCCGCCGCGGGGCGTCGGCAACAAGATCGGGGACCGGCACCGAGCGAACCGCGTTGCCGGCGGCGACGGCGTCGCGGACCGCGGCCAGCCAATCGCGCTCGGCGATCGCCTCCTTATCTCCCGAGCGCGCCTGCTTCGTGACCCGCTCGAGGCGCCGCTCGACCTGCTCGAGGTCCGCAAGCAGAAGCTCGGTCTCGATCGTCTCGATATCGGCGTGCGGATCGACGCGGCCGTCGGGGTGCGGCACACGACCGTCGGCGTGACAGCGCACGACCTGGCAGATCGCGTCGGTCTCGCGAATCTGGCCCAGGAAGCGGTTGCCCAGGCCCTCCCCCTCGGCAGCGCCGCGCACCAGTCCGGCGATGTCGATGAACTCGATCGTCTCCGGGACGGTCTCAGAGCTGCCGATGGTCTCGGCAAGCTGCTGCAGGCGCTCGTCGGGGACGGCTGCGACCGCCACGTTCGGCTCGACGGTCGTGAAGGGGTAGTCGCCCGTCTGCGCACCGGCCCGGGTGAGGGCGTTGAAGAGGGTCGACTTGCCGGCGTTCGGCAGGCCGACGATGCCTACCTTCACGGAGCGGTCTTGTGGTCGTCGAACCCGGGCACCAGCTTGCCCAGGGCGGTCCCCAATGCGGCCCCGACGACAACGTCACTGGGGTAGTGCATCCCGAGGTAGGGGCGGGTGAGCGCCATCACCGTGGCGCCGGCGTAGAGCACCGGCGCGCGGCTGGGGGCGATCCGCGACATCGCCGTCGCCGCAGCGAACGAGGCAGTCGCGTGGGCGGACGGGAGAGAGAGCGAGCTTGGGGCGCCACCCAGCGGCGGAAGGCCATCCAGATCCGGCCGGCGCCGGCGAGTGACCAGCTTTACGGCGAAGTTGATCCCGATCGCGGCCGGGGCAAGCGCGGCGCCGGCCAGCCAGCGGCGGCGCCGGGGCGGGTCGAAGGCGGCGGCGGTCAGTGCGGCAGCCGCCCAGATCGCCCCGTACTCGCCGCTGGCGGCAATCGCCTTCGCGGCGCGCTCGGCGCCGGGCGAGTGCCCACGCGTGCGCATGAGGCGAAGCAGGGCCAGGTCAGGGTTGCTCATGGGCGAGCCAGGATAGATTCATGGGTCATGGAAGCTGCAAGGAAGCAGCAAATAATCCCCGACTTCCGCCACGTGGCGGGCCACCACTGCGGCTCGACCGCGCTTCGAAACCTCCTCGGATACCACGGGGTCGAGCTAAGCGAGGAGATGGCGTTCGGGCTCGGCGCCGGCGCCTGCTTCTACTACCTGGTGCTGGAGGAGGCGTCGCCTACGCGCTGGTTCAACGGCCGCACGGCGCAGCTCGAGCAGAGCTTTTTGGAGCTGACCGGCGCGCCGGTGAAGCTCGACACCTTCGACGATCCCGATGCCGCCTGGGAAGCGGCGCGGGCCAGCGTCGACACCGGCCGACCGGTGCTGCTGCTCACCGATCTCTATTACCTCGACCACTACGGAAAGTCGGCCCACTTCCCCGGTCACGCGGTTGTGCTCGCTGGCTACGACGACCAGTCCGTCTATCTCTCCGACACCGGCTTCGAGGAGCTACAGGTCTGCAAGATCGAGAGCCTGCGCGAGGCTCGTCACGGCAACCACCCTGCGTTCCCGCTCAAGGGGCACATGTTCAGCGTGCCCGACGGGATCGACGCCGACGACCTTCGCTCTGCGGCGCCAGCGGCGATCGAGCGGGCGGCGAAGGAGATGATCGACCCGACTTTCGGCAACTTCGCCGGCCTGCCGGCGCTGCGCCGGCTTGCCGCCGAGACCGAGAGCTGGCCGGAACAGGCCAAGGACTGGCAATGGTGCGCCCGCTTCGCCTACCAGGTGATCGAGCGGCGAGGTACCGGCGGCGGCAACTTCCGTCTCATGTACTCGCGCTTTCTCGAGGAGGCCGGCCACGAGGAGGGGGCCAGCCGGGCCGCTCACGCGGCGGCCATCTGGACCGCCCTGGCGACCGCGTTCCGCGAGGCCAGTGAGCAGGACAAGCCGGAGCCGAAGACTTGGAGCCAGATCGGCGAGCTGACGCAGAAGGTGCTGATCAGCGAGGAAGCTCTCTGGAGCCGCCTCGCCGAGGCCGGTTAGGGCTGACGCCCGGTTATCGGGTAGCGGCGGGCGTTTCCGCCGCCGGCGGCCCGGAAGCGAAGCGGGCGAAGTAGCCAAACCAGTTGCCGGAACGCTCCTCCAGGCGCAGCGCGGCGTCGCCGCACTGCCCCTGGAGCGAGCCGAAGGTCGTGAAGTGCGGGTCGCCGAACAGCTCGCCGACCACCAGCCGCCCGCCGGGGCGCAGCACCCGCTCGATCTCGCGCAGGGCCGCGGTGCGGTCCGGGATCTCCCCCAGCACGCCGGTCAGAACCACAGCGTCGATCGAGTCGTCCTCGTACGACAGGTCGGTCGCGTCGCCTTGGGTGGCGACGACGTTGGAGAGGCCGCGCTCCTCGGCCCGACCCAGCGTGTGATCGAGGAACTCCTGCTGGATGTCGAAGATCTCCACCCTTCCCTCGGGGCCGATCCACTCCGCCATGTCGAGGGTGTAGTACCCGGTGCCGGGCCCGATCTCGAGGATGTGCTCGCCGGGCCTCGGCCCCAGCACCTGCTGAAGGCGCTCGCGGGTGATGACCGGGTGCGGCGCCTCGACCCAGAACTTCTGGCTGTAGGGACAGGCGGAGGGGTTCTTGCGCCACCAAAGCGCTCCCGCAAGGGTCCCCAGGCCGGCCAGCAGGAAGAACGTTCGCGGCCGCATCAGGACTCGGTGATGAAGCCGACCTGGTGCTCGCCGGAGTCGAGCCTCACGTACGCCACCTTTGCCAGGTCGAGCGCCACCTGGCCGTCCTCGGCCTCCAGGTCGTGCCAGCCGGAGTCGCCCTCCAACCCCTTGCGCAGCCTCTTCAGCGACCCCTCCTCCAGCCGCACGCTCAGCACCTGGCCGCCGATGAAGCCAATGTCGACGCGTAGGGCGGCCATCAGTGGGCGGGCTCCACGATCTCGGTCAGCACGCTGCCGCTGGAGCGCGGGTGGACGAAGGCGACGCGGCTTCCGCGGATCCCGACCCGTGCCTCGGAATCGATCAGCTCGACCCCGGCCTCGCTGAGCGAGGTAAGCGCCGCATCGATGTCGCCCACCGCGTAGGCGACGTGGTGCAGGCCGGGCCCGCGCTTCTCGATGAACTTGCCGACCGCGGTGTCTGGGCCGAGGGGGCGCAACAGCTCGACATGCCCGTCGCCGACGTCGAGCAGGACCGCCTCGACACCCTGCGACTCGACCGTCTCGCGGTGCGCTAGCTGCATCTCGAACGTCTTCTCGTAGAGGGAGATCGCCTGGTCGAGGTCGTCAACCGCAACGCCAACGTGGTCTATTCGATCGAACACGAGCTAGACGTTATTAGCTAGTCGCTGGTTCCTTGTTCCTCGTCGCTGCTGGCGGCGTTTTCCACCCGCAGGATTTCGGCGAGGGCGGCGATGCCGACCTCGAGTTGCCGTGGGGTGGGCTCGCGGGTGGCGATCAGTCGCTGGATCTCGTGACCGGGGGTGTGGAAGGCGCGCGCAAGAGCGGTGTCGCTGTGGCGATCGCTCCAGGCGAACATCTCGACCGCGATCCCGGCGCCGCCGAGCCCGATCCCAGCCCGGGCGATCGGCCCGGGTTTTTCAACCAGCCGCTCCAGCAGCACGGTGCCCCCGGCGGAGAGCACGACCATCGGTGCGATCAGGTTGGAGCCACAGCGGCGGTGCTCCTTCGGGGCGCTGGCCGGGTCGTCCGAGCCGGATTCGTAGGCGCCAATCGCCTTGTGCTCGACACCGTGATAGGCGGCGAGGTCGTGGTCGCGCAGCGCGACCAGCGCCGGCACGATGCCGATCGCCTGGATCAGTCCCTCGCGCAGCGCCGTTGCCGGGGCGCGGCGGCGCAGCACCGCGCTGGCGACCAGGGTCGCCCCGATTGCCGCGATCACCCGCCGGTCCTCGAAGGGCAGTCTGGCCGCCGGCATGCGGCGGCGCACGATCGGCACCACCGCCATCGCCTCGGCGAGTTTCAGCGGGCCCCGAAGCAGCGGCACGCGCCCGGCCAGCTGCGGGGCCAGCACGGGCTTCGCCTCCGAGGCCACCTGGATCGCGCCGTCCGAATCGCGCACCGCGGCGGCCCAGTGGGTGGGGCCGTGGATCAGCAACCCGTTGCGAAGCGCCATGCCGCCGAGGCGGATCGGCTGGCGGGAACCCCTGCCCGCCGCCTCCTCCGCTTCGCGTCCGGGGGCGGAGGAGTCTCCGTTTCCTTGCTCAGTCATTGGTTTCCCAGAACCCTCTGCGGGAGGTCATGGAAGAAGCCGGCCATCAGCTCGACGTCGGCGACCGCGACGCGCTCATCGGCGCCGTGGACCAGCGGCACCGCCTCGGCGAGGCTCATCGCGTTCTGGGGGCAGAACCCGAACACGGTCGCCCCGAACGCCTTGCGGAACCAGTGGCTGTCGCTGAACCCGGGCATCACCAGGGGCAGGACCTCCGCTTCGGGGTCGACGTCGGCGACCCAGGCCTCGACCGCTTCGGCCAGCGGTCCGGCGAAGTCGGAGCGGTTGCCGACCACCGTCTCGACGAACTCGATCTCATAGTCGCCGTCGCCGAGCACCGAAGCGATGCGCTCCCGGACCACCTCCTCGCCGAGCCCGGGGGGAACCCGGCAATCGACGAGAACCTCGGCGCGCGAAGGGACGACGTTCTCCTTCTCGGAGGCGCTGGCCATTGTCGGCGTGAGGGTGACACCGAGCATCGGCTCGCCGAGCAGCACCGCGAGCAGCGGGTCGGCGGCGCGGATTTGCTCCAAGGTGGCGTCGAGGTCGTCGGGCTTGCGGCCAAGAAGCCGCTCCAGGAACAGCTCGGTGTCTGCGGTCGCCTCACGGGGCGGCTGCTCGCGCAGGCGCTCGAGCAGGGGCGCCATCTTCAGCAGGGCGTTGTCGCCCACCCCGGGCAGCGAGGCGTGACCCGCCACCCCACGGGTTCGAACCTTGAAGCGAAAGACGCCCTTCTCACCCACGGCGAGGGTGTAGAAGCGGCGGCCGTCGTACTCGATCGCCAGGCCGGCGCCCTCGTTGACGACGTAGTCGCAGCGCACCTTGTCGGACTGCTCTTCGCAGAGCCACTTGGCGCCGGCGTGGGCGCCCATCTCCTCGTCGGCGCTCACCACCAGCATCAGCTCCCCGCGCGCCGGCCGCCAGCCGTCGCGCGCCAGACGCGCGCAGGCCGCGGTCTCGGCCGCCACCTGGTCCTTCATGTCGAGCGCGCCGCGGCCCCAGATGTAGTCGTCGTGCAGGTCCCCGCTCCAGGGGTCTCGCGTCCAATCGGAGGGATCGGCGGGGACCGTGTCGACGTGGCAGATCATCGCCAGCGTCGGACCCTCGGCCTCGCCGCGAAGCCGCGCCACAAGGTTCGGGCGGCCCTCTTCGACGGAGAGCAGCTCGCATTCCCAACCGGCGTCGGCGAGCAGGTCGCGCAGATAGACCTGCGCCTCTTCCTCGTTGCCCGGCGGGTTGACGGTGTTGAGGCGGATCAGGCGCTGGAGAAGCTCCACCGCCTCGCTCCCCAACCCCTCGGGAGCGAGCGCTTCGGCTGATTTCTGCTGCATGCAGGTAAGTATGCCGGTGCCCGTTGGGCGCCGGCACTGGCTGGTCAGGCGGCGAAGCCGCCGCAAGTGGTTCCTACTCGCGCGCGGGTCTGGCTCAGCCGACGATCGCCTGAACGGCCATCGCCGAGCCGCTGACCACGAGGATCGCTGAGATCGCGCGCAAGAGCTGCTGCTCGTCGAGGCGGCCGGTGAAGCGGGCGCCGAAGTAGGCGGCGGGCATCGCGGCGGCGGCGCCGACGGCGAGGATCGACCAATCGACACCGCCGGGCAGGTGGCCGACCAGTCCGCCGATCCCGACAACCACTCCGACCGCCGCGTTCGTGCCCACCGCGGCGTAGGGGCTGACGCCCCAGTACCTGATCAGCGCCGGGAGGCGCAGCGTGCCGAGGATCAGCCCCACCAGCCCACCGAGCACGCCAACCCCGAAGCCGACCAGGGCGGCATTGAGGAGCAGCTTGCGAGTGTCGGGCACCGCGACCTCCGCGGCCCCCTTGGGGCGCTTGAAACGCGCGATCTCGAACGCCCCGTAGAGGACGACGACCCCGATCGCGCCGAGCAGGACCCGGTTCGGCAGCGACCCGGAGATCAGCCCGCCGGCGATCGCCCCGACCAGCGAGGTGGGCGCCATCCAGGCGAACAGCCGCCAGCTCAGACGCCCGCCCTGCCAATGCGCGTAGGCGGAGGTGAGAGCAGCCGCCCCGGAGATCGCCACGTTGGCCCCCGCGGCGGCGGCGGCGCTGCTGCCGACCAGGACGACCAGCGGCAGTCGCAGGTTGCCGAGCACCATCCCGACCATGCCGCCGAAGAAGGAGACGATGAACGCCCAGACTGCGACCAGGATCAGCTCGAGCCCGCTCACGGGCGGGGCAACCTACCCGCTGACATCGATCGGCCGGTTAACGCCTTCATACTCAGTCGGCGATGGAAGAGCGCCTGTTCGAGACCGACGAAGCGGCGGAGCGGCGGACCAGCGTCCCAGCCGACGAGGCACCGCTGGCTGTGCGGATGCGGCCGCGCGACCTCGACGAGCTGGTCGGCCAGGAGCACCTGCTGGCCGGCGACTGCGCGCTGCGCACCGCGGTCGAGTCCGGGCACCTGCACAGCGCGATCCTCTACGGCCCGCCGGGAAGCGGCAAGACGACGCTGGCGCGAATCGCGGCCCTTCGGACAGACGCCGCCTTCGAGGAGCAATCCGCGGTCAACGCCGGGCGGGCCGAGATCCGCGCCGCGATCGAGCGGGCCGAGGAGCGCCGCCGCGCCTCCGACCGGCCGACGATTTTCTTCCTCGACGAGATCCACCGTTTCAACAAAGCCCAACAGGACGCGCTGCTGCCGGCGGTCGAGGAGGGCCTGCTGACGCTGATCGGGGCGACCACCGAGAACCCCTACTTCGAGGTCAACTCGGCGCTGCTCTCGCGCTGTCAGATCTACGAGCTGCAACCGCTGGAGGCCGACGACGTCGAGGCCCTGCTGCGGCGAACGCTGGAGGACGAGCGCGGGATCGCCGATCCGCCACAGATCGCAGACGAGGCCCTGCGGATGCTGGCCGAGCGGAGCGGCGGCGATGCGCGAGTGGCGCTCTCGGCGCTCGAGCGGGCGGTTGAGCGCGTGCAGCGCGGCGGCGGCGGCGTCGACATCGCCGCGGTCGAAGACGCCCTGCAGCGCAAGGCGCTCGACTACGACCGCGAGGGCGACCGCCACTACGACTACATCTCGGCCTGGATCAAGGCCACCCGGGGCTCGGATCCCGACGCGTCGCTGTATTACCTCGCGGTAATGCTGGAGGGGGGCGAGGACCCGCGTTTCATCGCCCGTCGGATGGTGATCCTCGCCTCCGAGGACGTCGGCAACGCCGACCCGCAGGCGCTCGTTGTCGCCAACGCTGCCGCCGACGCGGTAGGCCGGGTCGGGTTGCCGGAGTGCGCGCTCAACCTCGCCCAAGCGGCGGCCTATCTGGCCCTGGCCCCGAAATCCAACGCTTCCTACCGCGCGATCGGCGCCGCCCGTGCCGAGGTCCGCGAGCACGGCGCCAAGCCGCCGCCCGACTACCTTCGCGACGCGCACTACCCCGGCGCCGCCAAGCTGGGCCGCGGGACCGGCTACGTCTATCCCCACGATGAGCCCGGTGGCCTCGCCGAGCAACGGCTGATGCCGGAGGGGATGGAGGAGCGCCGCTTCTACGAGCCCACCGATCGCGGTTTCGAGGCCGAGCTGCGGCGGCGCCTCGAGCAGATCCGCCGACGGGTCAGCGAAGCCGAATAACACAGGCGTCCACAGGCGGGCTGATGCGGCGCAACTCCGCCGCGCCGGTCGTGTTTTGAAAGTCGCCCTCATCAGGTAGTGCCAGGGGGGTTGATGCCGGCGACCGGAGACCCGGACTGGGGGGCCTCCGGTCGCCTCATCAGCAGCGCCCGGCGGCTTGTTGGCTGCCGGGCGCACCTTGCTGCATAGACTTGGGCCACCCCGATGGGAGGAGCTTCATGGAATCCGCCACCGCCCCCGAGACCCAGTCAAGCGCCCGTCAGTCGAAGCAGCTCGAGTCGCTGAACCCGGCGACCGGGGAGCCGGTCGGCTCGGTCGACACGATCACCCCCGCGAAAGTGCAGGGAGTGGTCGACGATGTGGCGCGGGTACAGCCCGCCTGGGCCGAGCTGACGCTTGCGGACCGTGCCGACTACATGCGCCGCGCCGCCGACGTGATCCTCGACGAGATCGACGAGATCGCCGAGCTTCTCTCCAGCGAGCAGGGAAAGCCGCGCGCCGAGTCGTACACGATGGAGCTGCTGCCGACGATCGATCTCCTGCACTGGTGCGCCGACCACGGGCCGAAGATCCTCGCCGACGAGAAGATCCGCAACTCGCAGGCCTTCCTGCTCTCGAAGCGCAACCACTTCTCCTACGAGCCGATCGGGGTCGTCGGCGTGATCGCGCCGTGGAACTACCCGTGGTCGATCCCCTTCGGCGAGGTGGCGATCGCGCTGATGGCCGGGAACGGGGTGGTGCTTAAGCCGGCAAGCCTCACGCCGCTGCTCGGCGAGCGGATCCGCAGCGTGTTCGAGAAGGCCGGTCTACCCGAGGGACTGGTCCGCACCGTGCACGGCGGCGGGCGGATCGGCGACGCGCTGACCAAGTCTTCGGCCGGCAAGATCTTCTTTACCGGCTCGGTCGAGGTGGGGCGAAAGGTCGGCGAGGCCTGCGCCCGCAACATGAAGGGCTCTGTACTGGAGCTCGGGGGCAAGGACCCGATGATCGTCTGCGCCGACGCAAAGCTCGGAAACGCGATCCCGGGCGCCGTCTGGGGCGGCTTCGCCAATGCCGGCCAGACCTGCTCGGGGATCGAGCGCGTCTACGTCCACCGCGACGTCGCCGAGCGCTTTGTCACCGCCGTCGCCGCGAAAGCAAAGGAGCTGCGGCTCGGCAATCCGCTCGACTGGGAAACCGAGATCGGCCCTATGACCTCAGAGGAGCAGTACGAGCAGGTCAACGAGCTGGTCGAGGACGCGGTCCGCAACGGCGCCGAGCAGCTATGCGGCGGGCCCACCGAGGTGCCCGGGCTGCCCGGCAAGTTCATCGCCCCGGTCGTGCTGACCCGGGTGACCCACGAGATGCGGATCATGAACGAGGAGGTGTTCGGCCCGGTGCTGCCGATCGTCGTCGTCGACTCCGACGAGCAGGCGGTCGAGCTGGCCAACGATTCCGAGTTCGGGCTCGGCGCGTCGGTGTGGACCACCGACCGCCAGAAGGGCGAGCGGATGGCGCGCCAGATCGAGTCCGGGATGGTTTGGATCAACGACCACTCGTTCAGCCACGGCGCCTGCCAGTGCTCGTGGGGCGGGGTCAAGGACTCCGGCCTCGGCCGCTCGCACTCGAAGTTCGGCTTCTACGAGTGCACCAACATCAAGCTGGTCAGCTGGGAACCGGGCCTCGCGCGCGACTTCTGGTGGCACCCCTACGACGACACGCTCGGCGAGGCGGTGCGCTCATCGGCGCGGCTGATCTACGGCCGCAACGGCCACCGGCTGGCGGCGCTGAAGGACGGGATCGGTCCGCTGCTGAAGGTCGGCGCGCGGACGCTGCGGCGCAACGGCGGCTAGCCGGGCAGGGCTCCGTCCTGCACCGCCCGGCGCTCCGGGCGGGACAATCAAGCCGATGACAGCCGCGATCGAGCTGCATGGCCTGCGCCGCGACTTCGGAGAGCGCACGGCACTCGCTGGTGTCAGCCTGGAGCTTGCGCCTCGCGAGACGCTGCTCGTGCTGGGACCCAACGGGGCCGGAAAGACGACTCTGCTGCGGGTCTTGGCGACGCTGCTGCGACCCAGCGGCGGCAACGCGCGGGTGCTCGATTGCTCGCTTCCGGATGAGGCGTGGAAGCTGCGCGGCAGGGTCGGGTACCTCGGCCACGAGCCACTCCTCTACCGCGACCTGTCCGGGCGCGAGAACCTGGGCTTCAACGCCCGCCTGCACGGGATCCCGCCCGAGCGAGCCGAGGAGCGGATCGACGTGCTTCTGGAATCGGTGGGGATGGAGCAACGCGCCAACGAGCGCGTCGACGGGCTATCGGCTGGAATGCGGCAGCGGCTCGCGGTGGCGCGCTGCGTACTTCACGATCCCGAGCTGCTGCTGCTCGACGAGCCCGATTCTCACCTCGATGCCGAGGGACGTGATCTTGCCCGGGAGCTGATCGGCAGGGGGCGCACACGTCTGTTGGTCAGCCACGACCCCGAGCGGGCGCTGCCGGAGTCCGACCGGGTGCTGGTTCTGGAGCGCGGCGGTCGGGTCGCCCACCTCGGCCCGGCGGCATCGCTCGACCCGGTCGAGGCGCGCGAGATCGCTGGGGCTGGAGCATGACCCCCTGGCGCGACACCTTCGCGGCGATCCTCGCCAAGGACCTGCGATCGGAGCTGCGCACGCTCAGCTCGCTGCCGGCGATGGTCCTGTTCGCGGTCACCACCTTCGTGATCTTCCACTTCGGGCTCGATCGCGCCAGCCTTTCGGGCAGCCTCGCGGCGGGGGTGCTGTGGGCGACGCTGCTGTTCGCCGGCGTGCTGGGGATCAACCGCCTGTTCGTCGCCGAGCGCGACGAGGGCGGCTTCGAGGCGATCCGGTTGGCGCCGATCGATCGCACCTCGCTTCTTGCCGCAAAGTCGGCGGCTCTGCTGATCTACATGCTGGCGCTGGAGCTGGTCACGGTGCCGATCTTCGCCCTCTTCTTCCTCGACTCCACGGCGGCGCTGGGGCCGCTCTGCCTGGTCCTGGTGCTGACCGACATCGGGCTGGCGGCAACCGGGGCGCTGATCTCCTCGATGGCGGTCAACTCGCGCGCCCGCGACCTCGTCGTACCGCTGCTGCTGCTGCCGTTGGTCGTGCCGCTAATGATCGCCGCCACCGGCGCCTCCCAGCACCTGCTGGAGGCAGGAGGGCCTGCATATGACCGCTTTGGCACCTGGGTGGCTGTGCTCGGTCTATACGATTTGGTGTTCGGACTGGTCGGATACGCGGTCTTCGACTTTCTTCTGGAGGACTGACCCGGCGCCGCAGCCGCGAGGCGCGCCCCCCCCACAGCGATGTACGGAAAAGGCCTTCGCCCCCTCTCGATCGCGGCCGTCGCGGCAATCGCCGTGTCGCTCTCGCTGGTCTTCTTCTACGCCCCGCTCGACGCCGACCAGGGATTCATCCAGAAGATCTTCTACCTGCACGTGCCGCTTGCGACCGTCGCCCTGATCGGCTTCATGGTCGGCGGGGTGCACGCGATTCGCCATCTGCAGACCGGCGACGCGCGCCACGACATGCGCTCCTACGTCTCTATCCACCTCTCGGTGATCTTCGGCGTTGGCGTCTTGCTCACCGGCTCGATCTGGGCCAAGGCCTCGTGGGGCATGTGGTGGGTGTGGGACGAGCCGACGCTGGTCAGCTTCCTGATCATCTTCCTGCTCTACGCGACTTACTACCCGTTCCGCTACGCGATCGAGGACCGCGATCGCCAGGCGCGCTACGCATCGGTGTTCGCGGTCACCGCCGCCGCCTTCGTGCCGCTCAACTTCCTCGCCGTGCGACTGGCGCAGGCGCTCGTTCACCCGCGGGTCTTCGCCACCGCCAACGGCGGCATGCCGCCAAAGATGTGGGTGACCTTCCTCGCCTCGCTGGGCGCAATGGCGTTGCTCTGGGTGACGCTCGTGAAGTTCGAGATGAGCGCAAAGAACACCACGGCGCAGCTCTCGCGCCTGCGCCGAGCGCTCGATCGCGACCGAGGGCCCAGCGGCGGCCGCATCGCGCCGGGAGTGGCGACGAGGCCGGACTGATATGCCCCTGCTCGCCGACGCCCCAGCGCTTCCGCTCCACGAGGCGGGCAAGTACGTGGCCGGCGCATACGTGGTGTTCGTGGTGCTGATCCTCGTCTACGTGGCGATCATGGCGGCCAAGCTTCAACGCATCGAGCGCGAGCTGAGCGAGCTGGCAGGGTTGGCAGAGCAACGGGTGAACGGAAATTCCGCCAGCGACCAAGCTGCTCCCGGACGCGAGAGCGAGACGGCCTCCACGAGCGAAAGCGAGGAGGCGGCGCGCATATGAGCGAGATCCTCGCCCTCGGCGTCTCGCACCGGACCGCGCCGCTGGAGCTGCGCGAGCGCCTTGCCCTGCCCGAGGGCCGCGCGGCGGGCGTCCTGAACGAGCTGCGCGCCACCGACCAGGTCCAGGAGGCGGCGGCGCTTTCGACCTGCAATCGCACCGAGCTGTACCTGGTCGTCTCCGACCCGGTCGAGGCCGAGTCGGCGGCGCTCGGGGTGCTGGCCCGCGAGGCGGAGATCCGCCCCACCGAGCTGGTCGGCCACCTCTACTCGCTGCGCTCCTCGGAGGCCGCCCGCCATCTCTTCCGGGTCACGGCAGGGCTGGACTCGATGATCGTGGGCGAGGCCGAGATCCAGGGCCAGGTGAAGCGCGCCTACGAGCTTGCCCTGGTCGAAGGGGCGACGGGGCCGATCCTCAACAGGCTGTTCCGCGGCGCGCTCGCGGCCGGCAAACGCGCGCGCTCGGAGACCGCGGTGAGCGAGAAGGGGGTGTCGATCTCCTCGGTCGCGGTTGAGCTAGCCCAGCGCACGCTCGGCGACCTCGCGCAGCGGCGGGTGTTGGTGATCGGGGCCGGCGAGACCGCGGAGCTGACCGCCCGCGCGCTGGCCGCGCGCGGAGTGCAGACCATCTTCATCGCCAACCGCCGTTATGACCGCGCGATCGGGCTCGCGCAGCACTTCGGCGGCGAGGCGGTTCGCTTCGACGAGTTGCCGGAGCAGCTCCAGCAGGCAGACATCGTCGTCTCCGCGACCAACTCCCCGCATCACATCGTCGAGCCCGACGAGCTACGTCAGGTGATGGAGAGCCGCGACGGCCGTCCGCTGCTGATCATCGACATCGCGGTGCCCCGCGACGTCGACCCGGCCTGCCGGGAGATCACCGGCGTCAGCCTGCACGACGTCGACGACGTGCAGGGGATCGTCGAGCGCAACGCCAGCGGACGCGAGGTCGAGGCGAGACGCGCCGACACCGTCCTTGATGCCGAGCGCGCCGGCTTCGAGCGCTGGCTCGGCTCCCTGGAGGTGCTGCCGACCGTCGCCGCGCTGCGCGAGCGCGCCGACGAGATCGTCCGCCGCGTGCTGGCCGAAAACGAGTCGCGCTGGGAGAGCCTCAGCGATGCCGACCGCAAACGGCTGGAGAAGATGGCGAGCGCGATCGCGTCGCGCATGCTGCACGAGCCAACCCTGCGGATGAAGCGCTCGGCGGAGGACGAGGACGCTTACGTCTACGTCCACGCGCTGCGCGAGCTGTTCGGCCTCGACGCCGAGACGGCGCCGGCCGAGGAGCGCGACGCAAGCGTCACGCCGCTGCGTCGCCAAGACCGCAAGCCGTCCTAGGTCGCACGATGGCGCTGCGCCTCGCGACCAGGGGCAGCAAGCTGGCGCTGGCCCAGGCGGGCGCCGTCGCCGAGCTGCTCGACGACGCGGAGCTGGTCGAGGCTTCCTCCGACGGCGAGCCGGGCGACAAGTCGCGCTTCGTGCGCGCGGTCGAGCGCGAGCTGCTCGAGGGGCGCGCGGAAATCGGTGTCCACTCGGCGAAGGACCTGCCGGCGGCCCTCCCCGACGGGCTGGTGATCGCCGGCGTCCCGGCTCGCGAAACGGCGGAGGATGCGTGGCTCGGCAAGGGCAGTACGCTCGACGGCGTGCCGGAGAGATCCACGGTCGGCACGTCGAGCCTGCGGCGTCGCGCGCAGCTGCTTGCCCGCCGCCCCGACCTCGAGGTCGTCGAGCTGCACGGCAACGTCGACACGCGCCTGCGCCGCCTCAAGGGCAAGAAGCTCGATGCGATCGTGCTCGCGGCGGCAGGCCTGCGGCGGCTGGGCCGCGAGAAGGACATTTCGTTCCTGCTCGACGCCGGCCAGATGATCCCGGCCGCGGGTCAGGGTGCGCTCGCACTGCAGACCCGCGAGGATGACGCCGAGGCACGCGAGGCGGTGGCGGCAATCAGCGACGACACGGCGCTGGTCGAGCTGACCGCAGAGCGCGCCGCGGTCGCGGCGCTGGACGCGAGCTGCAACACGCCGATCGGCATCCACGCCCGCCGCGACGGCGACCGCCTAACGATCGATGGCTTCGCGGGCCTCCCCGACGGCAGCATCTGGGTCCGCGACCGCTTCGAGGGCGACGCCGCTGATCCCAGGGCGCTGGGTGAGGAGCTGGCACAGAGGATGCTGGCGGCCGGGGCAGGCCACATCCTCCAGATGGCCGAAGAACAGGTGGCGCAATCGTGAGCGCCCGCGTCGGCGTCGTCTATCTGGTTGGCGCCGGCCCGGGCGACCCTGGCCTGGTGACGGTCCGGGCATTGGAGCTGGTCGCCAGCGCCGACCTGATCCTCTACGACCGCCTGATCCCCGACGGGCTCCTGCGCGGAGCGAAACCCGACGCGGAGCTGGTCTACGTCGGCAAGCGGCCCGGCGAGCCGACGATCGAGCAGCCCGAGATCGAGCGGCGGATGGTCGAGGCGGCGAAGGCGGGACGAAGCGTGGTGCGGCTGAAGGGCGGCGACCCGTTCGTGTTCGGGCGCGGCGGCGAGGAGGGGGAGGCGCTCGCCGCCGCCGGCGTTCCGTTCGAGGTGGTGCCCGGGGTCACCGCCGGCGTCGCCGCTCCGGCCTACGCGGGCATCCCGGTCACCCACCGCGAGGAGGCATCCGCGGTCGCCTTCGTCACCGGTCACGAGGACCCCGAGAAGCCCGAGTCGGCGCTCGACTGGGATGCGTTGGCGGCGTTCCCTGGCACCCTGGTCCTCTACATGGGCATAAAGCGCCTGGCCGAGAACGCGGCGGCGCTGATCGCCGCGGGCCGCGATCCGAAGCAACCGGCGGCGGCGATCGAGCGCGGGACGATGGCCGGCCAGCGAACCGTCACCGCGACGCTCGGAGACCTCGCCGATGCGGTCGAGCGGGAGCGGATCGGCGCGCCGGCGGTGATCGTGGTCGGCCCGGTGGTCGCTCGGCGCCAAGCCTTGGCCTGGCTCGAGCGCCGGCCGCTGTTCGGCCGCCGAGTGGTGGTAACGCGGGCCCGCGCACAAGCAAGCGGCCTGGCGAGCAGCCTGCGTGGGCTCGGCGCCGAGGTCGTCGAGCTGCCGGCGATCCGTATCGAGCCGCGCATCGACTCGGACGAGGTGCGGAAAGCGGTCAACGACCTTTACTCCTACGCGTTGGTCTGCCTGACAAGTCCCAACGGCGTGCGGCTGCTGTTCGATGCGATGGCGGAGGCCGGCCTCGACGCCCGCGCGCTCGCCAACGCGACGGTCGCCGCGATCGGCCCTGGGACCGAGGCCGAGCTCGCGGCGCTTGGGATCCGCGCCGACGTCGTGCCAGAGCAGTACGTCGCCGAGGCGCTGGCCGAAGCGCTGGCCGACGTTCCGGTCAAGGGCCGCCCGGTCCTGGTGGCGCGAGCCGCCGAAGCGCGCGACGTGCTTCCCGATGCGCTGCGCGAGCGCGGCGCCAAGGTCGACGTCGTGGCCCTCTACGAGACGATCGCCGAGCCGCCGGATCCTGAGGCCGTTGAAGCCGCCCAGGCGGCCGACTACCTCACCTTCACCTCCTCCTCGACGGTCCGCAACCTCGTCGCCGCGCTCGACGGACGCCTTCCCGAGGGCATCCGCATCGTCTCGATCGGCCCCGTGACCAGCGATGCAGCTCGCGAGGCCGGCCTGACGGTCGACGTCGAGGCCGAACGTCACGACATCGACGGGCTGATCGAAGCGCTACTCGCCGACGCCGCCGCCTCGCCGGCCCCCGGCTAGAGTCCCGGACGCCGTGGCCCGGTCGATCACCTTCCTCTCCGACTACGGCTACGCGGACGAGTTCGCCGGCGTCTGCCGGGCCGTGATCGCGCGAATCGCCCCCGACGCAAGGGTCATCGACATCACCCACGGGCTGCCGCGCCATGCTGTGCGCCAGGGGGCGGTGCTGCTCGCCAACGCGCTTCCCTTCACCCCGCCCGGCGTCCACCTGGCGATCGTAGACCCCGGCGTCGGCACCGAGCGACGCCCGATCGCGGTGCGGGTCGGCGACGAAGAGCGGCTGCTGGTCGGGCCGGACAACGGAGTGCTGGCGCTCGCCGCGGAGCGCCTCGGCGGCGGCGTAGAGGCCGTTGACCTCAGCGCCTCGCCGCACCGGCTCGAGCCCATCACCTCGACCTTCCACGGGCGCGACCTGTTCGCGCCGGTTGCAGCGCACCTGGCACTCGGTGCGCCCCTCACCGAGGCCGGCGAACCTCTCGACCCCTCGACGCTGACCCACCTCGAGCTGCCGGATCCGCGCATCTATCCCGATCGTGTGGTCGCCCACGTCGTCTACGTGGACGGATTCGGCAACGCGGCGCTCAACCTCGGCCATGAACGGCTTGCCTCGACCTTCCTGCGACTGGGTGAGCGTGTCGCCGTCGATGCAGGCGGGACGCAGATCACGGTTCCCTTTGGGCGAACGTTCAGCGACGTGGGCCCGGGGCAGGGGATCATTTACGAGGACTCCTCGCGAAGGCTCGCGCTCGCCGTCAACCGCGAGAGCGCCGCCGAGCTGCTCGGGCTGACGCCCGACGACGAGGTCGTTCTCAGTCCGGCGCCGTGAGCTTCCGGTGAGCTTCGGCAACCCCCGCCACCATCGCCGCAGCTGCGACTCAACCAACGACCTGGCGCGCGAGCTCGCGGCTGGCGGCGCCCCGCAGGGCACAGTGGTGACCGCTGAGGAGCAGGTCGCCGGACGCGGGCGGCAGGGCCGCTCCTGGACGGCGCCGGCCGGCAAGGCGCTTTTCTACTCGGCGATCGTGCGCCCGCTGGAACAACGGCATTTGGTGCTTCCGTTGGCGGCGCCCCTGGCAGTCGCCGAGGCCGCCGAGGCAATTGCTGACGTCAGCTGCGCCATCAAGTGGCCCAACGACGTTTGGATCGAGGGGCGCAAGTGCGCCGGGGTGCTGATCGAGGCGCGGCCCCAGGACGGCTGGGCTGTGATCGGCGTCGGCCTCAACGTCTCGATCGAGCCCGACGAGTTCCCCGAGGAGCTGCGCGAGACGGCGACCTCACTCGGCGCAGACGCCACCGTCGACGGCGCCCTTCAGGCGCTCAACGAATCGTTGAAGCGTTGGACGCGGGCCGATCCGCAAGAAGTGCTGGCGGCCTTTCGCGAGCGCGATGCACTGCGCGGCCGCCAGATCGCCTGGAACGGCGGCAACGGCACCGCGGAGGGGATCGACGAGCGCGGCAACCTGCTGGTCGCGACCGGCTCCGGCGAGCAGGTGAGTCTCGGCGCCGGCGAGGTCCACCTGCGCCTCGACTAAGCGCCCTCGCCGGACTCCTCGAGCTCAGGCTCTTCCTCCGCCGCCTCGTCCTCGTCAGCGTCCGGCTCGGGTCCGTTCTGCTCGGCGCCGGACTCCGCCGCCGCCTCCGCGGTCAGCTCGTCCTCAGTTGCTTCGGCCTCCGGCTCGGCTCCGTTGCCGCTCGCCTTCGCCGCGCCGGCTCGCTCGCCGTTGCTGCGCTTGCGGCGTCGCCGGCGCCGGCCTCCCTTGGGGAAGTTCTTCAGCAACTCGCGGGCCACCGCCGAAGGCTTGCGGGCCATCCGCATCCGGGCCCCGCGCAACACCTCCTCGCCCTCCGGTGTGTGCGCGACGGCGGTCGCCAGCAGCGCCACGGCGAGGCGGCGCTCCTGCTTGCGGGCGGCGTGGACGAGGCGGCGGGCGTTGCGTCCGTGGGCACGACCGGATGAGTTGACCAGCAGACCAAGCAGCCGCTTCGTCTCCGCCCAGCGCTGCACCGCGTACTCCTCGTGCACGTCGCGGGTGTAGGAGGCCAGCCGCCACACCCAAGCCTGCGCCTGGTCGCGGCGCCCGATCCGGTTGTCGACCAGCGCCTGAAGCAGCGCCTTGACGCCAGCTCGCTTCTCGTCGCGGCTCCAGGTGCCGACGATGTCGACGGCGTCGTCGAATGCCTCGGGGTCGGGCAGCGCCGCGATCTCGGCCAGCGCCTTGAGCCGCAACTGGGAGTTGCGATTGCGCTGCACGCAGGTGAGCAGGAAGCGCTGCTTCAGCTCCTTGGACTCGTCGTGCTGGAGCATCGCCTTGGCGCGCCGCCAGCCGGAGGGATTGACGCGAGCGCCGGCAAGCGCCGCCCAGACGTGCTGCTCGGCGTAGTCGAGGTTCTCCACCGCGATCCGCCACAGCTCACGTTCCAATATCTCGAGGCGCCGTTGTGAGTCGTCGGACACGGGAACGATCCGCCGCTCGACCCGCACCCGGCGGCCGCGGCCCCGGCGCACCGGCCCGACGACGATCGCGCCGCCGCGGTAGACGTCGCGGTCAAGCAGGCTGTGCAGGGTGATGATCGTCTCGTCGTGGGTGGTCGCGGGATGGACGAAGTCGATGACCAGCCCCGACTCCTTGCCGGGGGCGCGGCGGGTCACGCGACCGACCCGCTGCTGGTAGACGCGGCGCGACGCGGTCGGAGCGAGATGCATGCAGATCGTCGCGCGCGGCGAGTTCCAGCCTTCCGCCAGCAGCATCGCGTTGCAGAGCACGTCGACCTCGCCGCGCTCGAAGGCGGCGAGGGTCTCGGCCAGCTCCCGCTTCGGGGTCTCCCCGGAGACCGCGCGGGCGTTTATGCCAGCGTCCTGGAAGGCCTTGGCGACGTTGGTGGCGTGGCGCACACCGGCCGTGTAGACGACCCCGGGAATCTTGCGAAAGCGCGAGCGGTAGAGATCGGCGATCGCAACGTTGAACGGCGCCTGGTCCAACAGCTTGGCCAGCTCGTCCTGGTCGAAGTCCTGGTCAACCTCGCCCTTGCGCAGCGGGACCTTGGCGATCGTCCGCACCCCCGGCCCGGGCGGGATGCGAATGTCGCGCAGCGGGGAGATCACCCCCCGGCGCGCCGCCTGGGCGAGGTCGAAGCGCGAGGTCTGGGTCGGGAAGAGATCGGCGACGTGGCGGGCGATCAGGGCGCCGGTCGCGGTCATGCCGATGAACACCGGTCCCGGCCAGTTGCGGATGCAGGCGCTGGTCTTCTCGCCCAGCGCCGTGTGGGCCTCGTCGCAGATCACGATCGTGTAGGCGTCGGAGATGCGGCTGGCGTTGCGCACGAACCACTGGTAGGTCTCGACGGTGACCGGCCCGTAGGGGTTGTCCTTGCCGTCGAGCAGCGCTGGCGAGAGACGCTCGGCGTAGCCGCGGTCGGAGATCTCGCCGATGAACTGGTCGACGAGGTTGCGGCGGTGGGTGAGGATCAGGACGCCGCCGGTCCTCGACGCCTCGACGAGGCCGACCGCCGCGACAGTCTTTCCGGCCCCGGTGGCGTGCTCGAACCAGAAGCGGCGGGCGGCGCCGGGGTCCTCGGGCGCCTCGACAACCGCGTCCTCGTCCGGTTCCTCTTCGAAGTCCTGCGGCTCCTCGTCGGGCTCGAGATCCTCCGGTTCTTCGTCCAGGTCGAGGGACTCCTCGGCGACACCGTCCCCGTTGGCGCCCGGCCCCTCGTCTTCGGCGGGCTCGGCCTTGGCGGCGGCGGCGCGGCTCGCAGATCCCTCGCCGTTGCGCCGGCCGTTGGAGCTTTGCGCCTCGGCGATCAGCTCGGCAAGCGTCCCCGCCAGCGCGTCGACCTGGTGCGCGGAGAGCTCGGCGCCGTCCTTCAGCTTCGGCGCCTCGTCGGCGAGCAGTCGCTCGAGGCCGAGCAGCAACGAGAAGTTCCGCCTCCACTCGATCGAGGGGTCCTCGTGGCCGGCGTCAATCTCCGCCAGCGCCGTGTCGAGGGCGCGACGGCGGGCTGTACCCGGCTCCAGGGCCTCCGGCCCTTCGCCCTCGAGCAGGAACTGTTCGCGGACAAAGGCAGCTGCCCGCTCTATGTCGGGGCCCGAAGGCACGGCCGCTTTCGCGGCAACTTCACTGGTATTGGCCATGAAGGCTTGGGTCGCTCCCGCCGGAACGAGAGACTTTGCGGCGAAGAGCCGAGTGAGTGGAATCCCGCGGGAAAAGGTTTCCTTGAGGCCTCTCCCCGATGATCACGCGGTCCGCATGGGCGAACCGACTAATCAACCGTTACGTATTTAATCACTGAGATGCGCTGGAAGGCCAAAGGTCGGACTTTTTGCAGCCTCGCACTCGCTGTCCTGTGCCTGGCGTGGCTGGCCGCGTGCGGAAGGAGCGATGGCGATTTCGGCTCCAAGCCGCCCGACTACAAAGTGGCGCTGGCCGGGGCGCCGAAGCCGCTTGCGGCGCTCTATGCGCAGCCCAACGAGCTGCTCTCCGGGGGCACCGAGGCGTTTAAGAGACGGATCGCGGCCCTGCGCGGCTATCCAGTCGTGGTCAACCAGTGGGCCTCATGGTGCGGGCCCTGCCGGGAGGAGTTCCCATGGTTCCAGAAGGCCTCGGCGAAATACGGAAAGCGGGTCGCCTTCCTGGGGGTCGACTCCCAGGACTCCGATGCCGCCGCGAAGACCTTCCTGGGCGAGGCCCCGGTCCCCTATCCCAGCTACACCGATCCCAACAAGGAGATCGGCAAGCTGCTGAAGGCGACGCTCGGCCTTCCCGACACCGCGTTCTATGACCGCAAGGGCACGCTCGTGTTCACGAAGCAGGGCCCATACACCAGCCGGGCCGATCTCGTCGCCGACATCCGCCGCTACGCGCTGGCGCAGTAAACGAGCCCCTCGGCCGCGAAGCGGATAATTAGAGTGTGAGCTTGCGCCATCCACGGGTGCTCGTCTGGGCCGCGATCATGGCCATCGGGGCGGCCTTGCTGATCGCCGGCACGGGAGGCGCGCAAAGCAACGGCCGCTTCGCCTACTCGCTGGAGCTGTCGGAGGACATCAGTCCCGCCACCTCTTCGTGGGTGAACAAGGCGCTCAACGACGCCGCCGATCAGAACTCGGCGGTGGCGATCATCCGCCTCGATACCCCGGGCGGGCTCGACTCGAGCTTGCGCGACATCGTCAAGGACATCCTCGCGGCGCCGATGCCGGTGATCGTCTACGTCACCCCGAACGGCGCCCGGGCGGCGTCGGCGGGCGTCTACATCACCGAGGCGGCCGACGTGGCGGCGATGGCACCGGAGACCAACATCGGCTCGGCGACGCCGATCTCGATCGGTCCCGGCGGTGCGTCCGACGTGCTCGACCGCAAGATCACCAACGACGCCGCCGCCTACATTCAGGCGCTCGCCGCCGGCCACGGCCGCAACCCGGCGCTGGCCGAGCGCATGGTCCGCCACGCCGTCAACGTGACCGCGGTGCAGGCGAAGAGGGCCAGCCTGATCGACGTCATCGCTCCCTCCGAGCGAGCCCTGCTGACCAAGCTCGACGGCTTCCGGATCAAGGGCCCGAAGGCGCAGGTGCTTCACACTGCCGGGCTTCAGATCGAGGACCACGATATGCCACTGCAGTACCAGATCCTGCAGATCCTGGTCAACCCCACCGTCGCCTTCCTGCTGCTCACCGTCGGGCTGATCGGGCTGGCGATCGAGCTCTTCAGCCCCGGAGCGATCGCGCCGGGGACGCTGGGTCTGATCTCATTCCTGCTCGGCCTCTACGGCACCGCGCAGCTGCCGGTGACAGCGGCCGGCATCCTGCTGCTGGTGCTGGCGATGGTGCTGTTCATTGCCGAGGGGCACCTCCAATCGCACGGTGTCCTCGGGATCGGTGGGGTGATTGCCCTGGTTCTCTCGGGCCTGCTGCTCTTCAACACAAATGGGGGGGTCGGGGTCTCGGTCCCGGTGGTAATCGCGGCCGGCATCGTGCTCGGGAGCTTCTTCGCCTTCATGGTCCAGCGCGCCGTGCAGGCAAGACACGAGCCGGTGAAGACCGGTCACGAGGAGCTGGTCGGGGCGCTCGCCGACGTGCGGGTGCCGCTGGCGCCCGAGGGTCAGGTATTCACGCAGGGAGCCCTTTGGAGGGCCCGAGCGATCGACGGAGCGGCCGAGCTGCGCGCGGGAGATAGAGTCCGGGTGGAGTCGGTTGACGGCCTTACGCTGCTGGTCAGGCCCGAGCCGCACGCCGAATTGGAAACAGAGCAAGGAGAGAGCTAATGGCAGTTGTGGCCGCGGTTGTTGTGATCCTCCTGGTCTTCATGCTGATTGTGGCCGGCTCCGCGGTCCGCATCCTGCGCGAGTACGAGCGCGGGGTGATCTTCCGGCTCGGCCGCCTGATCGCCCAGAAGGGGCCGGGTCTGATCCTGCTGATCCCGATCGTCGACCGCATGGTGCGGGTCGACCTGCGAACGGTGACGCTCAACATCCCTCCGCAGGAGGTGATCACCCGCGACAACGTGCCGGCGAGCGTCACCGCGGTCACCTACTTCCGGGTGATCGACCCCAACAAGGCGATCGTCGAGGTCGAGAACTTCCTGCTCGCCACCTCCCAGATCGCCCAGACGACGCTGCGCTCGGTGCTCGGCAAGGCGGAGCTCGACCAACTGCTGTCCGAGCGCGAGCGGCTAAACGAGGACCTGCAGACGATCATCGACGAGCAGACCGAGCCCTGGGGCGTGAAGGTGACCACGGTCGAGATCAAGGACGTCGAGATCCCCGACCAGATGCAGCGGGCGATGGCGCGCCAGGCCGAGGCGGAGCGCGAGCGGCGCGCCAAGATCATCAACTCCGAGGGCGAGTACCAAGCGGCCCAGAAGCTCGCCGACGCCGCCGACATCATCAGCACCAACCCGGCGACGCTGCAGCTGCGCTACCTGCAGACGCTGCTCGAGATGGGCGTCAACCAGAACACGACGATCGTCTTCCCGCTGCCAATGGACGTGATCAGCCCATTCGTCGAGATGGCGAAGGGCGCCGCAAGTGGCACGCCTCGCAAACCGCCGCCGCCACCCCCGCCGCCTCCCGACCCTGACACCGGGGGCGAGATGCCGCCCTCGCGAACCTAGTAGACGATTGGGCGGGGACGGAGTCGAGGTTCGGCCGGCGCATGACGAAGGCGAGATCGAGGAGGCAAAGGAGCTGCGCCTGCGGGTCTTCTCAGGGGAGCAGGGCGTTTCTCGCGAAGCCGAGATCGACGGCCTCGATCCCGCGGCAACCCACATAGTCGCCTTGCGCCGCGGGAGCGTCGTCGCGACATGCCGTCTGCGCTTCCCGCAGGGACACTGCAAGCTCGAGCGGATGGTGGTCGAGAAGAACTTTCGCCAGATCGGAATCGGCAGTGAGCTGCTCGCCGGAGCCGAGCGCGAGGCGATGCGCCAGGGTGCATCGGTGATAGTCCTGCACGCGCAGCGCCAGGTCGAGCGCTTCTACGCCAGCTGCGGCTACCTCGCGGAGGGCGAGACCTTCCTCTCGGAGGGAATCCCGCACATGCAGATGCGAAAGCGTCTGGCGGGAGACGCGGAACCGGCATGAGCGATCCCGAGATCCGAATCGATCAACTGACCGGACTGCGGACGATCCTGGCACCGGGCCGGGCGGACCGCCCCAATGCGTTTGCGGTCGAGAAGCGCCCGCTTCCCGACCCCGAGGCCTGTCCGTTCTGCGAGGGCCACGAGCAAAGCACCCCGGGCGAGGTCTGGGCCGCGCGGCCGGACGGGGGCGACGCCAACAGCCCGGGCTGGACCCAAAGGGCGGTGCCCAACCTCTACCCCGCCCTGGTCGAGGGGGCCCACCCCGCCGAAACTGAACGCGACAGCGGCATCTCCGCCTCCGCGGATCCGTTGCGCAGCTCCTCGCGAATGCGCGAGCCCGACCTCTTCTCCTCGCGCCCCGCGGTCGGCGCCCAGGAGGTGATTGTGCACTCGCCGCGCCACGTCAGCTCGCTGTCCGCGCTTGAGCCGGAGGAGCTCGCCGGCGCGGTCGAGGCCTGGCGGGTGAGGATGCGCGACCACCCCGACGCGGCGTGCGTGCAGCTGATCGTCAACGAGGGCCCGGGCGCTGGCGCCTCGCGCGAGCACACCCACGCGCAGCTCTACGCGCTCCCGTTCGTGCCGGCCGCGATCGCCCGCGAGCGCGAGCGGGTCACCGCCTACCGCGAGCGGACCGGCGGGGGCGGGCTGCTCACCGACGTCCTCTCCGAGGAGGTGCGGCGCCAGGAACGCCTGGTCGCGATCGACGACGAGGCGGCGCTGATCTGCCCCTGGGCGTCGCGCTCGCCGTTCGAGCTGCGGATCATCCCGCGCACCGAGGCGCCCCGCTTCGAAGACGGCGACGGCGGGGCGGCGATGCTCGGGACCGCGATGAAGGCGTTTGCGGCGCGCTTCGGCGTATCGCCGGAGCTCAACCTCTGGGTGCGCACCGCCCCGCACGGCACAGAGCACTTTCACTGGCACATCGACATCGCGCCCCGGCTAACCGTGCACGCCGGCTTCGAGATGGCGACCGGGGTCGACATCAACGTCTACCCACCCGAGCGCGGCGCCGCCGATCTGCGCGAGACCCTCGACGGGTAGGGTGGCGCCCGCGATGCCGCCCAACCCGCGCCCGATCCCCCGCTTCATCGCCGACAGCTCGCAGGAGGGGATCGCCCACGGTCGCTGGGCTGAGCAGCTGGCCGACAGCTTTCGTCGCGCCTGCGGGGAAATCAAGGAGCTGCCGGCCGGGGTCTCGGCGCCACAGGAGATCGACTGGTTCCCGGAACGAAGCTGGGGTGGGCGCACCTGGGTCCCGGCGACGGCCCGCGTCGAGGGGGAGTCGGGCCCGATCGAGCTGTTCGGCCACGTCTCCTACGTTCCCCGCGAGGAGGGCGACCCAGAGGACCTGCGCGCCGAGGTCGACTTCACCGACGTGCTCGCCGAGGACAACTCGGACTGGAAGATCGACCTCAACGACGACGTGATCGGGCGCTGGCGCGGCGAGGCAGGCATGGCCGGCGACGTAACGCTGGTCTGGGGCCGGCCACTGGTGCCGGGCGCCATCGCAGCCACCGCGGAACTGGATGCCGAGACGGTCGACCAGGAGCCGACCTCCGACGACCGCTTCACGCTGGTCGCCCTCGACGCCCTTGCCGGATACGGCGACGACATCTTCATGACCGTGAAGCTGTGGAGCAAGCGCGCCCAGGAGCTCGCCGCCGAGAGCCTCTACGACTAGCGACGCCTCCGCTCTTTGGGAGCGACGAACGATCAACTGACCGAGAGTCAGGATCCCAAGGTCAGGAAAAAATGGGCCTGCGGTCGGTACTCAGTAGTCGCACTGGGTGCTTCTCGCTGCTTGCGACGCTCTCGCCAGGGTGATTAGGTTCGCTGTGCTTCATTTGATGTGGCCAGTGGCATGGCCCGGGCAGAAGGAGGGAGAGGTGAATATACGTTTGCCTTCTCTAATTGCGGCGGCGGCGGCCACGGACGTCGCATTGGTGGTGCAGGACATCGGGACGGGCGTGGTTGCGGGTCTGATCGTCTGTCTGGCGCTGGTCGTGGCCTTCAGCAAGGCTCCCGGGGCGATGCTCGCCATGGCGCTGGTCATCGCGGCGCTGCTCCAGGCGGGGGCACTGAGCGCCTCGGCGGTTCCCGGAGTTGACCAGGTCAACGAGGGCTGGGTGGCGGCGGAACACTGGAAGGATCATCAGATCGAGGTCGCCTCCTGTCGCAACCGCCAGTTCAGCGCTCTGAGCGCGGGGGACGCCGCCGCCCTCGAGGCGGTGGAGCGGGATTGCGCCTGAGCCCGTAATGACCCGCACGGCGCTTCGGAGAGCCGTAATCTCCGACCCGGCCCCGATAGCTCAGCTGGATAGAGCGACTCCCTCCCAAACAGCCCGGTTTCGTGCGTGATCGTGCCTGGCGGGGCACTGCGGATAGCGCCCGATTAGGGCCGATCCGGTCCGATTTGGGCAGAAGAACGCCGTTTCTGCCCAATGGAAGGAAGGTTCCGCCTTCCTGAACAGACTGGCGGGGTAACGGCAGATGGCGAGATACTGCGCGGGCGATGTCGAAGGAGAACGCGGAGCTCGTGCGTGACTTGCTGGAGGCGTTTCGGCGGCGCGATCACGAGCGGGCGTTTGACTTCTACGACCCCGATATCGAATGGGACGCCACCGGGCACCGGGAGGTGAGCCCGGACCTGGCCGACGTCTATCGGGGCCACGCCGGCGTTCGGACTTACTGGCGGCGATGGTTGTCCGCCTGGAGAGACATCGAGTTCGAGATCCAGGACGTGCGTGACGGACCAGGTGACGAGGTCGTGGCGCTGATCAGCGCCAATGGGGACGACACAGCGGCATCGTCACCGAGATGCCGCCGTACGGGCTGGTGTTCACCATTCGCGGCGGCAAGGTCGTGCGGTGGCGCGGGTATTCGGACCAGCAGTCGGCCCTCAAAGCCGTCGGGCTGTCGGAGTAGGCGATGTCGCAGGAGAACGTGGAGACGACCCAGCGATTCACGGAAGCGCTCGTCCGTGGTGACTACGAGGCTGCCGCCGCCGAGCTGCATCCCGAAGTCGAAATAGATGACAGAGACATCCCGGAGTCGACCGGAAGCGATTCCTTCTATGCCTGGCTAGCCCGATGGAATGAGAGCTGGCAGAGCTGGAGGATCGAGGATCTCAAGATCCGTGCTGTGGGCGAGAACAGCACGATCTCCTTCTTCAAGATGATCGTGATGGGCAAGGGAAGCGGCATCGAACTCGCGCGCGACGACGCGGCGCTCGCCGAATTTCGCGACGGCAAGATCGTGCGGATCGGGTACTACAACGATCAGGCCCAAGCCCTCGAAGCCGCCGGGCTGCGGGAGTAGGCGATGTCGGAGGAGAACGTCGAGGTCGTTCGGAGGCTTTTTCCCGGAACCGTGGACCTCGTCGCTACGCTCGCAGACCCGGGAGCGTTCGAAGCCACTCGGGTCGTATTCGAGCCGCTCGTACATCCCGATTTCGAGACTGTCTCCGCCAAGTACCGCTGAGTCAGGTCGGCGCGGAGATCCCAAAGGGATCCTCACGGCTGATCTACTACGGTCTGGACGGATTCGTGGCCACCTTCCGAGACTGGCTCAGCGCCTGGGAGAGTTGGGTGGTAACCGCAACGGATTTCATCGACGTGAACGAAAACCGAGTGCTCGTCCTGCTCGACGTGCGGGCACGCTCCAAGACCCATCACGTGGAGATGCCTATTGAGGGCGCCAACCTCCTGACGCTCAGGGACGGAAGGCTCGCGAGGTTGGAGCTTTTCTTCGACCGTGCCCAGGCCCTCGAAGCCGCCGGGCTGCGGGAGTAGCCCTGCCTCCTAAATCCGCACGACAAGATGCGGGGTCAGACTGCTTAGACTCGTGGCATGGGCCGGGCAAAGGAATTCGTCGGCAGAACGATCCGAGCGTGCAAGGTCTTAGCCCGTGATAAGCGCATTCCGCGTCCGCTGCGAGGTATTGCAGGGATCGCGCTCTTGCCGATCCCTGGGCCAGTAGATGAGTTAGTCCTACTCCTCGTAGCTCCGGTGTTCTTCCTCTTTTACCGGGAGCCGATGAGGGAGGCGTGGCGCTCCGTTTTAGTCGGTCACGATTGAACCCGGCTTCTCGGCACGGGCCGGGTGCGCCTTCGCCCACTCGACGATCCGCTTCGAGTCCTTGATGACCTCGCCGTCGTCGAGGACGAGCACCGGAACCCAGCTCTCGCCGGTCAGCCGCTTGACCTCCCTGCGACCGCTCGTGACGTCGGGCAGCGGCGCGAGGCCGTAGGACTTCACCACCTGCGGCGAGTGGCCCGCTTCCTTCAGCGCGTCGTAGGCGTGCTTGCACGGGTGCCCCCCGGGGCGCCACGAGCCGCCACGCCTCGGCCACGGAACGGGGAACGTTCCCCAGCAGACGTAGAGCTTCATCGAGTGAAGCTATCAACCAGCGCCCGGGCTCTCCGAAGGCTCGCTTTCCATTGAAAGCGGCAGCCCGGGCCGCTAGCGGGATACTGCGCGGGCGATGTCGGAGGAGAACGTGCAGGTCGTGCGCTTGGCCTATGAGCATCTCAATCGAGGCGATGTCGAAGGTCTCGTCGAGCTTTGCGACGATGACTTCCTGATGGATATGTCGGAGCGCGTCTTCAACCCGGATACCTACAAAGGGCATGACGGGATTCGACGGTTTTATGAAGGAGTGAGGGACGCTTGGGAGAGCTACCGCTGGGACGTCGAGGAGACGCGCGTCGCGGGCGACTCGGTGGTAGCGATGGTTTACTGCCAGGGGCAGGGCCGGGAAGGTGGTCCCCGAGTCGATTGGCGCGTCGCTTGGCTCTGGAGGTTCCGGCGAGGGAGGCCGGTCTCCCTTCGTTTCTATCGCGACCGGGCTCAGGCCCTCGAAGCTGCCGGGCTGGGTGAGTAGGCGATGTCGGAGGAGAACGTCGAGATCGTTCGACGCGTGCTGACTGAGTTCGCTGAGACCCAGCAGCTGTCCGAACTGGTCGCGCCGAACCTCGTCTGGGACTTGCGATCGTGGGCCGTTTGGACGGGGCAAGCGGAGTTTCACGGCCGCGATGGTTTTATGGAGTTCTTCGCTGAGTGGATCGGCGCCTACGAAGAGTGGGCGCAGGAGTTTGAGAGTTTCATCGACGCGGTTGGAAGCCAGGTCGTTGTGACGACTGTCCAGCACGGACGCCTGCGAGGCAGCGACTCCTGGGTCGACCTGCGGGCCGGGTTCCTCTACACGGTCGAGGACGGGTTGATCAGGCGTGCCGAGGTCTATGCGAGCCCCGAGGAGGCCCTCGAAGCCGCCGGGCTGCGGGAGTAGGCGATGTCGCAGGAGAACGTCGACCACGAAGCCGCACCGGGGAGCCGTATCCTCGGACCCGGCCCCGATAGCTCAGCTGGATAGAGCGACTCCCTCCTAAGGAGTAGGCCGCAGGTTCGAATCCTGCTCGGGGCGTATGTGGTGTGCAGGGACTTTGCTCGTCGTTCGGGTGGCCTACTCTTCGCCGCCGCGCTGGGCAGGCACGGCGACGGTACGAGACGGGTACATCGGCCGATCGATCAGGCCCTTTCGCGTCCGTTCCGTATCTGAAAAGCTCGCGATGAGGTGGCGGACATGGCCGAAGAGACGATGCGGGCGGTAGAAGCCTTCTGCGACTCCCGCGTGCCCGAGGACCTGCGCGACGAAATCCGAATCGAGTGCACACGGCGCGGAAAGGCGATAACGATCGTCGAGCGACGGCCGCCGTGGAACCCGGACTTCACCTCCGACTGGAGCACGACCAAGGTCGCCCAGCTCAGACACGACGACTCGGCGGGTACCTGGTCCCTCTACTGCCCGGACAGCAATGGGCGCTGGCATTACTACGACCGAGTTCATGCCAGCCGGACCATCGAGCCGTTGCTTGCCGAGATCAAAGCCGACCCCACCGGCATCTTCTGGGGCTGAGCCCGTTCATGCCCGCCGTTGCTTAGAGCCCCTTTCATAATGCCTCCGCACCCTGAAGCTGCTTGAAGCAGATCAGGCAGCAGCCGATCGTGAGGAACGCGTCGTGGATGTCGTCGCGCCGCTCGAAGCGGACCCGCAGTCGGCGGTGCTGGTGAAGCCAGGCG
>JBBQNM010000023.1:0-30694 GCA_038329895.1 Solirubrobacterales bacterium | reverse complement strand
CCTCCGGGATCAGCGGCTCGACGATCTTCCAGAGCTCGTCGGTGACGGTCTGCCTTGCCATCGCGTCCTCCCTTGTTGGGGTTGACGCGTTATTGGATTCGGCGCCGGTTCCGCGGAACCTTCTTTTCGAAAGGGGCTCTTAGGCCATCCGCTTCACTAGACGCGGGCCCCCTCTCGCATCCCGTTGGGCTAACCCATCCGGCTGACGTGCGAGCCTCGGCCCATGCCGAGGGTCAGCGCAACGAGGATGAAGTGCCCCCGACCTGAGCACCCGGGCTCGCGGGTCAAGCTGGACGGCAGCTACGGCAGGTCCGGCCATCGCCGCCAGCGCTACAAGTGCTCGCCGCGAGGGGGCGGCAAGCCGCACGTGTTCACCGAGCTGCTGCCCCGGGAGGAGTCCTGGCACGGCTCCTGCGATCACTGCGAGCGGCAGGTCGAGCGCCGTGAGGGTCCGAAGGCACCTCGCCACTACCAGTTCGTCGCCCGGGGGATCGCCGAGGCGATCGCAGCGGTCGGCGCCGGCGCCACCTACATGCACGCATCCCGCGTCGCCCGCGACCGTGCCCGGCGCTTTCGCTTCGACCCGGGCACCGGCGAGCTGCGCGAGTCCGACCACGGACAGCTCGTCGCCGACTGGGTCGAGCTGTTCGCCCCGGTCGTCTTTGAGCCACACCGCCCGGCCGCCTGGCCGGCCGAGGGCTCGCTTCTGCTCGACCATCTGCCCTTCCGGGTTCGGGCTCTGGACGCCAGCGGGAGGCGAATCCCGGCCGGCCGGGTCGCCTTCGACGTCTTCTGCGCGGTCGGCTACCGCGCCGGCAAGCCGCGGCTCTGGCACGCCGAGGCCTTCGCGAGCGCTCATCCGGCCAATTGGAGCGCCTTTCTCGGCTCGCTGCCCAGCGAGCCAAAGCGGGTCGTCTGCGACGCCCACGGCGGGATGCTGCGGGCGATCGAGGGACGCTGGCCTGACGCTGAGCTTCACCAATGCGAATGGCACCTGCAACATGCCCTCGAGCGCCTGCTCGTCAAGGAGAGCAGGCGCAACCCCGACGAGGAGCTGGAGGAGCTGCGGGCCCGCGCCGAGGGGGCGCTTGCCGGTCCCGCCTTCTGGCGTCCCTTTGTTCGGGCGGCCCGGGCCGCCGAGAACGAGAGCCTCGAGCGCTGGATCGCGGTCAATGGCCCGACGATCGAGGCGCAGTTCGCTCAGCGCCCCCCGCCATCTCGGCGCCCGGTCGACATGCCACTCACCACCGCCGCGCTCGAGCAGCTCACCAGGCCGATCTCCGCGGCGCTTTACCCGCGCCGCTACGCGCTGAAGAACCGTGAGCGGCTCAACCGACTGCTGATGCTGCTGCAGCTCAATCTCAACGGCGAGGACGACGTTCAGGCCTACGCCAAGACCATCCGCGCCTGGCTTGAGTCCAATGGCGGCCGCCCGGCGGGTGGCCGGCGCGCGATCGCTGACCCCATAGGCTCATCCTCCCTGCGCTGACTTAAGCCCAATCAGATGCGAGAGGGGGGACGCGGGTAGCGACGTCACCCGAGGTGCCCAACTGGACGGTCGTCGGCGAACAGCTATGAGGAAGCGCACCAGCTCGCCGAGGAGGGCGTGCGCTTCGCCCTCGACCGCGACGACGTCGAGCTCAAGCACTTCGTTCCCGCGCCGGCGGCGTAGGCGCCGCGCAGGCGGGGGCGCGAGGGGGGGTACATCTCCTGGCCGACCACTCCCTTCCGCGCCCGTTCCTGCGTGGGGAAGTCTTTCCGGTCGCCCTTCCGCGACCGTGTTGCTATTGGACACATGAATCCAGTACAATGGACACATGACAGAGTTGGCTCTACTGGCCGAGGAAGTAGGCGCAAACGAGCGAACGCTGCGACGAGCAGTGAACCAGGGGACCCTACGCGCCGTTAGGCCAACGCCACGGACCCTGGAGCTGCCGCTGTCCGAGCGGCGGTACGTCGGACGTTCATGGTCGCTGCTCTCCGCCTTGCGGAGAGCTCTGCGAACCGAGCAGAACGTCCGCTTCGCGCTGCTGTTCGGGTCGGCAGCCGCGGGGACGGACACCCCGATCAGCGACGTTGACCTACTCGTTGACCTGCGCGACCCCAGTCTGGAGCGCGTCGTCGATCTGAGCGCAAAGCTAACGGCGATCATCGGGCGTCCGGTTGACGTTGTCCGACTCGAGGACGCCGCGGCGGACCTGTCCTTCCTCGCTGATGTTGTGACAGAAGGACGAGTGCTCGTGGATCGGAGCGCCCTGTGGCCCCGGTTGCGGCGGCGTGAGGCCAGCCTGCGGCGGCGTGGTCGCGTGCAAGAACGCGAACGCGCCCAAGCTGCTCTCGCCGGCATCGATCGCCTTGTAGCCGCCAAGAATGGCTGACACAGAACCGCGGAAGGCTGACCGCAAGCGCTGGCGACGCGACATCGTCCGCCATCTCGAGGATTTTCCGCGCCAATACGCCGCACTCGAAACCGCAATGGCGGCATTCGGTGACGACTTCGACTTACAGCGATTCAAGGAGGCGTTCAACACGACGGAAGATCTCGACGCCTACAACCATGTCCAGGCGGTCGAGCGAGCCGTAGGGCGGGTGCAGAACTTCGTGGCTGAGCTTGCCGAATCTGGAGTGAAACTCGGCCAGTTGCCGCGTCCGGCCATCGAAGAGGACGGCTCGCCAGCTCAGCAGGCTTTCGAAGCGTTACGCGACGCCAAGGTCATCGACCGCGGTCTATGCCGGCGGCTTACGCGGGGCCAACGGGCGCGCTCGATGATCGAACACAGCTACGTGCAGACCCCCGCTGGCGATGTCCATCGCGCCGCTCAACTTGTTCACGACACGGCTGGTGACTTCATCGGCCCGTATCGAGCCTGGATCGAACCTCACTTGACAGAAGGGGCATCCGAGTAGCCGGAGGTCGGGGCGTTTCGCCGCAATCTGGGTCGCGCTTCGCCGGAGAAGTTGCTCACTCTCGGGAGCCTCCTTGAGGGTACGAGACGGGTACATCAGGTTGGGCAAGAGCGGGTATTCGCGGGCAAACGAAATGTTCGGAAATCACAAAAGTGCAGGCCATTCGTGCCCGAGTCTGCCCGCCCGTTTTGTCCCCGAGCCCCCTCCTAAGGAGTAGGCCCCAGGTTCGAATCCTGGTCGGGGCGTTCGGGGTTTGCAGGCGGTTTCCGCGGCTGGCTAGATCGAACCTGCTGCGGAAGGTGTTCGGGTAGTGCCCAACTCCCTCGAGCTCTCAGATTGCGCTCGGCGCAAGCTAGCTTCGGCCAGATTGCGAGCTCGCTCGAGCTCTCTCAGGCGCCCTGGGCTTGTTAGTCGCGGACCATGGACCTTCGCCCTATAGAGGCGATAGCGGTCGCCCGCGTATTTCGCCTCAGCAGTGAGCTCCTCCAGTCGTCGGCTGCGTTCCATAGGGGCTCAAAACCTCTTAGCTGGAGCCGCCCGCTAGCGAGCGCGGGCGCCCCTTCTGAAGCAATGGCTCCAGGGTAAAGACCTCGGTCGCAACATCGGTGTCTTGGTCATGGCTGCTCACAAACGATGTGACGCGCTGCCGCGTCAACCTCACAACTGCAGCGACTGCATCTCTCTTGTAGCCAGCCGGGGTGAGCTTTCCGACTCCGCGGACGGTGTCATGGGTCTGCGGGGCGATCATGCTCCCGTTGAACACGCCCACGGCATCAATGAGCTGGCAGGTGACTACGTTGCCGCGAATTTCGGTTCGAATTTCGCTCGGCCGCTTGTCGGCGTACTCGGTCCAGAGTGTTCCGAACGCGCGGCTGATCCTGGCCGACAAGCTGGTGGGCAGCCTGGTTCTTCGCGGGCCGGTCATAGGGGACTTCTCTTCCTTGCTCCCCTCTGCGGATAGGACCGCTCGACGGGCAGAAAGGGGCAAGGAGAACCCAGCGGGCAGCTGAGACGAATCTAGCATATTTGGCCATAGTTTCTAGAATTAATATTCATGAAATTGTGTTACACTGTTCCATTAACCGTTGGCCTTGGGCCGCGCCGGCGGCGATGCCTGCGGCCTCGCCCACCTCGGCCGTATCGCCACGCATCGCCACGATTGGAGACACGAGGATGACGATCCTCAATTCCCTGCAAAAGCGCTTCTCTGGTGGCGACGCACAGGTCGACGGTGCGGAGACGACCCGATCAGACGACAGCCAGCTTCCGATTCCTGGCTACGATCGGATCGGCAACAAGGACCTCATCACAGAGCTGTCCAACCATTCACAAGTCGAGCTGGCGGCGATCGAAACTTACGAGAGGTCCCATAAGAAGCGCGTGCCTGTATTCGACAAGCTCCGCTACCTGCGCGGGCAAGAGCCACTTCAGGACTACGACGCCCTCAGTGTCAAGGAGATCTTGGCCGGGCTCGAGGGAGTTGAGACGGAAACGCTCCAGACGACGCGGGTATACGAACGCAAGTTCCAGAATCGCCCCGACGTGCTGGAGGAAGTTGCCACCGCACTCCGCGAACGCCGCCCAGCTTCCACCCAGCGCGGGTGACCACCCAATGCCCGTGAGCGAGCGAGAAGCACCGCAACGGTGGACCTGCGGCAAGTGCGGCGTCGAGGTGCGTTGGAATAGCAGCAACGAGCAGCGCGGGCTTCCTGCCAACTGGACCGAGAACCACCAAGGTCCCGTCTGTCTCCACTGTCGGCGTGAGCTGGCGGCGGACGCCGCTGTAGGCATGTTGGACCTGTCCCTCAAGGAGCGCGCTCGGCTCCGCTCTTCCACCATCATCGAGTTCGAAGTGAGGCGGGCCCCCGACCGTTCGAACTCGCAAATCGCCAGCGCTGTGCATACCTCTGTGGTGGCGGTCCAGAAGGCCCGCGAGCGGCTCAACGCCTCCGGCGCCCCCGCCTAGCACCTCCGGCTCGCTGGGTTCAAATCGCCCGACTAGCGGGTATGTTGGAGCGTGAGGAACGGCCCAGGGAAGGAGACGCATGATGAGCACCGCATTTCTTGTGCTCGCGGTTGGAACCGGCGTGGTCGTGATCGTGGTCGCGGTTGCGGTCGTGCTTGTGGTTTTGTTAGTGACTGCGTCGATGCGCGGCCGGCAATTGCGTAGCGCAAAGCGGCGTATTGGGGATCAGCCTGACGCGAAAGCAGACATTGAGGCGGACGAAGACATCGGCCCAGACCGATAGATGAAAGACACCTTTGGTGGACGATGGGTCTAGGGGACAAACTGAGGAAAGCCCGCAACTACGTTCGCAAGCGGCGTGGTCCCGATAGCTACTTCCAGTACAAACGGAAGCGGGAGGAAAAGCGCAAGGATGCAGAGCACGGGCGCGAGCGGGCAAGGGACTACGCGGAGCAAGAGCGTGGGGAGGCAGAGCGCGGGCGTGAGTACAAAGAGCGATATACGGCTGACCGCGAAAGCGACATTGCGGGGAAACGGACGGAGAGGGCAGAAGAAAATGAGCCCGACCCCTAGATAGGACGCTCCTCGGCGTTCCTCCAGCGATATCCACGGGCCTGGGCCCCGAGCGCCGGCGTGTGGCCACGACAGGGAGAATGACCCGCCGTGACCGTCGGACTCGCCCTCGCCCTGGCAAGCGCGCTAGCGACGAACGTCGCCTTCCTGTTCAAGCAGCGGGGGGCGGTCCTGGCCCCACCGGTACGAGGTCGGCACCCGCTGCGAAGCGCCGCCGACCTCTTCCGCTCCAAGTGGTTCACGCTGGGCTGGATCGTGGCGGTTGGCGCCTGGGGGCTTCACGTCGGCGCGCTCGCGTTGGCGCCGCTGTCGATCGTGCAAGCCGTGCTGTCGGGCGGACTGGTCTTCCTCGCCGTGCTCGCCGAACGCTACTTCGGCTTTCACCTCGGACGCCGGCAATGGATCGGCCTGCTGATTACGGCGGTCGGGCTTGCTGTGATCGGGCTCACCTCGGGTCGCCAGGCCGGCGACGTCCCGGGCTACGCGCTGGCCGCACTGATCGTCATGGAATGCACCGTCCTTGGCCTCGCCACCGGTCTCGCAATTGTCTCCCACCGCATCGGCCTCTCGCCCGCTGGACAGGGCATGCTCCTCGGCGCAGCCGCCGGCGCATTGTTCGGCGTCTCCGACATCGCGATCAAGTACTTGACCGATGCCGTTCAAGGTGGGGTCCTCGACCTGATCAGCCCGTGGACGTTCGCGGCGCTGGCCGCTTCGGTGGTCGCCTTCTATGCCTCCGCCCGAGGCCTGCAGCTCGGCCCGGGCGTCGAAGTCATCGCCTTCACCTCGGTCGCGGCCAACCTCACGGCGATCGTTGGCGGCATCCTGGTCTTTCGTGACCCGATCGGCACGGGGCCGGTGGCGATCACCGGGCGCATGCTCGCCTTCGTGCTGGTCATCGCCGGCGCCGCGCTGATGCCCGGGCCCATGCGAGCGACTCGTGCAGCGTCGTCTTAGGAGACCGCTGCTCGTACTGCCGGGCCACTCTTGGTTTGCCCGCTATTCCTTCCTGGCCGTTCCGGTCTTAGCAGCACCTTGAGCAGGTCGCCGACTTCCCGATCATGGACGAGCGGATGCCGTAGGGGAAGCTCAGGCTTGACCTTGTAGCGGTTGCGGCGGCCGTGTCGCTCGCGCAGCACATAGCCCTCGTTGACCAGCTCGGTGAGGACCTTGTGGGCACCCCGCTCCGTAATGCCGACGGCAGCGGCGATGTCGCGCAGGCGGATCCCGGGGTCCTTAGCGACGCAGAGCAGGACGTGGGCGTGGTTGGTCAGGAAGTCCCAGCTGCTTGCCACGGCTTTTGATGATGCTTCGCTTTCGTTTCCAGAATTATTGTTCATGAAATCATGTTACACTGTTTACGTCTGACCGCAACTGACGGAGTCCCGAAAGGAGGGGCACCAATGCCTGGATCATTGCCTCTCCCCGCCGCGTCGCCGATTCCGGCGGCGTAGCCGATTCCGTCGGCCTCGCCGATCCCCGGCCCCTCTCCGGTCCCGCTGGCATCGCACTCGACGCCTGCGCGATGAACGGAGGTCTATCTCTCCGGGAGCCTCTCAGCCTAGGTACAAAACGGGTACATTCGGAGGGCTCCGAAAGGGCATTGGTGGAAACCCCGGGCAACTGCGAACACGCCTGATTGCAGGGCATTCGTACCCGGGGCGCCCAACCCGTCCCCTCGCTTGGCCGGCCTCCTAAGAAGTAGGCCCCAGGTTCGAATCCTGGTCGGGGCGCTGCGCATGAGCTCACCTGACGATCCGGAGCTGCTGTTCTCGCAGGGAGTCATCGGGCCCCACCTCGACGCGTATCGGGCACGGGTCGCGGGCCTGCTCACCGAGTCTGTGCTTCCGCTGCTGGAGGCTGCGGAGGCGGATCGGCGCTTCCCACGGGAGGCGGCCGAGGCGGTCGCATCCGCGGGGCTGTTTCGCGAGCGATGGAGCGGCCCGCACGGCGACACCGGCAGGGCGCTGATCTTCTCCGAGGAGCTCGGCCGAGCCGCGCTCGGCGGGATCGGTGTCGGGCTGATCGTCCAATCGGAGTCCGTGGTGCCGGTCCTGCGGCGGTTCGGCCGCAGCCCCGAAGCGGACCGGTGGATGGAGGCGGTCCTCGACGGCAAGGCGATCGGTTCGGTGGCGGCATCGGAGCCGCAGGGCGGCTCCGACCTTTCCGCGGTCCAGACGACCGCCAGCCGCGAGGGAGATGGTTGGCGGATCCGAGGCAGGAAGTGGTTCTCCGGCCCCGCCGGCGCAGCCGACATCGTGCTCGTGCTCTGCAGGCTCGACGAGGAGCCGGGGATGTTCGGGCCGAAGATCGGGATCGCCGTGGTCGAGAAACGGCACATCGAGGTCCGCCATCTCGAGACCTCGGGTTGCAGGAGCCTGGAGACCTGCCGGCTGACGATCGACGGTCAGATTCCAGACGCACTGCTCCTGGTCCAGGAAGGCCTGGGGCTGCACGCCCTCAACTGGGGCCTGACCTACGAGCGGCTCGCCGGGGCCGCGCAGGCGCTGGGCGGCGCCGAGACGGCGATCCGCCTTGCGACGACCCATCTACACCGGCGCCACCAGTTCGGCGTGCCCCTCTACCAGCACCAGGCGCTGCGAATGCGGCTCTCGTCGCTGGCCGCGGAGGTGATGCTCGCCCGCAACGGGCTCTACGTGCTGGCGAGCAAGGTGCAGCCGGACCAGCAGTTCATGCGCCAGGCGGCGGGAGCGAAGGCGACTGCGGCGGTGCTCGCCGAGCACGTGGTCAGCGAATGCGCGCACCTCTTCGGCGGGCCGGGGTTCCTCGAAGACGAGACGCCGTTCCCGCGCGTGATCCGCGACCTGCGCCTAGCGCGCCTCGGCGGCGGCAGCAACGAGATTCTGTGGGAGCTGTACGCCCAGAGCCTCGAGGTCGACGACGAGCTCTACGATCGCTGGATCTCGATCGAGCCGCCGCCGGACTCCGGCTAGCCCTCGCGGTCGGGGCGCTCTGGGTACAGCTCGTCGATCGAGACAAGCGCCAGATAGGGAGCGTCGGCGGCCTCGGCGATCGTCTCACCGCCGCCAGCCAGGCGGTCGACGACGCAGAGCGCGCCGACAATCTCCAACCCCTCCTCCCGCATGCGCTCGATCGCACGCACGGTCGAGCCTCCCGTCGTCACGGTGTCCTCGACGACGAGGCAGCGCGCGCCGCGCTCGACCGGGCCCTCGACCCAGCGCTGCAGGCCATGTTCCTTGCGTTCGCCGCGTACGAAGAAGCCAACCAAGCCGCTGCCGCCCGGCGTCGCGATCGCGGCGCAGGCGAGAGGGATCGCCGCCGTCGCCGGCCCACCCACCGCCTCGGCCCCAACCTCCTCCGCGAAGGCGACGATCAGCTCGCCGGCGGCCCGGAAGGCGGCGGGCCGCAGCAGCGCGCGTCGTGCGTCCACGTAATAGCTCGCCGTCTGGCCGCTGGAGAGGGTCACCTCGCCGATCACCAGCGCGTGCTCGCGAAGCTCGGCGAGCAGGGTGTCGCGGGCGGATTGGAGCTCGGCGCTCACCCGAGGGAGGCGGCGAACCCCTGCCGCCAGCTCGGGTGCGCCGGCTGCCAGCCCAGCTCGCGCTTGGCCTTCGCGTTGGAAGCGCCGCGCAGCTGGGTCGCCATCGCGACCGCCGCCTTTCCGCCAATCAGACGGGCAAGGAACGTGGGCACCCGCATCGGGCGCTTGGCGCCGATCGCGTCGGCGAAGACCGGCAACCAGTCGCTGATCGGCGCCGGGTCGTCATCGACGACGTTGTAGATGCCGGGGGCGCCGCGCTCGACCGCGGCCACGGTGGCGTCGGCTGCATCGTCGACATGGACCAAGGAGAAGACGCCGGTCCCCTTGCCGACCTGCGGAAAGCGCCGTGCCCGGACCTGCTCGGCGATGCTGCCGTCGCGGTCGAAGTAGGTGCCGGGTCCATAGAACTGGCCGTAGCGCAGCACGAGGCCGTCCCCTCCGTCGCCCTCGAGCGCCTCCCGCTCGCTGGTCAGCGTCGCCTCGAGGCCGGAGGCGAAGCGGCCCGGCGGGTTGACGAAGGTCCGCGCCTCCTCGTCCTTGACCCAATCGCCCTCAGGCTCATAGACGAAGGCGATGCTCTGGGTGATGTAGCGGCGGGCGCCCACCTTGCGGCCGGCGGAGATCAGGTTGCGGCCGCCCTCGACCCGGAGCCGGTTCGTGGGCTCGTAGTCGATCTTGCGAAGGTCGTAGTCCTTGGGCAGGCTGGTGAGCTCGGACACGATCGCCTCTGGTGCGGCGGCTGTCACCGCGTCCTCGACCGCCGCGGGGTCGAGGGCGTCGCAGATCGCGGCCTGTGCGCCGGCGGCGCGGATCGCTTCCGCGCTGAGCTCGTTGCGCGTCGTCCCGGTCACCTCGTGTCCGGCCGCGACCAGCTTCGGGACCAGCGAGCGGCCGATCACGCCGCTGGCGCCGGCGACGAAGACCCTCATCCGCCGCTCCGCGACTCGCCGCCAAGCCTCGCCGAGACGCGCGCCAGGTAGGCGAGCAGCAGGCCACCGAACGCGATCGCGATCGTGTCACCCCAGCCGCGCGCCTCCGACCGAGCCTCGCCGGTGTCGAAGCCGTGGTTGAGCGCGTGTAGTCCGTAGTAGATGGCGCCGAGGGCGAGCACCGGTACCCGCCAGGAGGGAACGCGGATCGCGATCAGCAGCGCTATGCCGTAGGCCAGGACGAATGCCCCGACGTCGCCGACGTAATGGCTGTTCTCGACCCCGTAAGTGCCGATCTGGTCGAAGAAGGTGTCGGGAGCGATCAGCGCCAGCGCTCCCGTCGCGGCGTTGAAGACGCCGATCAGCGCCAGGGCCACCTGCAGGCTGCGCTTGCTCATGCGAGGCGGAGCCTACGACCTAGTAGACGTAGATGTCCTCGCCGAGGAAGACCGAGTTGTAGATCTCGTGTGCGTCGGGGATCGGCACCCGCACGCAACCGTGACTCGCAGGGTAGGTCGCCGGGACCGACGGATAGCCGTGCACGGCGTAGCCGCCGTGGAAGTAGGTCGAATCGACCATCCCGTGCGAGTTGGTGCCCGGCTGGCGCAGGTAGAACTGGAAGTGTCCGCGCACGGTCGGCGTCGAGGCCTTGCCGGTCGAGACGCCGTAGGTCTGAAGCGGCTTGTCGCCGTCGGCGAGCACCAGCACCTGGCGTTCGATCGAGACCTCGGCGTGCTTGCCGGCGTTCGAGTACTTGAGGTGGTACGCCCCGCGCCCCGAGAAGACCCGCTTGACGATCCCCTTGCCGGCGTGGGTGTTGTGGTCCTTGCCGTTCACCTTGCGGTAGGCGAGCACCGCGCGGGCGTCCTTGTCGTTCACGCACGAGCCCCCGCTCGGGACGTAACCCATGCGGCGCAGGTTCTTCTTGAAGGCGCGCACGACGCGCCCGCACTTCCCCTGGCCAAGGTCGGGGTAGCTGACACCGAACTTCTTGCGCACACTGGCCGCCCCCTGCTGACCGGCGCTCGCCTCGTGCACGGCCTGCACCGCGAAGCGCCCATCGCGGCGCACCCGGAATTTGGTCTGGAAGGTCCCCCAGTCGCCGGGCCCGTTGTGGACGTCGACGGTCTCGCTGCCGACCTGATGTCCGTTGCGAAAGAAGAGCAGGTCGACCTGCTGGCCGGTCACGAAGGGCGACACGGTGCCGGTCACCGGGACGCTGCTGAGGATCGTCGCCTTGCCGCCCTTCAAATGTCCGATCTCGAGGCTTACGTTGGCGGGCGCCGGCGCGGCGCTTGCGGCAGCCGGCGCGGCCAGGGCAGCGACGAGCAGCGCAAGGAGAAGGGGCGTGCGGCGACTCACGAGGGGCTGCATTTTGCCTGAACGGTCGGCGGCGCGCTAGGCGACGAGGCGGCGGCGAACCGCGCGCACGGGAATCGCGAACAGGGCGACGCTGATCGCGAGCAGAATGCCGAGGTGCACCAGCACCATCGGCCCCGGTCCATCAGCCAGCCCCCGCGTCACCTGAACCAGGTGGTAGAGGGGGGTGAACCAGGCGACCACCTCGACCCAGTCAGGCAGCCGGTTGAAGGGGAAGAAGATCCCCGAGAACAGGAACATCGGCGTGATCCCAAGCGTGAAGTAGTAGCTGTAGAGGTCGATGCGGGGGATCAGCGCGGTGAAGGTGTAGGCGATGGTCGAGAAGGCGAGGCCGCCGATGATCACCAGCGGCGGGATCGCGATCGCCCACCAGGAGTGGATCAGCCCGAAGGCGGTGACGACGATCAGAAATACGGTCGAGTAGATCATCGCCCGGATCGAGCTCCAGACGAGGTCGCCGGCGACGAGGTCCTGAGCTTCGACCGGGGTCGAGAGCACAGCGTCGTAGAGGTGGTACTCGTGCATGCGGATGTAGACGTTGTAGGTGCACTCGAACGAGGCCGCCCACATCGCCGAGGAGGCGATCAGGCCGGGGGCGATGAAGTCGCGGTAGGGAACGCCGTTGATGGAGGCGATGTAGGTGCCGAGCCCGTAGCCCATCGCCACCAGGTAGAAGAGCGGGTCGATGAACTGGGGCGCCAGCGAGCCCTTCCAGAGCTTCGAGAAGACGCGGGCGTTTCGGCCCACGACGCTGGCTGCATAGCGGGGTGAGGGGATGATCTGGGAACGCGACAGCGAACTGGGAGAGTCAGTCTTCACGCAGATGCCTCCCGGTGAGATCGAGGAAGACCTCTTCCAGGTTCTCAGCCTGATGCTTGCGTATCAGCTCCACCGGCTCGCCCTCGGCGACGATCCTCCCCAGGTCCATGATCACCAGGCGATCGCAGAGCCGCGCCGCCTCCTCCATGTAATGGGTGGTCAGCAGAAGGCTGACACCGCGGTCCTTGAGCTCCTCCATCGCCCGCCAGACCGCGAGCCGTGCCTGCGGGTCGAGCCCGGTGGTCGGCTCGTCGAGCACCACGATGTCGGGCTCGTTGATAAGCGCCCGGGCGACCAGCAAGCGGCGCTTCATCCCGCCCGAGAGGGTCTCGATGCGGTCCCCGGCCCGTTCGGTTAGCTGTGTGAACTCGAGCAGCTCTCGGGCGCGCGGCTCGACGTCGCGCCGAGGGATCCCGAAGTAGGAGGCCTGCACGAGCAGGTTCTCCAGCACGGAGAACTCGCCGTCGAGGTTGGTCTCCTGGGGCACGACGCCGAGGTGCGCCTTGACCCGCCGCGGCTCGGCGACGACGTCGATGCCGAGCACCCGCAGCTCGCCGCCTCCCACCTCGGCCAGCCCGTAGATCATCTTCATCGTCGTCGTCTTGCCGGCCCCGTTGGGGCCGAGGAAGCCGAAGCAGGTGCCGGGATCGACCGCGAAGTCGATCCCATCCACCGCGACGCGCCCGTCGTAGCTCTTGTGCAGGTCGCGGGCCAGGACCGCGGGCTCGGCACTCACGACGACAAGGCGAGGGCCAGGGCGTTGTTGAACGCGTGGGCGATCATCCCCGGCACCAGTGAGCCGGTGCGCTCGTACAGCAGCGCCAGCGTGAAGCCGAAGACGATCAGCGGCGGTACCGCCGTGATTCCGGTTGTCGCGTGGAGCGCCCCGAACACTAGGGCGCTGATCGCCGCCGCCGGGAAGGTCGACAGGCGCTTGCGAAGCCCGCCGAACAGCATGCCGCGAAAGAAGATCTCCTCGGCGATCGGGGCCACGACCACGATCAGCGCCACGACCGGGATCGCCGCCAGCACGCCGGCGTCCAGTCCAAGGTCCCGCGCGATGTCCTTCTGGTCCGGCTCGGTGATCAAGGCCCCGTAGGCGATCGCCGCTACGTAGTAGGAGAACAGCCCGAGCGCCATCCAGCCGAAGGCCGAGGGGCGAAAGCGGCGCAGGCCGAGCGAGGCCAGGCCCTCACGGAGCGAGATGTCGGATGCGGCCCCGATCGCGACACCGATCGCGACGAAGACCAGAGTCACCTCGAGCAGCGCCTGCGCGACCAGCTTTCCACCGGTCGAGTGGAAGTGGGGATCGAAAGGCACAACCAGCAGCGGCGCGAACAAACCGCCGACCAGCAACCCGATCAACACCCCGAAAACTGCGCGGCGGACCTCCCAAGTCGCGTAGGGAAAGCCGGGCGCGGTCCAACCCAGGGCCGATGCCGTGGGGCGCCCCTCGGTTGGTGCAGCGGGATTCGATCGCACGCCGGGGGTGTTAAGCGGAGAGGCAGAGCTCTCGGCTGCCGCCTCCCGATCATTGCTCGGCGCGGAGCCGGCGGCGGGATGCCGAGCAAGCGCCTCGGTCGCGTCGCCGAACAGCTCAGCGGCGGTCGGGGCTCCGGCTCCCCCGTAGGGCGGCGTTGGGGGCGGTGCCGCGACTGCCAAGGGCTGCTCGGGCGGCTCCTGTGCCTCGGGGGCGCGCTCTCGCACCACGATCGTCTTCGCGGCGCGGTCGCCGAGCCGCTGCTGGCGTGGGGAGCCGCGAACGATCAGATAGTCGGCTCCGATCATCGCCAGCGGTAGGTCGACCAGGCGCAGCAGGTTGCGCCACGCTGTCTGGTTCCAGGTCAGCTCGGAGCCATCCAGGGAGAGGACGCGGATCCCGGTCGCGTTCTTTCCGATCGTCTGCCCCCAACGCTTCTCACAGAACTGAAAGTAGAACGACAGGCTGATGATCAGCAGGGCGATCGTCAGCAAGGCCCCACCCAGCAGCCAGACGAGCCCGATGATCAAGACCAGGCTGTCGAGCAACGCCGCGCCGAGACGGCGCCCGAAGCTCGCGTACTCGACCGGGCGGGCGGTCGCAGGGGCCGGGGCGGTGAAATCGTCCGGGCTCACAGGCGCTCAGCCACCTCCTCGAGGCTGGCGACGTCGCCTCCGCCCTTGCGGTCGAGCAGCAGCGCCCGGATGCCGGCCGCCTCGGCGCCCTCGACATCTTCCTCGCGCGTGTCGCCGACGTGCACCGCCTCGTCCGCGCTGCAGCCTGCAAGCGCCAGCGCCGCCTTGAAGATCGCCGGGTCGGGCTTTTTTGCCCCAGCCTCCGCGGAGGACACGGCTCCGTCGAGGTGCGACGCCAAACCGCAGCGCTCCAGCACTTCGCCCAGCGAGCAGTCCCAGTTCGAGACGCAGACCAGCTTCATCCCCCGCGCGCGCAGCTGTGTCAACGTCGGCTCGGCGTCCGGGTAGGGATCGAAGCGGATCGACTCGACGAGCGTCTCGACGTCGACCTCGGTACCCAGCTCGCGCGACAGCAGCTCGGCGCAGCGCGCCCGCAGATCCGCGAGCGACTCGGGGTCGCGCCCCTCGTGGCTGTGCGCCTTGTAGTAGGCCATCTCGGCGCGCACCGCGGGTACCAGCTGCGCCTCGGGGATGCCGTCGCCGAGCGCCTCCCGCAGGCCCACCCACGGTGGCTCCAGCTCGACCAGCGTCCCGAGCGCGTCGAGGAATACGGCTTTCGTCTTCATCACGGAGCAGGCGATTCTCTCACCGGCCCCAGTGCCGCGTCCGCCGTTGACGCGGTACTAGATGAAAGGATCGGCCCGACATGTCCTTGGTCATGGCCGCCAATCAATCCTTCTGGCACGAGCACGGCGACGAGGTCTCGGCCGTGATCACGCTCGTGATCACGATCATCGTCGCCTTCCTGGTCGACAGGCTTGTGATCGGCCGCGGCACGCGGATGGCGGCGCGGATGACCGAGGGAGGCGTTTCGCGCGGCGCCGCCACCCGGCTGCGCGTGGTCCGCCGACTGATTTTCGTCGTCATCCTGGTGATCGGGGTCGCGCTGACGCTGAGCCAGTTCGGGCAGATCAAGCGGCTGGCGACCGGGATCCTCGCCTCCAGCGCGGTGATCGGCCTGGTGATCGGGTTCGCGGCGCGCCAATCGCTCGGCAACATGGTCGCCGGGGTGATGCTGGCGATCACGCAGCCGATGCGGATCGGCGATCGCGTCACCTTCGAGGACACGACGGGGCGGGTCGACGACATCACCCTCACCTACACCTACATCGATCCGGGCGACGGCCGCCTCGTCGTGGTGCCCAACGAGAGCATCGTCAGCGGCACGATCTTCAACCACTCGACGGGCGACCGCTCGGCGCCGGTCACGGTCTCCGCCTGGGTGCCCCCGGCGACCGACCTCGACCGCGCCGAAGAGGCCCTGAAGGACGTCGGGGCCGATTCGGTGCAGATCGCCGAATGGACGCACGAGGGCCTGCGCCTGGAGGTCAAGGTCGCAACCGACCTCGACCGAACCAGGGTCGGCGACGAGGAGGCAGCACTGCGTGAGCGCGCCCAAACGGCTCTGCAGCGCGCAGGGCTGCTTGCATGAGCGCGCCCTAGGCGTCGGGCCCCCAGCTCGCGCCCAGTACCCTTTTTGCGATGACGCAGCGGCAGCGCAGGCGTCACCGCCGCGGCAGCAGGAAGCGATCGAAGCTGGCGGTGGCCCTGATTGTGGTCTTCTCGGTGATCACGGCGGCGATCCTCGCCGCCGGTTCCTGGGTGGTCAGCGTTGCCGAAGAGGCGCCGAACCCCGACAACCTGAAACCGGTCAAGAAGGGTCAGAACTCGATCATCTATGCCGGGGACGGCAGCCGGCTGGGCTACATCCAGTCCGACGAGGCGCGCAAGCCGGTCTCGATCAAGCGAATGCCGATCTCGCTTCAGTACGCGACGGTGGCGATCGAGGACCAGCGCTTCTTCGAGCACAACGGGGTCGATGTGGAAGGCGTGGTGCGCGCCGCGGTAAAGAACATCGATCGCGGCAAGATCGTCCAGGGCGGCTCGACGATCACGATGCAGCTGATGCGCAACCTCTACATCACCGATCCCAAGCGCGACATCGAGCGCAAGATCCAGGAAGCGAAGATGGCGCTCGAGTACGAGCAGGACCACAGCAAGCGGGAGATCCTCCAGCAGTACCTCAACGACGCCTCCTACGGGACGATCGAGGGGCGCACGGCGGTCGGCGTGCAGGCGGCGGCCAAGACCTACTTCTCGAAGCCGGTCCGGAAGCTGACCCTCGAGCAGTCGGCGCTGCTCGCGGGCCTTCCCCAGGCGCCGTCCGAGTACAACCCGCTGCTCAACCCGGTCGGTGCGAAGGAGCGGCGCAACGAGGTGCTGCAGAAGATGGCCAACCTCGGCTACATCTCCCAGCACCGGGCGATCGAGGGCTACCAGCGACCGCTGGAGCTGCACCGCTCCAACGCCTACAACAGCATCCGCGAGCCCTACTTCTTCGACTACGTCCAGAACAAGCTGATCTCCGACTACGGCGTCAACACGGTCCGCAAGGGTGGGCTGAAGATCTACACCACCCTCGACCCGACCCTCCAGCAGGCCGGGCGCGATGCGATCGTCGGCCAGCTCCCCTACTCGACCGATCCGGCTGCGGCGGTGGTCTCGATCGACCCCCACAACGGGCACATCCTCGCGATGGCCTCCAGTGGCTCCTACAACTCCAACCAGTACAACCTCGCCGCCCAGGGACGCCGCCAGCCGGGCTCGTCGTTTAAGACCTTCGTGCTCACCGACGCGATCAACCGCGGCGTCAACCCCTACAGCACCTACTACACCTCCAAGCACTTGGAGCTGGACCTGCCCCAGTACGGGCACTGGAGCGTCTCAACCGCCGAGAACAGCTACGCGGGCACGATCAGCCTCGCGCAGGCAACGGTGCTCTCCGACAACACGGTGTTCGCGCAGCTCGACCTCGACATGGGCCCGAGCTCGGTCACCCAAATGGCCCACAAGATGGGCATCACCAGCCATCTCGACAGCATTCCGGCCGAGGGCATCGGCGGGCTGCGGATCGGGGTTTCGCCGCTGGAGATGGCCGACGCCTACGCGACCCTCGCCTCGGGCGGGATCCACCATCCACCGATCGCGATCCGCAAGGTGATCTTCCCCGACGGTCACGTCGACCAGCCGGAGAAGCCGGAGGCCAATCGCGTCATCTCGTCGGCGGTCGCCTACGAGGTGAGCAAGATCCTGCACGAGAACATCATCGGCGGCACCGGCACGGCGGCCTACACGGGCTGCGGAGGACAGGCGGGCAAGACCGGCACCACCGACGACTTCACCGACGGCTGGTTCGTCGGCTTTCAGCCCAACCAGACGACCGCCGTCTGGGTCGGCTACCCGCAGGCGACGCTCTCGATGACAAGCGTGCACGGGATCACCGTCTTCGGCGGCACCTTCCCGGCCCAGATCTGGCACGACTACTACGTCAACGCGGGCATTCCCTGTGTGGAGTTCCCACCGCCCACGGACACGATCCATTGGTCGCCGTTCTTCGGCAACTATTCGGTGTCCTCGTCGACCAGCGGCTCCTCGACCTCGAGCACAAGCACTCAGACCGGCGGCCAGAACGGCTACGACCCGTCGCTGTACGCGCCCGGGGCGGGCCAGAAGCCGGCTCCCGCGCCGAAACCGTCGCCGCCCAAGCCATCACCGCCGAAGCCGCCCAAGCCGACACCGCCCCCGAAGCCCACGCCGCCGCCCACGCCGCCGCCTGCTCCGCCACCGGTCACCGGCGGCACCGGCGGTGGTTGACGATCAACATCATTTGCGGCGCCTTCGGCGCCTGACATGCCAGGGCCGCGGCGCAACGCGGCCAAGAACATTTAGCCGGATTCCGGCCTGGGCGCGATCGCGCCGGCCTCGGCCTGCATCTCCTGCGCCATCTCCGCCCGGCTCCCGCTCCACGCCTCGTGGCGGCCGACCAGGGTGACCAACCCGACGTAGATCAACTCGGCGACCGTCAGCACCGCGCGCACGGCGATCGCGATCACCGCCCCGACCGCGAAGCTCTGGCTCGGCAGGGCCGCCTTCATAGCCCAGGCGAAGGCGGCGTCGCGGATGCCGAGCCCGGCGGGAGCGACCAGGGTGACCAGTGCGGCGACGTAGCCGAAGGCCTGCGCCGAGCCGACCGCGGCCAGCTCGTTGAAGCCGAAGTCGTGGACCGAACGAGCGACGAAGAACACGCCGACGCCGCAGACAGCCCAGCTGATCGCGTAGTAGACCAGCATCACGAGGATCCCCCAGAGGGGGATCGTCGCAGGCAGCGGTTCGCGGCCGAAGGCGTGCAACAGTCGGTTCGCGAGCGGCCCGAAGACCCGCGGGTGCAGGACGACGATCGCCGCCGGAACGACCATCAGCACGGCCCAGCGCCACGGCTGCCCCTGGAGGTCGGGATGGTCGATGAGGAAATAGCTGGCGATCCCGGTGGCCGCAGCGGCGGACAGCGCCTGTTCGTAGACGATGCTGGCCAGGGTCAGCCGCCGCGGAACTCCCCCGCGTTCGGAGAGGACCAGTCGCGCGAGCACGTACAGCACGCTTCCCGGCACGTAGCGCGCCAGCATCGGCTGGCCCCAGGCGACCTGGGCGCGGACCGGGTTGAGGCGATTGCCGAGCAGCCGCAGCAACAGGTCCCAGCCGAGCGCGCTCATGACGTAGAAGACCATCAGCACGCCGAACGCCGGCAGCAGCCAGATCGGGGTGAAATGGACGCCCTTGTCCTGAAGCTCGCCCCACTGCCGGGCAACGGTGAGGATCAGGAAGCCGAAGATCAGCAGCGCAATACCGGCCTGCACCGCGATCCGCACCGGCCGGCGCCGCGGGGGGCGCCTGCCGAGCGTCGCGCCGGCCTCCCCGATGCGATGCAGGAGTGGGGTCGGGAGTGGGGTCGGGCGATCCAAGGTCCCGGGGCGAGGATAACCGCGCCCCGTTCACAATGGTCGGGTGGGCGAGTTCGATCTGATCGCCGCGCTACGCGCGCGCCTCCCGGAGCCGGGCCCGCGGGTCCTGCTCGGGGTCGGCGACGATGCCGCCGTCACTGCCCCCGAGGGGGTCACCGCCACCTCCGTCGACGCGATCGTCGAGGGGATCCATTTCCGCCGTGACTCGACGCCTCTGGAGGCGATCGGGCGCCGGGCCCTGGCCGCGGCGCTGTCCGACCTCGCGGCGATGGGGGCTGAGCCGGGCGAGGCCTACATCGTGCTCGGCGTCCCCGAGGACCTCGACGAGGACGGCTGCCTGGAGCTGCTCGAGGGCGCCGAGGCGCTCGCGGCGCGCACCGGGACGGCGCTTGTCGGTGGCGACATCAGCCGCTCCGCGGTCCTGTTCGTGGCGATGACCGTGGTCGGACACGCGCCAGGCGCGGAGAGCCTGGTCAGCCGCGGAGGCGCGAACGCCGGTGACGTCGTCGCGGTGACCGGTGAGCTGGGAGGGGCGGCGGCGGCGCTGCGGCTTCTGGAGGGCGGCGGCGCGAGCGGCGGCGTGCCCGACGACCTCGCCCTCGCTCTTCGGGCGCGCCAGCTCGACCCCCAGCCCCGCCTCCCCGAGGGCAGGGCCCTGGCCGCCAGCGGAGCAAGCGCGATGATCGACGTCAGCGACGGCCTCGGGGCCGATGCCGGTCACATCGCCGCCGAGAGCGGCGTGCGGCTGGAGATCGACCTGGCCACGATTCCGCTTCAGGCCGGCGTGCGCGAGGTGGCGATGGCGGCCGGCGAGGACCCGCTGGAGCTTGCGGCCGGCGGGGGCGAGGACTACGAGCTTCTCGGCTGCCTGCCCGCGGCGTCGCTGGACCGCGCCCGCGCGGCGGTCGCCGATGCGGGTGGTTCCCTTGCCGTGATTGGGCGCTGCGTCCCTGGCGAGGGTGTGAAGCTCAGTGCTCCCAGCGGCCGCGAGCTTCAAGCGCGGGGCTACGACCAACTGTCCTAGCCTCTGCACCGTCGCGGGCGAGGAACGCTCGGACCCCGGGCCGCTCCAGCATGGCCTCGGCGACCAGCACCGGCTCCATGCGGTAGTGCCCCGTTTGGATCAGAGCTTTGAGCTGTCTAGGTGACATTCTCCGTGTCATTCCGATCTTGGAAATCCCTTCCGATGCCCTTACCGATACCACTATCGGCAGACGCTCCGGCCCTCATAAGTACTCGGTACTAGAACTTGTGTCCAGGCACGGATGTCGAGGGAGGACCACCTAGCGACCCGGGGCCCGCGTGTCTGCCGAGCGGGGGTACGACGGGGCGCTCGCTCGGAGCGTCGGCGCGGCCCCTGGTCGCCAGCTCGACGATCGCGATCAGGCAACCGCCGAGCACGCAGAGGGCAACCCCCAGCGGCAGACCGAACTGGTCGCCCGTGAACATGAGCACAAGCTGCCAGGGCACCGCCCATCCGACACCGAGGCTGGAGCCGAGGTAGCCGATCGCAACCAGCGGCACGACCATGCCCAGCGCCAGCGCGACCAGCATCGGCACGAGCTGGCTCCGCAGCTCGGGCAGGGCCGCGGCAAGCCAGAGGTGGGCGGTCGGAACCAGCAACAGGGCCAGATACGGGTTGACGAGCCAGACCGCCGCGGTCGAGACGAAGATCACGAGGCCGATCGCCGGGGTGAGCGCCTCCTCGGCGCCAGCCGGAGGGATCAGGCGACGAGTCGCGACTACGGTCGCGACGAACGCCGCAGCCAACGCAACCAGCACGAGCGCCGGACCGAGTCCGAACGAGTGACTCTGGGGGTCGAAGGGGGAGGCGGGACGAGGGATCAGACCCACCAGCGACATCGCGTAGGCGAGCACCAGCACGGCAAGGAACGGAATCGAGCGCCCGAGCGTCCACAGCAGTGCGCGGCGCACCGGCTCGTTGGCGCGCGAGGCGCCGGCGAGCCCGTCGATCGAAACGAGCCCGACCGGGAGCAGCAGCGCGGCCGCAAGCAGCGCCAGCGCCCACCCGGGGATCAGCTTTCCGGCCAGCGGCAGGTAGGCGTCGGGTCCGTGCTCGAGCGGATTGGGGAGGCTGTCGAGCGCGAAGACGAGCGAGAGGCTGGCCCGCCCAAAGCCCCCCAGGGCCTCGGGGTCAAGCGAGCCAAGGCCATCCTGGGAGGAGGGGAGCGGGCGATCGCCGGCCGAGGAGATCCCGATCGCGTCGGCGCCGCGCTCGATCAGCACCGCCTGCTCCTGGAGGCCGCTTGGGATCGCGAGGCGAAAGAGGCTGGGGAAGGTGCGCAGCGCGAGCGGGTCGCCTCCCACCTCCGAGCCGACCGCTGCTCGGGCGCTCTGCAAGAGCTGAATCGAGGCGCTCTGAGGACCCGCCGACCACGGCACCACGAACGGGCGCCGGCCCAGCCCCGAGCCCGGCTGCGACAGCACGATCACCGCCTCGGCCGGCGTGTCCTGAAGCTCTCCTGCCAGCAGCCTCGCGCCCGCCGCGCCGGCAACCGAACCATCGGTGGAGACGAAGACCAGCGTCTTGGTATGCCGGGCGCCGTCGAAGTCGGAGGCCAGCTCCAGCAGGGCGGCAGTCGCGGCCCCGCTCGAAACCGCGCAGCGCCCGGCGGCGCAATCGCGCGGCGCGACGATCACGATGCGGCGCTCCGAGAGACCCGGGAGCACCAGGCTCACGTTTCGCATTTGCACGTCATTGCCGTTGAAGTCGCCGCTGAAGCGCTGCTCGGACACCGACCCACCCTGTATCGCCCGGAAGCGCTCGGTGACGAAGTCCGCGGCGGCGGCGGCGCCACTGCTCCCGGGCTCACGGTTTGGTGCGACGGCAAGCAGCTGGTGGTCGAGCCCAGCCGCGTGGTTCCCATCGAAGGCGTCGGCCGCGACGTCGCTTCGCAGCGGCGGCGGTCGCGAGACGACGGAGAACATCAGCACCACAGCCGCGGCGAGGGCGAGGAGCAGACCAGCTCTGTATAGGCGCGGTTGAAGCATCAGCCGGGAAGAAGGCAGGGAAGCAGAAGGCGGGCCGGAGCGCGCGCAGCTCTGTGCCCAATGGTCGATCCCATTCTGACTTCTGGCCGGCGCCTTCTAACCTCTGTGCATGGCCGAGGGATCGGCGCGAATCCTGCTCGTCGACGACGAGCAGGCCGTGCAGACACTGCTCACCTATCCGCTTCGTAGAGACGGATACGAGGTGATTGCGGCCCACGACGGCCAGGAGGCGCTGCGCCGCTTCTCCGAGCAGCGCTTCGACCTCGTGGTGCTCGACCTGATGCTGCCGAAGCTCGACGGGGTCGAGGTGTGCCGGCGCATGCGCTCGCGCAGCCAGGTCCCGATCATCATGCTGACCGCGAAGGGTGACGAGATCGACAAGGTCGTCGGCCTGGAAATGGGCGCCGACGACTACATCACCAAGCCGTTCTCGATGCGGGAGTTCCGCAGCCGTGTGAAGGCGGCGCTGCGGCGCTCGCGAATGCCGGGGGCCCGGCAGGCGGTCGCGGAGCCGATCCAAAGCGGCGATCTGCACATCGACTTCGAGCGCCGCACGGTGATGGTCCGGCGCGACACCGTGCAGCTCACCTACGTCGAGTTCGAGATCCTCGCGGCGCTCGCGCGGGCGCCGGGCCGCGTGCTGTCGCGCGAGACGCTGCTCGAGCACGTCTGGGGTGACTCCGAGTACCGCGACCCGCGCACGGTCGACGTCCACATCCGACATCTGCGAGAGAAGATCGAGCGCGAATCGCGCACCCCCGAGTACCTGCTCACCGTACGCGGGGTCGGATACCGCTTCCGGGAGGAATCCTGAGCGCAGCCCGGGCGGCGACGATGAGATGGCAACGGCTCAACACGGTTCGCAATCGACTTCTGCTGCTGTTCTTCGGGATCACGGCGGCAGCGATCGGCTTCGTCTACCTCTACGTCGTCCCGCAGCTTCAATCAAGCCTCACCTCCGAGAAGCTGTCACGGCTCGAGGACCGCAGCACACAGCAGAGCGCTCACCTGCTGCAGGCGATGCGGGAGGGGCTATCGCAACCGCAGCTCGGGGCGCTCTTGCGCCGCGTCTCTCAGGCAACGGACTCGCGGGTAACGCTGCTCGGCGTGCGCGACGCCAGTGGGGTGCCGAGGCCCGCCTTCGTGATCAGCGACTCACAGGCGCAGTCCAGCCCGGTTGCGGCCCGATTCGACGTAGCCGCCCAGGCTGCCGAGGGCGAGGCCCGCGCCGGCACCGAGGTGATCTCGGGCTCGCGCAGCGGCGAGGTCGCCCTCCCGCTGCCTGCGGCGCGTCCGGTATGGATCGCCGTCTTCTCGCAGACGCTCGGCGAGGTGAGCGACAACGTGGCGCTGATCAAGCGCCAGATCCTGATCGCCGGGGCAATCGCACTCGCCCTCTCGCTGCTGGCCGGGTTCTGGGCGGCTCGGGCGATCTCGCGCCGCCTCAGCCGCCTCGACCGGGCCGCCCAGAGGGTCGCGCGCGGCGACTTCTCCCCGATCCCGGTCGACTCCTCCGACGAACTGGGCCAGCTTGCGGGCACCTTCAACGACATGCAGCGTCGCCTCGCCGAGCTCGACCACGCCCGCAAGCAGTTCATCGCCAACGCATCGCATGAGCTGCGCACGCCGATCTTCTCGTTGGGAGGGTTCGTCGAGCTGCTCGACGAGGAGGACCCCGACCCCGAGGCGCGGGCCGAGTTCGTTCGCACGATGCGTGAGCAGGTGGTCCGGCTGACCAAGCTGACCACCGACCTGCTCGACCTCTCGAGACTGGACGCCGGGGCGCTGGAGATCTCTACCGGGACCGTGGACCTCGGCGAGCTGGCGACGGAGATCGCCCGCGAGTTCGGTCCCGCCGCCGACCTCCACGGCTCGAGATTGGAGGTGCGGACCCCCGATCGCCGGGCGCTGGCCGAGGCCGACCCCGATCGAGTGCGGCAGATCATCCGTATCCTGCTCGACAACGCCCTCGGCCACACCCCCGAAGGCGTCAAGGTGACCGTGACGACGACCCAAGACAGCGGACGCGCGGAGCTGATCGTCTCCGACGAGGGCGGACCCGGAATCGGGCCCCGCGCCCAGGCGCAGATCTTCGAGCGCTTCCACACCGGCGACTCCGTGAGCGGCTCGGGCCTCGGCCTGGCGATCGCCCGTGAGCTCGCCGAGCGCATGGAGGGTCGCCTCGGCGTCGTCTCCAGCAAGGGTTTCACCGCGTTCATCCTCGATCTCCCGCTCGCTCGCCCCGCACCGAGCCCGTCGCGGGGAGAGCCCGACGAGGCGCCCAGCGGAGCCACTGCGTGAGGCTTCGCGGCACCGGCAGGGGACGGTTCGCGAGTCGCGCCGCGATGGCGTGCGCCACCGCGGCGACGGTGGTGCTGGCGGCCTGCGGTAGTGGGGGCAACGGGAACAACGGCAAGTCGGCGGGCGCGACGGCCGCCGCGACTCCGCCGCCCCCCCGGGTCGTCGTGCAGGCGTCCGGGAGCCAGTTCAACCCAGTGCAGATCTATCAGCGAGCTGCACCCGGGGTGGTCACCGTGCTGTCGGTCTTCGGCGGCAGCGGGCTGCTCGGCCAGGCTGCGGCGGGCCAGGGATCGGGATTCGTGCTCAACAAGGACGGTGAGATCGTCACCAACGCCCATGTGGTCAGCCAGGGAGAGGGCTCGAACCTCAGCAAGGCCAACCAGGTGTACGTGGAGTTTGCGGACCGAAACCGGGTCTCCGCCCAGGTGCTCGGCGTCGACCCGTTCGCCGACGTGGCGCTGATCAAGGTCGACCCCGACGGGCTCGACCTGGTCCCATTGCAGCTCGGCAACGACGCGAACCTTCAGGTCGGTGATCCAGTGGCCGCGATCGGCAGCCCGTTCGGCGAGCAGCAATCGCTCACAGTGGGCATCGTGTCGGCCAAGAAGCGCTCGGTGAAGTCGTTGACCCAGTTTCAGATCGAGAACGAAATCCAGACCGATGCGGCGATCAATCCGGGCAACTCGGGAGGCCCGCTGCTCGACGCGAACGCCAACGTGGTCGGCATCAACCAGCAGATAGAGACCCGCTCCGACACCAACGCCGGAGTCGGCTTCGCAGTTCCGATCTCGGCCATAAAGCGGTCGCTGGACCAGCTGCGCACCAACGGCAAGGCGGAGTACGCCTACATCGGGGTCTCGAGCCAAGCGCTTTACCCGCAGCTTTCCCAGCACCTGGGGCTCGACACCGACTACGGGGGACTGATCGCCAAGGTCGTTCCCGGCGGTCCCGCCGACCAGGCGGGCCTGAAGGGCGCCGATCACACGATCCACTTCCAGGCCTCGCCGGTGAGGGTCGGAGGCGACCTCATCCTGGCGGTCAACGGCAAGAAGGTGGTTGGGCCCAGCGACCTCTCCATCTTCATCTCGCAGTACAAGCCCGGCGACCACGTGACGCTCCAGATCCTCCGCGACGGTCAGCACCAGAGCATCGACGTCACGCTTGGCACGCGGCCGACCGGGTCCTCCGGGTAGACCACGGCCGCGGTGTCCGTCGCTCCACCCCGGGCGCTCTGCTCCGATCTCGCGCTGGCGCTGCGAGCCGAATTGATCGGCGAGCTGGGATCCCATCGCGGGCGCGACCACGTCGGCGCCGACGGCGGTCGCGGCGAGGGCGGCGACGTCACGTTCGCGATCGACGAGCGCGCCGAGTCGCTGATGGAGAGCTTCCTTGCCGAGCGGGCGCCGGAGGTCGCCTTCTACTCCGAGGATCGCGGCATGGTCACCCCGGCGGGCCGCGATCCGTCCTGGGTCCTGATCGTCGACCCGATCGACGGCACCCGCCCTGCCCTGGCAGGCTTCGAGTCGGCCTGCGTGTCGGTCGCCGCGGCCCGATTGGAAGGCGAACCGACGATGGGAGACGTGGCGATCGGCTGCATCGTCGAGATCAAGAGCGGCGCCGCCTTCATCGCCGAGCGCGGTGCGGGCCTTCACCCGGCGCCCCAGCTCTCCTCGAACACACGACTGGAGCGGATGTTCTGGACCTACGGTCTGCGCGGACGCCCGGCGCGGCAGACGATCGAGGTGCTCGCGGAGCTGATCGACGCCTCCTCGGTCGGCGGCGCCACCTTCGACCTCGGCTCGGCGACCTACGACATGACGCGGATCGCGACCGGGCAGCTCGACGCCTACGTCGAGCCGGGCCCGCGCATGGTCGCCGACCTGCCCGGCATGCGAGCGCGGTTCGAACGGGTCGGCGAAGGCGCGGTGCTCAACAACTCGCCCTACGACCTCGCGGCGGCGGCCCTCTGTCTCGAGGAGGCCGGCGCGGTGGTCACCGACGCCTACGGCGCGCCGCTTGCCTCCCGTCCGCTGCTCGGCTCGGGGGCCGACTTTCAGATCTCATGCATCACCGCCGCAAACCGAGACCTTCATGCGAAGATCTGCGCCGCCATCGACGCAGGAATCGAACGTCTTGCGACGGCTTCAGGCTGATAGACGCCACTCCAACTGAAACGGGGTTTCGGGCTTGCTCCAAGAAGTCGCACTAGGGGACAAAACGCTGGCCGACTACACGCATCTTTGCGGCCGCGAGCTGATCGAGCGAATCCGCGAGCTTGCGGGACCGCTTGAGGGGCGCCGTGTCCTGCACGTCAGCGCGACTGCGTTCGGCGGCGGGGTCTCCGAGATCCTCTACGCGCTGGTGCCGCTGATGCGCAACGTCGGGCTCGACGCACACTGGCAGGTGATCATGGGCCAGGAGGAGTTCTTCAACGCGACCAAGCTCCTCCACAACTCGCTGCAGGGGGACGAGACCACACTGAGCGACGAGCAGTGGGAGCTCTTCGATCGCGTCAACGAGCTGAATGGGCGGGCTATCAACGAGGACTGGGACGTGATCATCGTCCACGACCCGCAGCCGATCGGCGTGCGGTCGGTGGCCGCCGGGCACGCGAAGCGCTGGATCTGGCGCTGCCACATAGACCTCTCCGAACCCAACCCGGCGCCGATCGAGAGGCTGCTGCCGCAGATGCACGAATACGACGCGACCGTCTGGCACATGCAGCAGTACGTCCCCGAGGGCCTCGACGGGAACACGGGCCCCGAAATCCGCATTGTCCCCCCGGCGATCGACCCGCTGTCGCCGAAGAACATGGCGCTCTCGCCAGAGGACGCCTCCTTCGTCTGCGGCCAGTTCGGGATCGACATCGACCGGCCGCTGATGTGCCAGGTCTCCCGCTTCGATCCCTGGAAGGACCCAATCGGGGTGATCGACGCCTATCGCGTGGTCACCCGCCAGATGCCCGAGGTGCAGCTGGCGCTGGTCGGTTCGATGGCCACCGACGATCCGGAGGGCTGGGAGTTCTTCCAGAAGACCTTCGAGTACGCGGACTCCGACCCCGACATCAAGATCCTCAACAACCTCAACAACGTCGGCGCGATCGAGGTCAACGCTTTCCAGTCGCAGTCCGACGTCGTGCTTCAGAAATCGATCCGCGAGGGCTTCGGGCTGACGGTCACCGAGGCGCTGTGGAAGGTGCGGCCGGTCGTGGCCGGCAACGTCGGCGGCATCCCGATGCAGATCTCCGACGGCGAGAGCGGCTTTCTGGTCAACTCGCCCCAGGAGGCCGCGGCGCGCTCGCTGGAGATCCTCACCGACCCGGCGCTGGGCAAGTTCCTCGGCCGCAAGGGCAAGGAGCACACACGGGCCCATTTCCTCACCCCGCGCCTACTGCGCGACTGGCTCGAGATGTTCACTGACCTGGAGGTCTAGTCGCTGGCGGGTACCCTCACCCCATGCCCGACATTCCGCGCCTAGTCATCGTCTCCAATCGCGGTCCTGCCCAGTTCGAACGAGACGAGCAGGGAAATCGCCGGGTGAACAGGGGCGGCGGCGGCCTGGTGACCGCGCTTTCCGGCCTCGTCTCGCACCGAGATGCGCTCTGGATCGCCTCGACGATGACCGACGAAGACGTCGCCGTCTTCGAGGAGACCGACGGGCCGATCGAGATCGAGATCGAGGGCGTCACCTACCGGCTCTGCCTGGTCGAGAGCGACCCCGACTCCTACGACCGCTTCTACAACGTGATCGCCAACCCGATCCTCTGGTTCATCCAGCACTACCTCTGGGACCTCTCCAACGCCCCCGACATCCGCGAGGAGGAGCTCGACGCCTGGGAGTTCGGCTACAAGGCGGTCAACGAGGACATCGCCGGCGAGGTCGTCAGGCAGATCCGCGACGACCGGGAGCCGTTGGTGATGCTCCACGACTACCACCTCTACACGGCGCCCGCCCTGATCCGCGCCGAGCGACCCGATGCGTTCCTTCACCACTTCGTGCACATCCCGTGGTCGCAGCCGGACAGCTGGCGAGTGCTGCCGGGGCGCTGGCGCGAGGAGATCTATCGCGGCATGCTCGCCAACGACATCATCGGCTTCCACACCAGCGCCTACTGCCGCAACTTTCTGCGCTGCTGCCAGGAGCTTCTCGAGCTCGACGTCAGCTATGGCGACCTCAGTGTCAGCCATCCCGGCGGCGAGACCTGGGTGCGCGCCTACCCGCTGGCGGTCGACGCGGAGCGGCTGGAGCGGGCGGCCGCCTCCGAGGAGGTCGCCGAGGCCGAGCGCGAGGTGCTCGAGCGTCGCCGCGAGCATCTGATCATCCGCGTCGATCGCGCCGACCTGTCCAAGAACGTGCTGCGCGGATTCACCGCCTTCGACACCTTCCTCGCCCAGCACCCCGAGTTCCGCGAGAAGGTGACCTTCATCGCGCACCTGCAGCCCTCCCGGCAGGACGTTGCCGAATACCAGGAGTACCTGGAGCGAATCGAGGCGCTGGTAGCGGTCATCAACCACCGCCACGGCACCACCGACTGGATGCCCATCGACCTGCGGATCTACGAGAACTTCCACGACGCCGTCGCCCGCTACAAGCAGTTCGATCTGCTGATGGTCAACTCGATCTTCGACGGCATGAACCTGGTCGCCAAGGAGGCGCCGATCGTCAACACGCGCTCCGGCGTGCTGATGCTCTCCGAGAACACCGGCTCGCACGAGGAGCTGGCCGACTGCGCGCTGTCGGTGAACCCGTTCGACATCCAGGAGCAGGCCGACACGATCTACCGGGCGCTGACCATGGACATGGAGGAGCGGCGCGTGCGTGCGCAGCGTCTGCGCGAGATCATCCTCTCGCGCGATCCCGGCGACTGGGTCGACGAGCAGCTCGCCGACATCCGCCTGAAACGCGGCGATCGGGCCGCGGTGGGTTAGTCGCTGGTCACTAGCCACTGGCACTGGGCCACTAGCCATTAGAAGCCGAATTCGGGCCGCGGCGGCGGGCCTGGCGGAGCTGGTGGCGGAGCCGCGTTCGGAGCCGGCGGCGGGAGCGGAGGCGCGGCGGGCATGGGGTGCGGACCCTGCGGATGGGAAGGCCGGTGACCTCGTCCCTGGCGCGGCGGATGCTGGCGCTCGGCATGCCGATCCCGCTGCCGAGGCCGGCGACCCGGCTTGGCATCGTGCCCCCACCCTTTCGCATCGTGGGGGCGGCGGCGGGCACCTGGCGGCCGGGGCTTCGGCCCCTGACGCAAGGCGGGCGGGTGCGACCGAGGACGTGCCCGCGGCAGGCCGACAGCGGGCTCCAGCGGTGGTGGCTCGGGTGCGCGCATCAGTCCCGGGGCGACCCTGACGATCGCCACGCAGGCGACAATCGCGGCGCCCAGACGCCCGGCGCTCTGCCATCGGATCCGCCTCCACACGCCTCCCTAATGGGGCGCGGGGCGGCGCCTCTCCCCTGCCGGAACAATTGCGGCGGCTTCGCCGCCTGACACGCCAGTGCCGCGGCGCAGCGCCGCGGCCAACCCGTATTTGCGGCGGCTTTGCCGCCTGACACGCCAGTGCCGCGGCGCAGCGCCGCGGCCAACACCACCTGCCCGATATCCTCAGCGACCGCTCTTGGCCACCGAACCCCGCGAATACGAGTTGGTCCTGATGCTCGATCCAGGTTTTGAGGACTCCGCCCGCGACAAGCTCGCCGACGAGGTCCGCAAGCAGATCGACTCGGACGGCAACCTCAAGCACGAGGACAACTGGGGGATGCGAAAGCTCGCCTACGAGATTCGCCAGCGCACCGAGGCGGACTACCGCTGGCTGCGCTTCGAGGCGTCACCCGAGCTGCTGGGCCAGCTCGACCACAGCCTGAAGATCGCCGACGGCGTGCTGCGGTTCCGGATCTTCCGCGTCGACCCCAGGTCTCCGGTCATCGCCCCGCCGGCCGCGAGCGCTCCGAGCTCGCCCCCCGCGGCGGCGAAGCGGGAAGCGCCGGCCTCTTAGCCGAGGGGTCGTCTACGCGTGGCGCCGCAAGTTGCGGTCTTTTCACCCCAACGGGGGAGGGAACCGCCGGGCCGCGACTTAGACTGAACATCTCAAGGAATAACTGAAGAGGAGCGAAGACTTTGGCCGCGACGAACATCAATACGGTTGTGATCACGGGGAACCTGACCCGCGATCCCGAGCTGCGCAGCACCCCCGGCGGCACCGCTGTCTGCAAGCTGCGCGTCGCCGTCAACAGCAGCCGCAAGGACGGGCAGACCGGCGAGTGGATCGACAAGCCCAACTACTTCGACGTCACCGTCTGGGGGGCGCAGGGCGAGAAC
>JBBQNM010000022.1:0-31899 GCA_038329895.1 Solirubrobacterales bacterium | reverse complement strand
CGGAGCGCCGTTCGGCAACCGCGGCGGCGCCGTCACGCGCGGCATTTCGTCGCGCATCGAGCGGGCGGCCGAGAGCGCCGCCAGGTCGGCGGACCGCTGCAAGCGGCCCTTCCCGGTCAGCGCACCGGCGATCGAGACCATCGCCAGCGCGGCGATCAGCAGGATCGCCACGCCGCCCATCAGCGCGGGCAGCGCCTGGCCTGCCGCGGCTCGGAGCGGGCCGGTCGATTCCGCTCGCTGTGCGGATCGAAGGACGGCGCCGCCCAGCAGGGCGGCGGTCCAGCGCCGCAGCCGCGTCTGGTCGGCGCCGCCGATCGGTACGCCGGCGAGGGCCCGCCGCCCCGCGGCCCAGCCGATCGGGTGCAGCGCCACGCGCACCGCCAGCCCGCGCGCTCGCAGATCGCGCACCGCCAGCGCCGCCAGCGATCTGTCGCGGGGCAGCTCGGCGCGGATCACCGCAGCCTTTACCGCGAACCCCGGGTGATCGAGCGCCGCCAGCCACAGCGCGGCTTCGACGTGGAGGACGCAGACAGCGCAATCTCGCGGGCGGGTGATCGCCTGCGCGGCGCGGTCGAGGCCGTCCGCCCCCTCGCCCGCGGCGACGTGGCAGATCAGCCCGCGAGCGGCGGCGACCACGCCGCAGTCGCGAAGCTCGGTCTCGCAGCGCCGCGCAGCCGGCGACGCGAGCAGCGTGGGCCGTCGCGGGCGTGACCCGCCGCCCACCTCGACCAGCAGCGCGGCCCGTCGCTCGTCGGCCGCGCAGGTTGCAAGGGCCGCGGCCAACGCGTCGGAACCGCGGGCCCCGCTGGCCGCGGTGGCCAGCACCACGGTCGGCGATCCGGCGCTGCGCTCCGCCCCGCTCAGCCTGGCCTCCGAACCCATGCCGAGGAGTGCAGCGCGAGGCGATCGGAGAGGAACCCGAGCGGTGAGGGCGGCCGCACCTGAACCGTCACCCGTCCACCGTCGACCGTCACCGAGGCGCGATCGCGCGCCCACCCCGGCAACGCGTGGCGGGCGGCGGGAGCGGCATTGCGGCCCGAGGCGAGAGCCACCGCGCCGGCCTCCGCTGCACCGTCGGCCAGGGTCACCGCGAAGCCGACAGTCAGGAGCTGGAGCGCCAGAAACGCAGCCAGCAGCAGAGCGGGAAGGCCGGCGACCAGCTCGACGGTCGCCTGGCCGAGCTGGGAGCCGGCGACGGATCGGGCGCCCTCACCCTCCATGGCCATCCCCAGCCTCCAGCGAGGATTGCGCCCCAACTGCCAGCCGCGGCAGGCCAGGGAACAGGGCTGGCACGCGCACCCGCACCTCGACCCCGTCGCGGTCGCTCACGGTGGCACCGTCGCGAAGCGGCAGGGGCAGGGCCCGCGTTGCGGCCGGCCTCGCTTCGCCGCCAACCTCGACCGCCCTGGCGCCCGCCCGGGCGGAGATCGCCGCTGCCCAGAGCGCCGCGCCCGTCAGCGCGATCTGGGCGGCGGCAAGCAGCGCCAAGCCAAGGAAGGGAAGCGTCGCCACCAGCTCCACCGAAGCCACCCCACGCTCGCGGCCGAAGGCGCTCTTGCGTGCCCGCCTGCGCATGGCGCCGACGCTCGCATCCCGCGGCGCACGCATGGCGCGCGCGATGTGACTAGTGGCGCGCTAGTCGGCTAGTAGGTGTTGGCCTCGAGCCAGATGCGCCAAATCGCCGCCAGCGAGCCCCCGAGCAACAGCAGCCAGACCAGCGTCCCGCCCCCCGAGTGGAAGAACCTGTCGGTGCCGGCGATCAGCAGAGCGATCAAGCCCAGGGCCCCGAACAGCACCGCGCGCCTACCGTCGCTGAGCGCCGTCAGCGTGAGCTGGTTCTCGCGGTACTGCTGGTAGGCGAAGGCGACCAGCACGACGTAGAAAGCCATGGTGAGCGCCGTCACCACGGTGGTGGCGCCATTGCCACCTCCGGGAGCGAACGCGATCACCGCAGCGACCGCGGCGATGATCGCCAGGTTTCGCAGGGCGCGAAGGCTCCGCATGCGCTGATTGTACGGCGGTCTACTTGTGGATCATCACGACGATTCCGACCACCACCGCCGCGATGCAGGCAGCGAAGGCGACCAACGCAGTCACGATGGCGGCGGTGGCGGCGAACGGGCGATCGTCGCGGCTCAGGTCGGCGAAACGGGTTGCGCCGTAGACGGCGATCGAGAAGACGATCGTCACGCCGATCCCGGCGATCACCGACACCGCCACGGTCTCGAGCAGCTCCTTGGTCTCGAGGATGGTCGCGTGGACGATCAAGAGGCCGGTACGGGTGCTCCCCGTTGGTTGCGGCGTCCGAGGGCCGCGGCGATCAGCGAGATCCCCATCAGCGAGACCAGAACCGGGCCCAACGCCCCGGTGCCGAAGATCCGCGTCAACCCGTAGGCGGCGGCGCCAATCGCCGCCGCGGCGGGCAGGGTAAGGAGCCAGGCGACGATGATGTTGCCGGCGACCCCCCAGCGCACCGCCGAGATCCGCTTTCCAGCGCCGGCGCCCATCACGCCTCCGTTGATCACGTGCGTGGTCGAGAGCGGAAACCCAAAGTGGGTGGAGGCGAGGATCACTGCCGCGCCGGCCCCCTGGGCCGAGAATCCCTGGGCAGCGTCCATCTTGATGATCCGGGTGCCGGTGGTGCGGATGATCCGCCAGCCGCCGCTGTAGGTGCCAAGGGCGATCGCGGTGGCAGCCGAGATGATCACCCAGAAGGGCGTCCCCGCGTCGCTGCTCAGGTTCCCGTTCGCGATCAGCGCCAGGGTGATCACGCCCATCGTCTTCTGCGCGTCGTTGGTCCCATGGGCGAGGGCCAGCATTCCGCCCGAGATCACCTGGCCGAAGCGAAACCCGCGGGTGACGGGGCCGGGCCGCAATCGCCCGACGATCCGGTATGCGAAGCCAATCGCGATTCCGGCCACCAGAAAGGCCAGGATCGGCGCCACCACCGCAGGGATCAGCACCTTGCCGACCAGGCCGTCGGCGAGCACGGCGCCGGTCCCGACCGCCACCACCGTGGATCCGACGACTCCACCGATCAGTGCGTGCGAGCTTGAGGAGGGAAGCCCGAAGTACCAGGTGATCAGGTTCCAGGTGATCGCCCCGATCAGCCCGGCGAAGATGATGTTCAGCGAGTTGATCGCCTCGGCGTTGACCACGTCCTTGGCGATGGTCGCGGCGACGGCCAGCGAGATGAAGGCGCCGGCGAAGTTCAACAGCGCCGCGAACGCGATCGCCACCCGCGGCGCCGCCGCCCCGGTCGAGATCGAGGTCCCGACCACGTTCGCGGTGTCGTGAAAGCCGTTGGTGAAGTCGAAGGCCAGCGCCGTGGCGACGACGATGACCAGGACGAGGTCGTTGCTCACGCTGGCGCGGGGCTGCTCATCTAGCTGTTCTTGATCACGATGCCTTCGATGATCTGGGCGGCGGTCTCGGTGGAGTCGATCGCCTCCTCGAGCACCGCGAACATGTCCTTCCAGCGGATCACGACCATCGGGTCGATGCCGTTTGAGAACAGCGAGGCGACCGCGTCGCGGGAGATTCGGTCGCCTTCGTTCTCGAGCCGGTGGACCTCGATCCAGTAGCGGTCGAGGTCCTTGAAGCTGGGCAGGTGCTCGAGCCCTTGGGCGAGCTGCTCGCAGGACGAGACCAGCACCTTGGTCAGCGCCTGGGCCTGCTCCATCGGGGCCTCGATCTTGTAGAGGCCGAGGAAGTCAGCGGCCTCCTCGGTGTAGTCGACGATGTCGTCCATCTGGGTCGCCAGCCCGTAGATGTCCTCGCGGTCGATCGGGGTGACGAAGGTCGAGTTGAGGCGCTGGACGATGTCGTGGGTGATCCGGTCACCCTCCTGCTCGGCCTTGAGAATGTCTCGCGCCAGCCCGTTGTCCTCGGGCCAGATGCCCATCATCTCGTCGAGCATCTGGGCGGCCCGCAGGGCGTTCTGACCCTCCTCGATGAAGAGGTCGAAGAAGGTGCGGTCCCGAGGTAGGAGTGAGAGGCGAGCCACCCTGGCCAACGTACCAGAGCCGCCGGTGCGATCCGCGGCCTAGGAGGCGGCGGTCGCGAGGTGCTCCGCGGCCCTCGCCGCGTGCCACTCGCGCAGCTCGCCCTGCACACTGCGCGGCCGCTCCGCGCCGGGCTCGCGGCGGGTCCATCGACCGTCGGCGCCCAGAGTCCACGAATTCGTGTTGTCGGCCAGTGAGCGCTCCACGATGTCGACGACCTCGTCGCGCAGCGACGGCTCCTCGACCGGCGCGACCAGCTCGATGCGGTGGTCGAGGTTGCGGGGCATCAGGTCGGCCGACCCCATGTAGGCGCGCGTCTCGCCATCGCGCTCGAAGACATAGATGCGCGAGTGCTCGAGGAAGCGGCCGACGACCGAGTTGACGGAGATGTTCTCCGAGACACCGGGGATCCCGGGCCGCAGGCAGCAGACCCCGCGGATGTTGAGATCGACCCGCACACCCGCCCGCGACGCTTCATATAGATCCTGGATGCAGCCGGCATCGACCAGCGCGTTCATCTTCATCGCAATCCGGGCCGTGCCTCCACGGCGCCTGGCGTCGATCGCCCGCTCGATCTCCCCGTGGATGTGCTTGCGCATCGTGGTCGGCGAGACCAGCACCTTGCGGTAGTCGGCGGGCCGGCCGTAACCGGTGATGAAGTTGAACATCTCGGCGACGTCGGCGCCGATGTCGGCATCGGCCGTGAACAGGCCGAGGTCGGTGTACAGCCGCGCCGTCGTCGGGTTGTAGTTGCCGGTGCCGACGTGGACGTAATGGCGGACCCTGTCGCCCTCGCGGCGCGCGATAAGGATCGCCTTCACGTGGGTCTTCAGCCCGGGGATGCCGTAGACGACGTGGACGCCGGCCTCCTCCATCGACTTCGCCGCCTGGATGTTCGCCTCCTCGTCGAATCGCGCCTTCAGCTCCACCATGCAGACGGCCTGCTTGCCGCGCTCCGAGGCCCGAATCAGCGCCGGGACCAGCGGTGAGTCGTCGCTGGTCCGATACACGGTCATCTTGATCGCCAGCACGTCGGGGTCCGCGACCGCCTGCTCGACGAAGCGCTCGACCGAGGTCGAGAACGAATCGTAGGGATGATGGACCAGCACGTCGCCCTGACGAATCGCCGCGAACATGCCGACCGCGTCGCCGTCCTCGCCCTGGAGGCGCGGATGGGTGACCGGGTTCCAGGGCGGGTAGCGCAGCCCGCTGTGGCCGCTGCTTCCCTGGACGATGTCCTTGACGTCGGCGAGGTCGAGCAGGCCGTCGCTCTCGTAGACCTCGCGCTCCTCGATGCGCAGGGCCTCGGTGAGCTGGGCGCGCAGCTTCGGGTTCATCCCGGCCGAGATCTCGAGCCGCAGGACCTCGCCGAAGCGGCGTCGCCGCAGCTCGTCCTGGACCGCCAGCAGCAGGTCATCAGCCTCATCGGAGACCGTGAAGTCGGCGTCCCGGGTGACCTTGAAGAACCCGTAGTCGATCACCTCGGTGCCGGGGAACAGGGCGTCGAGGTTGTGGGCGATTACGTCCTCGAGGGGAACGAACGTGGAGCCGTCGCCGGTGGTCAGGAAGCGACGCAGCAGCTCCTTCGGGACCTTGACCCGCGCGATCACCTCGGTCTCGGCCTCGGGGTCGCGCAGCAGCACCGCGAGGCTCAGCGAGAGATTGGAGATGTAGGGGAAGGGTCGGCCGAGCCCGATCACCAGCGGCGTGAGTGCGGGGAAGACCTGGTCGCGGAACAGCGTCTGGATCTCCTCCCGCTCCTTCTCGGACGCCGAGTCGAGGCTGACGATGCGGATGCCGTGCTCGGCGAGGGCTGGGCGCAGCGTGCCCTGAAAGCAGGCCTGCTGGCGGCGGTCCAGCTGTGCCACACGGCCGGCGATCGCGTCAAGCTGGTCGGAGGGGCTGAGCCCGTCGGGCCCGCGAGCGTCGATTCCCGCCTCCACCTGATCGGTGAGACCGGCGACCCTGACCATGAAGAACTCGTCCAGGTTGGAGGAGTAGATGGAGCAGAACTGAAGCCGCTCCAGCAACGGCACCGACGAGTCCTCGGCCAGCTCCAGCACGCGGGCGTTGAAATCGAGCCAGGAGAGCTCGCGGTTGAAATACAGCGAGGGGTCCTCGAGGTCGGCTTCTGGCTGCTGCGGTGGGGCAGGCAGCTTGCGGAGTGTGTGCTGGGCGGCGGTCTCTTCGAGCATCGGCTCGGCTTCCTCGTCCCGGCCCGGATCCTCCGGAAGAGGTGACACCATCGTAGCTAGGCGTCGGCAGCCGGACCGGCGAACGGAAGCGCTGCATGGAAGTTGGCCTTCGGCCCGCAACGCCGGCGAGATCGCGCTCGCTCTATCCCGGACACGCGGCCGCGACCGCGGATAGCCGGCTCCAGCGCCACACCCGTGTGCGTGGTCCGTCCAGCGAATTCCGGCACCGATTCGGCACCGGACTCACCGGACGAACCACTCGGGAGCCGGATCCTGCTGGGGTCGCGGCGGCGTGCCGCGTCGGGCCGAAGTCTGTGGGGCCGGCTGGTTCTCTCAGGCGCAGAGATCATCGGTGTCTTCCTGTTAGTCGTTTTCGTCGCAAGCCCAGATTCGCCGCATTTTGGGCAGATCCGGTTAACAGCCGGGGAACCGCCGGTGAAGCTGCGGTGAATGCGTGCCTGGGGGCGTCAGCGGTGCAACGCTGTCAAGCGTTCGGCTTCCTCGCGCAGCTCAGCACGTATATGCGCGCTGAGGCGCCCGGTTCAGCTGGCGCTGTGTGAGGGTGCGCGCGCTGTCTCGCGCGGGGCGGGATCGGCGTTTCCGTTCGGCGGCGACTTCCGCTCCTCCTTCGTCTTGCTCAGCTGCTCGTCAACGGCACGCTCGAGCTTCGCCCAGGTTCCCTTGCTGACCTGCGCCTGCCATAGGTGGTGGAAACGCTCGAACAGCAGCGCCCGGCGGGCGCGCAGGTGGACGGCCAGCAGCTCGAGCCCGCGATAGACGGTGCGGTTGGGGGCGTGGGCGACCAGCCCGGGGTCGAGGTCGTCAGCGTCGGCGGCCTGCAGCAGCAAAGCGCGCGCATCCTCGCCGCGCAGGCGCTCGATCTCGGCCTGCACCCGCGGCAGCATCACGTCGCAATCGTGCATTTCGCCGAGCAGGTCCTGGAGGTCGCGGGCGCGTCGGCACGCGGTCTGCGCCGGCGCCCCGAAACAGAAGCCGGTCACCTCGAGCACGTAGCGCACCCGCTTCGCGGCGATGCGCATGTTGTGCTGGGCCTCGGTCGCATCCGGGTCCAGCGCCTGCGGCGCCAACGAGCGCAACTCGTCGACCCGCGTGCGGACGATCTTCGCCGCGTTTTGGTCCAGCGGCGCCGCCGGGTCGAGCTTGCGGACCTTGCGTGCCTTCAAACCGCCCTCCGATCCGCCACCGCGACCAGCTCCTCGATCCCGTCCCGCAGGTCTGTGAGGCGGCGGCGATCGACGAACGGGACCAGCCGCTCGTTCGCCAGCGACTGCTCCTCGCGCAGTTGGTCGATCATCGCCGCGACGCCGCGGCGGTCCGGCCCTGCCAGCGCCGCGCCAAACGTCTCCAGGGCAATGACCGAGACGTCGCGATCGCGTCGCTCGCCGAGTGCGTCGGCGATCGCCTTTACCTCCTTCAGCGCCACGCGGAAGCGCTTGCGAGGGAAGCAGGGCTCGAACACCTCCATCGCGGCCCGAAGCCGGCGGCTGGCCACCCGCATGTCGTGCAGGCGTTCGATCTCGCTCGTGTCCAACACTCCCTCGGAGTGCTGGAGCAGCTCGTCGGCCCGGATGCTGACGACCCTGGCCGCAGTTGTCCCGAACGGGTCGCCGCATGCCAGGCCGACCACGTCACGCGCCTTAGCCATGTCCTAAGGCTATGCGAGGACGAGTTTCAGGCTGCGAGCCGCTCGCGGCCTGAGCCGTTTTTAATGCTGCCGTTGAGAAGGTCGAGGATCACGCCCTCGCGCAATCCGCCCTTGCCGATCTGAAGCGGCTGGCTAAGCAGCTGGGAGATCTTCTCGAGCAGCAGGACCCCGGTCGGCAGAATGCCCACCCTGCGTGGGTCGAGCTCGAAGCGCCGCGCGACCTCGTCGATCGGGTCGCTGGCGAGCACCCGCACGCCCCGCTCGAGCGTCTCGTACTCGAGCACCGCGCCGACCAACCGCCGCAGCGAGGTGGCGCTGCCACCCACGGCGACCGCCTGGTCGGGCTGCTCGACCTCGACCCCGTCAAAGAACTCGTTGATGTAATCCCGCACTTCGCGGAGCTCGGCCGCCGAGGGCGGATCGCTCTTCAGCAGCTCCTCGGCCAGCATGCCGGAGCCGATCTGGAACGAGTGGACCCGATCGGCACCGCCGGCGACCGTCCCGAGCACGATCTCGCTCGAGCCACCGCCAACGTCGACGACCGCCACGCGGCCCTCGACCGGGTGGCCGAGCGTCTTCGTGGCGCCGATGAAGGCCAGGCGCCCCTCCTCCTCCTCTCTCAGCACCTCGACCTCGACCCCGGAGACCTCGCCGATCGCCTGCACCACCTCGTCGCGGTTGCGCGCTTCGCGTATCGCGGCGGTCGCAACGGCCTTGATCACCTCGGCCCCCAGCTCCTCGGCCAAGCGCACCTGCGTGGCGACGACCTCTCCAACCTCGTGAATCATCGGCTGGGTGATCGATCCGTCCTTGGTCGTCGACTTGCCGATCCGCGTGTAGGCGCGCTGCTCCATCACCTTGTTGAGCTGGCCTTCACGCGGCTCGGCCACGAGCACGCGCGTGGTATTGGAGCCGATATCGATCGCGGCGCAGAGCATCTAGCGAGGAATTTGCATGTTCGCAGAAGAAACGGATGCCGCATTCGGGCACCCGAACCGTAAACAGCTTGTTTACACCGACTTCACTCGCTGTTCACCGGATTTCCGAAACGCCCCGGAAAATGTGGAGAAGTGACTTCGAATCCCCTCGAGGGCCGTCTCGGTCTCAACGTCCCGTACGGATGGTGGCCGGCGGCGTCGCTGCTGAAGGGCTTCGAAGCGGGCGGCTTCGCGTGGGCTCAGGTTCCCTCACCTCCAGGAGAGATCCTCTCGAGCCCACGCGAATGCCTCGCCCACGCCCGTGCGACGGCGGCGGTGCTCGACACCACCGGTCTGGAAGCGGTCGTGCACGCGCCCGGCGAGCTTCGGGCCGGATCGCCGCAAGCCGACCGCGCCTTCGAGGGGCTGCTGGCCTACGCGGCGGAGGCCGGAGCCAGGATCGTCGTCTATCACGCCCGTGACCTCGCCGACGAGCCCGAGAGCGAGGACCTGCAGCTGGCCGAGACGCGCTCGCTGGGCCGCCTTGCGGCGCGCGCCGAGCAGTTCGGAACGACGATCGCACTCGAGAATTTGGCGCCGTTCTATCCGGGGCCGGAGCGGCTCTCGCACACCCCGATGGTGCTGCGCTCACTCGTGCACAAGCTCGCCTCCCCGGCGGTCGGGCTCTGCCTCGACCTCGGCCACGCTCACATCGTCAGCGACCTGCGGCATTCCGACGTCGGTCAGCTGATCGAGCCGGTCCTCGACACCGTCGCGATCTTCCACCTGCACGACAACCTCGGCGCCCGCCGCGGCGGAGCCGCGGCGCCGGAGCTCGACCCGCTGCGGCTCGACCTCCACCTGCCACCAGGTCGCGGCACCTTGCCGTGGCCCGACCTCGCCGAGGGGCTCAGGACTCACCCGGCGCCACTGATGCTGGAGGTCCATCCTCCCCATCGCGGCACGCCGGAGGACCTGCGAGAGCTGACGCTGGATGCTCTTGGCGCGCGCGAGGCAGTGGCCGCAGCGGCCTGAGCGACCTAGGGCTGCGCGTCGGCCGTCGCCACGCGGCCCGGATGCGAGGCGTCCTCGAACTCTTGGAACAGGCCGGTGACCACGAAGGCCACCTGTTCGCCTATGTCGACCGCGTTGTCTCCGACCCGCTCCAGGGAACGGGCGGCGAGCATCATCGTCATCGCCCATTCGCGGCGGTCGGGATCGTCGCCGATCTCGATCGCGATCTGGAAGCACTCCCGGTTTAGATTGTCGACCACGTCGTCCTGGTGCACGAGGTCGCGGGCCAACTCGACGTCACGGGTCTCGAAGGCGCGCTTTGCCTGGGTGGTCAGCGTGCGGTCCTGCTTGCCCATCATCAGGATCCGCTTCAGCATCTCCTCGTCGGCCGGCGGCTCGTTGCCGGACAGGGGAATCAGCTTGCAGATGTTCACGCACTGGTCCCCCATCCGCTCGATGCCGTGCATGACGTGCAGGAGCGCGGAGATCAGGCGCAGGTCGGTGGCCACCGGGGACTGCGTGGCAAGCAGCGTGATCAGCTCCTGGTGCACCTCGAGGTAGCGGCCATCGATGCGGTCGTCGTCGGCGATGACCAATTCCGCGAGTTCGACGTCGGCGTGCTCCGCCGCCTCCATGGTTCGGTCTAGCGACACAACAACCATGTCGAGGCCCTCGAGGGCCCGCTTTTCGAGCCTCTCCAGCTCCTCCTGGTAGTGCACCCTGACCTCCTCCGGCATCAGCCGACCTTCCCCGAGACGTAGTCCTCAGTCCGCTTGTCGGACGGGTTGGTGAACATCTTCTCGGTGTCGTCGTACTCGATCATGCGGCCCTGTCGCGCCTCGGCCTGGTCGAGCTCGACGATCAGAAACGCGGTGCGGTCGGAGACGCGCGCCGCCTGCTGCATGTTGTGGGTGACGATCACGATCGAGTACTCCTTCTTCAGCTCCAGCATCAGGTCCTCGATCTTCCCGGTCGAGATCGGGTCGAGCGCCGAGCACGGCTCGTCCATGAGGATCACGTCAGGGTCGACGGCGAGGCAGCGGGCTATGCAGAGGCGCTGCTGCTGACCACCGGACATGCCGTAGGCATTGTCGGCGAGCCTGTCCTTGACCTCGTCCCAGAGCGCTGCCCTGCGTAGCGCCTGCTCGATCCGCTCCTCGACATCTCCGAGCCCGAGGATCTTCGGCCCGAAGGCGATGTTCTCCTTGATCGACTTCGGGAACGGGTTGGGCTTCTGGAACACCATGCCGATCCGCTTGCGGACCTCGACCGGGTCGACGGCGGAGGCGTAGAGGTCCTGGCCGTGGTAGAGGACCTGGCCGCTGACGCTGGCAGCGGGGATCAGGTCGTTCATCCTGTTCAACGCCCGGATCAGCGTGCTCTTGCCGCAGCCCGAGGGCCCGATCAGCGCCGTGATGTCGTTGTGGTGGATGTCCATCGTCACGTCGGCAACCGCGGGCTTACCGTTGTAGGCGACCGTGACGTCGCGCAGTTCGAACACGTTCTTGCGCGGCCCGGCGGCCTGCTCGGTGCGCCGCGCCGTGGTTTGGATCTCCGCCGCCGGCGTCTGAAAACCGGCCGCAGCGGGGTCAGGCACCTGTCTCATCTCTTCTTGTCTGCGCTCTTCTTCAGTCACTTTCTCGGCCACCTTAGATCACCACTTCTGCTCGTATCGGTTTCTAAGCCAGATCGCCACGGCGTTCATCAACAGGAGAACGGCGAGCAGCACGAGGATCGCCGCCGCCGCCAGGTCCTGGAATTCGCTCTGGGGCTGCGAGAGCCAGTTGAAGGCCTGCAGCGGCAAAACGGTAAACGAAGAGTTCAATCCCGTCGGGTCGAAGGCGATGAAGATCGGCGCCCCGACCAGGATCAGCGGCGCGGCCTCGCCGATCGCCCGCGAGAGGGCGAGGATCACTCCGGTGGCGATCCCGGGGATCGCGGCGGGGAGCACCTGCTTCCAAACGGTCTGCCACTGGGTCGCCCCCAGCGCCATCGACCCCTCGCGGATCGAGGGGGGCACGGCGCGAATCGCCTCGCGCGCGGCGATGATCACCACGGGAAGCACCAGCAGAGCGAGGGTCAGCCCGCCAGCCAGCACCACCCTGCCCATGCCGATCGGGCCGCGGACCAGGAAGGCGAGGCCGAGGATGCCGTAGATGATCGAGGGAACGGCGGCGAGGTTCTGGATGTTCACCTCGATGAAGCGGTTGTACCAGCGGTCGTGATCGGCGTACTCCTCCAGGTAGAGGGCGCTCGCGACGCCCACCGGGATGATGAACGCGGCGCATACGCCCATAAGCCAGAGCGTCCCCAGCAGCGCGGCCCGGATGCCGGCGTTCTGGGGGAACGACGAGGCGTAGTTGGTGAAGAAGCCGGCGTTGATGCTGCCAATGCCCTTGACCGCGTCCTGCGCGATCAGCGTGACCAGAACAGCCAGCGCCGACAGGAGGCAGAGCATCATTCCGAACCGGAAAAAGAGGTCCTTGACCCGCTGGTTGCGGGGCGGAGTGGTGATGTTGGGGGCCGCTACCTCGGCGAACCCGTCCGGGGGGGCGCTCATTCGTAAACCTGCCTGTACCTGCGTACGAAGCGGATCGCGATCACGTTGAAGACCAGGGTGATGAGAAAGAGCGTCATCCCCGCCGCGAAGATGGTCTTGTAGTCGGTGCTGCCGGTCGGGATGTCGCCCTTGCCGGTCGCCGCGATGAACGCCGAGATCGTCTCATAGGGCTGCTTGGGATCGACGCCGAAGTTGGGCTTCTGGCCCGCCGCGATCAGCACGATCATCGTCTCGCCGATCGCCCGCGAGATGCCGAGCACCACCGAGGCCACGATCCCCGACAGCGCAGCGGGAAAGACGACCCGGGTGGAGACCTGAAACTTCGATGCGCCCATTCCGAAGGCGCCCTCGCGCAGGCCCTGGGGCACCGCCGACATCGCGTCCTCGGAGATCGAGGCGATCGTGGGCAGGATCATGAACGCCATCACCAGCGCCGCGGCGAGGGCGTTGAAGACCTGGACGTCGAGGCCGAGGAAGCTCTTCAGGATCGTCGGGGTGATGAAGGTGAGGGCGAAGAAGCCGAACACGATCGTCGGCACTCCAACCAGCACCTCGAGCACCGGCTTTATGAACTTGCGGGCCCGTGGAGAAGCGTACTCGGAGAGATACATCGCCGACCCCAGCCCGAGCGGTACTGCCAGCAGGATCGCGATCCCGGTGATCAGGAAGGTGCCGTCGAGCAACTGCCAGATCCCGTACTGGGGCGGGTTGAAGAGCGGCGACCAGTCTGCGTCGGTGAAGAAGTGGCTGAAGCCGACGTCGCTGAAAAAGGCGATCGACTCGCGCAGCAGCGCGACCAGAATCCCGAGCGTGGTCAGGACCGAGACCGCCGCGGCGGCGAAAAGGGCGCCCTGAATCGCCTTTTCACCCCAGCGACGGCTGGTGGCGCCGAGGGCTGGTGCCCCCGGCGCCACCTGGCCGACAGTGCTGGATCTTGCTTCCACCCGGTCCTAGCCTGACTCCCTCAGCCGGAGACCTTGGCGTAGGCGGCCTGCGACTTCTTCGCCTGCTCCGGGGTCATCGCGACGAGTTGCGCCGTCTTCGCGAGGTCGGCGTAATTGTCGAGGTAGTACTTGACGAACGCGGCGACCTCGGGCTTCTTCAGCGCGCTCTTGCTCGGGTAGACGAACAGCGGCCTGGACAGCGGCGTGTAGCTACCGTCCTGGATCGTCTTGTCGCTCGGGGCGACGCAACCCTTGCCGGCGTCGACCGAGACCAGGTTCAGCTTGTCCTGGTTCTGCTCGTAGTAGGAGAACCCGAAGTAGCCGAGCCCATCGCTATCGCCCGACACGCCCTGGACCAGGACGTTGTCGTCCTCGGAGGGCTGGTAATCGCTACGGCTCCGGTCCTCCACACCGTTTATCACGTCGGTGAAGAAGTCAAACGTCCCGGAATCCGTGCCCGGACCGTAGAGGCTGACGCTGGCATCGGGCAGCGGCTTGCCGGTGTCCGCGTCCTTGCCGAGCTGGCTGTAGTTGTCGACCGAGGAGCCCTTGTCCCAGAGCTGCTTCAGCTGATCGGTGCTCAGGCAGCTGATGTCGAGGTCGGGGTTGGTGGTGACGGAAATCCCGTCGTTGGCGACCTGGAAATCGTCGTAGGTGATCCCGTCCTTCTTGCAGGCCGAGATCTCGGGGGCCTCGATCGGTCGCGAGGCGTCGGAGATATCGGTCTCGCCGGCGCAGAACTTCTCGAATCCGCCGCCGGTGCCCGATTCGCCGACCGTGATCTTCACGTCCGGGTTCTGCCCCTGGAAGGCCTCAGCGGCCGCCTGGGTGAGCGGGAACACCGTGCTCGAGCCGTCGATACTGATCGTGCCGGAAAGGTTCCCTCCGCCACCGCTGCCGTTGTCGCTGCTCCCACACGCAGCAACTCCAACGGCCAGTAGGGCCGACGAGACGAGGGCCATCCAGAACTTTGAGGAAGTCACTAGGGCTCCTTTGTCGATCTTCTTGGACATTCCGGCACCAGCCTCTCAGCGCGCTGGGGGCAGCTTGTTACGCGGCTGTAGCGGCTATGTAAAAAAGATGTGAATGGGACAATTGCGGCGGCTGCGGCGGCTGACATGCCAGTGCCGCGGCGCAACGCCGCGGCAGACATCTAGACGCCGTCCGACGAGAACCGGTAGCCGATCCCGGCGTGGGTATGGATCAACCGCAGCCCCGGCAGCGCCTGGCCGAGCTTCGCCCGCAGGCGGCTGACGTAGACATCCAGCGAGCGGTCAGAGCGGCGCGGCGGGCGGCCCCAGACCGCCTCGTAAAGCTCCTCGCGGCTCATGATCCGCTCCGCGTTGGAAGCCAGCTCGGTGAGCAGCTGTAGCTCGCGCAGCGTCAGGCTGAGCGGCCGCCCGTCCACGAGGGCGGCATGCTCATCGGGACGGATCTCCAGCCTTCCCGCCCGGTAGCGCTGCGTCCGGTCTTTGTCCTCGAACATGCGGCGCAAGCATCGACGGCCGGTGGCCGGATGCGGTTACCGCGCTGTAAACGAGTCGTGAACGCGTTGTGAATGGCGGCGGCGGTAGGAAACGCAGCCGCTGTGAGCGTACTTGCCCTGCCAGGCGCGTACCCGGGGCTCGGCGGCCTTCACGTTGCGCCCGCACACCGGGCAGGTGCCGAGCGCGTCGGCGCGCGTCCCCAGCCTGCGAATTGCCTGTCGAATTGCACGCTCGACCATCTGGTTGAGCGTAGGAGCTACCGCTTAGGGCGGTGTATTCCTGCTGTAAAGCGCCGGTAAAGCCTGCGGGGACGCTCAGCTGGCCGTCGGCTCGCCAGCCGCCGGGGTCATCTGTTCTTCCCCCGGCGCCCCACCCTCGGGGGTGGCGGGCGGACTAGCTTCGGTCATCGCGATCTCGCCGTCCGCGACGAGCGACTCGGGATCGAAGCGGTAGCCGATCCCGAAATGGGTGTGGATGTAGCGCCAGCCCGGCGAGCCCCGCTCGAGCTTCTGACGCAGCTTGCGCACGAAGACGTCGACCGAGCGGTCGCCGTGGGCCATCGAATAGCCCCACACCCGCTGATATATGGCCTCGCGCTCCAACACGTTGCCCTTCGCCTCGGCGAGCAGCTGCAGAAGCTCGAACTCCCGGCGGGTCAGCTCGAGGCTGCGACCGCTGACGAAAGCCTGAAACTGGTCGGGGCGTATCTCCAGCTCGGCGGCGGTCAACGGTCCGACGTCGGATTGGACGCGGCTGCGGCGGCGGCGTCGAACCACCGCCTCGATGCGAGCGATGACCTCCTCCGGGTGACACGGCTTGCCGATCCAGTCGTCGGCGCCAAGCCGCAGCGCCCGGACGCGTTGAGCGACCGTCGACCGGCCGGAGCAGACGACGATGCCGAGCTCCGGGAGCATCCCGCAGACGCGCTCCAGGTAGTCCCAGGCATCGGGTCCGAGCGCCGCCATGTCGAGGACCACCGCGTTGAGCTTCATCGCGACCAGCTCGTCTGGCGGCACCGGCGTCGAGAGCACCCGGTGATGCCAGCCCGCGACCTCGAGGCGCTTCGTCAGCACCGTGATGAAGCCGCTATCGGTATCGATCACCGCTAGCCGGTTTGTCTCTGCCTGTGTGCTCATGGGTGGCGGCTGGTTGGAAGCAGACACCAAGCGTGAATCGCGCACGATTGTAGGGCGTGCGTCCCCGGCAAACGCAGGAAACCCCTGCGTTAACAGGTCTTTCACACGGTGATTGGGGGTTTCCGGCCGAACTCTTGCAGCCCCGCTTCTCGGGAATTTCACTGCGGCTGGGTGTGCGGCGGGCACAATGGCGCCGAATCACGAGATTCCTCTCTCATCGGATGCGCGCGGCCCACTCCCTGCCCCGGGCCGCGCGCTTTCTTTTGTGGCCGCAACGAACTCGTTCAGCAGCTCGGTGAAGCGGTCCGGCGCCTGGATGTGCGGGGCGTGGCCGATCCCCTCCCAGCGGGTGACCCGAGCCGCGGGGATCAGGTCCCGGAAGCGGTCCTCGTGGGACTCAGGCATCCACTCGTGGTCCTCGGAGCCCCGCAGGATCCAGACTGGGCATGCGATGCGCTCGTAACGATCCACGTCGGTGGCGGGAGCGCGGGGGTCACTGTGGCCGATCAGGTCGACGAAGCCGCGCACCTGCTTCTTGGGGTGGGCGATCGCGTGACCGGCCTCGCGCTCCAGCGTCTCGGTGTCCACATCCCGGCCGGCGAACTCCCGCCAGGGCCTTTCGAGCCTGGGCGCGGAACACGCGCGGCGTTGCGATCCACTCCAGCAAGCGCCGTGTGGGGCCAAAGCGCGCCAGGCGCATCGGGGGCGCGAGCTTCGGGCGCCCCAAAGCGGTGGGCGACTCCAGCAACAGCCCCCGCTGGCGATCGGGTCGTTGCCACGCGACTCGCAGCAGCGGCGCGCACCCCATCGAGTGGCCGACGCCGGCGAAGCGATCGATGCCCAGCTCGTCGGTGACCTCGACCAGTTGACGCGCGAGGTCCTCGTAAGTCAGTGGCCGCCGCGCGCCGTGCAGCTCGGTGTAGCCGTTGCCGAGCATGTCGAAGGCGACTCCGCGCACTCCCGCGGGCAGCGCCTCCAGGAAGGGCTCCCAGGTGCGAGCGGAGCTGGTGATCCCGTGCAGGAAGACGACCGGGGTGCGCTCGCCGGGCCGTTCGAGCACGCGCACCCGCGCCGACGACACCTCGACGAACCTTTCCTCGACCGCCGCCGTCACTGCGCGCAGCCTATTCGCCGAGAGCGAGGACCGGGACCAGCGCGACAAGTACGCTGCCGGCGTCGACTACAACCTCTTCAAGGCAATCAATGGGCTGAGCGGGAGCTCCTTCGCCGACTCGGTGGTCAAGTTCTTCGCCGCTGACATGGTCGGCGTTCTGGTTGGGCTGGTGGCGCTGACCTTCCTCATACCGTGGACCCGCAACCGCTGGGAGCGGCGCAACGGGGCCGTGCTGGCCACCGCCTCAGCGGGGTTGGCCCTGTTGCTCAGCCAGCCTATCGGCCACCTCGTCGATCGCACCCGCCCGTTCCTCGCCCATCCCGCCCATGCCCATCTGCTGGTTTCGCGGTCACATGACCCATCGTTTCCCAGCGACCACGCGACTGGCGCCTTCGCGCTCGCTTTCGGCATCTGGCTGTATGACCGCACCCTCGGCACGGTTTTTCTTGTCCTGGCCGCGATCGTGGCCTTCGCGCGAGTCTACGTCGGCACCCACTACCCAGGGGACGTGGTGGGTGGGGCGTTGCTCGGCATCGCGATCGCCAGCGCGCTGTATCTGGCCACCCCCACGCGCCGTCTGATCGAGGCGGTCGCGCGGCGCTGTGGGGAGGCTTGGGATTGGGTCATTCGTCGCTTCTCCCGCACCGGGGCGGCGTGAGCTCTGTCCCCCACCTGCCAGACCCGATTCGGCCAGCGAACGGTTCGTTAGAGTTCGCGATATGAGATCGCTGCGCTTTGTCGCGGTCCTCTCGGGTGCCCTGGTGCTACTTGCAGCGCTGGCTCCGGCCGCGATGGCGGCCGACGGGGTCGGACTCGCAGGACGGGTCGGCGACAAGACGATCACGCTCTTCTGCTTCGGCGTGATCGCCTTCTTCCCGATCCTGGTGATCACGCTCTCGATCATCCAGGGCAAGCTCGAAGCCCGCAAGGACCGGCGGCGGTACGACCTCGAGCGCCTCGGCTAGGCCCTTTCGGGCAGCCTGAACCCGCTCAGCAACCGCTTCTCGCTCTCGCCCTTCACCTCGGCGATGACTTCGACCTGCCCTTCCAGTGGCGTGCCCCGCAGCTTGGTCGCCAGCAGGTCGTCGACCTGGAAGATGCCGGCCGAGTTGTTCATCTCGATCTCGACCCGCACCGGGCGCTCCTCGCCGGCCGAGATGCGCACCTCGTCGATCGCGGCGGCGGAGATCGAGTGGATGCCCTCCTGGCCAGCCTCGATCGGCAGCCGGGACCGACCCTGGGCCAGGTCGAGCCCGTCCCCGACCCGCACCACGCCGGCCTCGACCGTGTACGGCTCGCCGCGCCGCCGGTGGCCGATGATCGCGTGCAGCGCTTCGGCGATCACGACACTGCGCGCCGGCTCCTCATAGACGCCATCGAGCAGCCGCTGCAGCGCTCCCTGGGCGAGAAACAGGCTGTAGGCCTCGTGGTCGGCGCGGTGGATCGACATGCCGACGTCGTGAAACAGCGACCCCGCCGCCACCACCACCTCGGCGTCACGCTGACCCATCCCGTGATCGCTGACCATCGCCGGCTCGACCCCGGCCTTCGCGAGCAGCCGAAGCAGGCGCAACGACACGTTGAGCACGATCTGCACGTGCACCCAGGAGTGATCCGACATGCCGAGCCGCTCGGATTGGACCTGGGCCATGTACCACCAGGCCCGCACCTGGTCGTCGGCGTTGACCGCTTCCAGGAACGCCTCGAGCTTGCGGTTGCCGCGCGTCGGGGCTCGCACCCGCGCCTCTGCGACCGCCTCAACCGGAGGCTTGCGGGCCGGCCCGGCGGCCTCGGGAGCCGGTACGCGCTCCTCGTTTGCGGACGGTTGGTCGACTCGATCCGGCGGGCTGCCCATTCTCGCCGCATCGTCCCAGATGTCCCGGCCGCCGCCCGCGAGGCGCTAAGAGCCCCTTTCATAATGCCTCCGCACCCTGAAGCTGCTTGAAGCAGATCAGGCAGCAGCCGATCGTGAGGAACGCGTCGTGGATGTCGTCGCGCCGCTCGAAGCGGACCCGCAGTCGGCGGTGCTGGTGAAGCCAGGCGATCGAGCGCTCGACCACCCAGCGCCGGCGCCCGAGACCTGAGCCGTGCGGCTCTTCGGGGCGGGCGACCCGGATCTTGATCTTGCGGCGGCGAAGCTCGCGTCGCGACTCGCGCGAGTGGTAGGCGCGGTCGCCGTAGATGCGCGCCGGCCTTCGCCTGGGCCGGCCGCGACGACCGCGAACCGCTGGCACCGCGTCTACGAGCGGCACGAACTCGGTGATGTCGTTGACGTTCGCGGCGGTGTTCTTCACCGCGAGCGGGGTGCCCCGCCCGCAGACGAGCAGGTGGTGCTTGGAGCCGCGCTTTCCGCGGTCTACTGGGCTCGGGCCAGTGTTCTCACCCCCCCAAAGGCACGCACGTGGGAGGAGTCGATCGCGGCCCGCTGCCAGTCGATCTGATCGGCGGCGTTTAGCTTCGCCAAGAGCACCTCGTGCAGCTGGGCCCAGACGCCCTGCTGCTGCCATTCGTTGAGCCGCCGCCAGCAGGTGACCCCCGAGCCGCAGCCCATCTCCTGGGGCAGGTCCTCCCAGGGGATGCCCGTTCTGAGCACGAAGAGGATGCCCGTCAGCGCCCGACGGTCGGGGATCCGCTTGCGGCCCGGGTAGCGGTAGCGCCGCTTCACCTCCGGGATCAGCGGCTCGACGATCTTCCAGAGCTCGTCGGTGACGGTCTGCCTTGCCATCGCGTCCTCCCTTGTTGGGGTTGACGCGTTATTGGATTCGGCGCCGGTTCCGCGGAACCTTCTTTTCGAAAGGGGCTCTAAGGCGCCGGCGCAGGATTTTCCGCCGCCGGCGCGTCTAGCCTGCGCGCCGGCCGGACCAGTTCCATGCCCGATATGCAGACCTGCCCACAGACCGGACTCTCCGTCCCCGAGTGCTCCTGCCCGAACTGTCTGGAGCGGCAGCTCGATACGTTCGCCCCTGAGCAATTTCGGGTTCGGAGGATGAGCCCCCAGGCGCGTCACTCCCCGATGACCTTGATCACCAGGCGCTTCGGCCGGCGCCCGTCGAACTCGGCGTAGAAGACCTGTTGCCAGGGCCCGAGGTCGAGCTTTCCCTCGGTGACGGGGAGGATCGCCTGCTGGTGGACGAGGAGGTTCTTCAGGTGGGCGTCGCCGTTGTCCTCACCGCCGCGATGGTGGCGGTAGTCGCCGCCGTCCGGGAGAAGCTTTTCGGCCACCTCGTTGGAAGCTGGCTTCCAGCTCGGCGGCGCCAGCTTGTCGAGCCATTCGAGGGCGTCCTCCTGGATACCGGGCTCGTCGTCATTGACCCACACTCCGGCGGTGATGTGCATCGCCGAGACCAGGGCCATGCCCTCCTCGACTCCCGCCTCGTCGACGGCCGCCTGCACGTCCTCGGTGATCCTGATCCACTCCCGCCGCTGCTCGGTGTTGAAGGTTCGGTAGGTCGTGTGGGATTTCATCTCGCTCCTAGGTCGGGGTAGCATCATCGCGCGATGGCGGGCCTGCTCTCGATCGAACGCCGCGACCAAGTGGCGCTGGTCACCCTGCAACGCCCCGAGAAACGCAATGCGCTGTCGATCGACCTACGGGTCGAGCTGAGCGAGGCCTTCGAGCACCTCGGCGAGGACGATGGCGTCGGCTGCATCGTGCTGACCGGTGCCGGATCGGCCTTCTGCGCAGGAATGGACGTGACCCAGTTCGGCGGCGACCGCGACCACAAACAGCGCCTGGTCGAGACCTCGAGCACCGCCTTTGAGGCGGTCGGTTCCAGCCGGCGCCCGGTGGTCGCCGCGGTGAACGGCCCAGCGCTGGCAGGGGGCTTCGCGCTGGCGCTTCTGTGCGACGTCCGGATCGCCGCCGAGTCGGCCAGCTTCGGGTTCCCCGAGCTGCCGCGCGGCATCCCGCCCTCCTACGCCTCGGCGCGGGCGGCGATGGGCCCGGCCCTGGCGGCCGAGATCACCCTCACCGGTCGGGTGTTCGACGCCGCCGAGGCCCTGCGGCTGGGCGTCGTGAACGAGGTCGTGCCGGAAGGTGAATCGGTCGAGCGGGCGCTCGAACTCGCGGCAGGCATCGCCGCGATGCCGCGAGAGGCGACGCTGGAGACCAAGCGCCGCATCCTGCTCGACCGCGAACGCGACTTCGGCCCGCTGTTCGAGGAGGAGGCGCGCCTCTTCCGTGAGACGCTTCTCTCAGATCCCGACGACGCGGCCTGACTAGAACCAGCTCAACTGGAGCGGATTCGGGCGATCCTCGAGCCGGTGCAGGAACGGCGTCGGATTAAGCACCGGCCCATAGGGATCGCGTCCCGCCCGCAGCTCGAAGTGAAGGTGATCCCCCCAGCAGGACCCGGTGCAGCCGACCCTGCCCACCCTCTGGCCCGCCTGCAGGCGCTGGCCCTGCCGTGCGAGCGCCGGTGCCAGCATGTGGAAGTAGTTGTAGGTGCGACCGGCGGCCGGGTCGTAGAGCGAGATGTAGTTGCCGCGACCGCCGCTGTTGCCGGTCTCCAAAACGACCGTATCCGCGACCGCGACCAGCGGCGTGCCCGCCGCAACGAGTAGGTCCTGGCCCTCGTGGCCGCGGCCAGCGTCGAGGCCATCGCCGTACTCGGGCCGCGCCCGCATCGGGAAGACATGACGGGGCGCCCGGACCACATGCCGCACCGGCTTCGCGATGACGGTGGAATCAGGTTCGGGCGCAGTCGACCCGCCCGCGAGGGTGCTCGCGGAGAACGTCATCGCCAACACAGCCGCAACCGCTGCGGTTGTGCTTGGCCGGCGCGTTGCGCGCCGGCACTTGCATGTCAGGCGGCGTAGCCGCCGCATGTACCTCAGTCCGAGCCTCACGGGACCTCCAGGGAAGGCTTTGCCGCCCTGCAGATCAACACAGCCGGCCGCCAGGATTGCACGATCGCTTCCAACCCGCTCCCCCTAGCCGCAGATCGGCCAGGGGCTCGAGCCGCTGCGCGAGTAGAGCAGCGCCGCGCGGTAGTCCTGCTCGGCCTCCGACGCCTTGGCGGGATCGCCGTGGCCCCCGACCGACGCCCAGGCGCCGTAGTCGAACTGGTACTTGCCGCGGTACGTACCGCCGGACGAGATCGCGTGCGGATTGCCGCCCGACTCGCAGGACGCGATCGCGTTGAGGGTCGCCAGCGAGACGCCGCCGGGCAGATGCGCGAACGCCTGCTTGTGCTTGCGACGCTTCTCGGCTCTGATCGCCTTCACCTGCACCTGGATCGTCCTGTCCAGCTGCCTGGTCGGGCGGATCAGCAGGCCAGCGCCGGGCGACCGCAGCTGGGTCGCTTGGCGGGGCTTGGCGCCGGCATGGGCCGGTGCGCCGGAGCCATTGGCGGCGACGGCGAGCGCCGGGAATGTGATTCCGACTGCGACCGCAAACGCGGCCGGGTAACGCCAACTCTTGAACACGGAAAAACCACCTCCGTTCGTGCGTCAATGCCCGGTCGGGTACGCCACTTGCGGCGTGCCGCGGCCGCACTGGCTCCCGGCAACCGCGCGTGCGGGTGCAGGAGAAGGCGACTGTCCGGACTTCGCCCCGGCAGATTTCTCATGGAGCGCCCCCCAATAGGCGCTTGCCGAGGTCCTGTTCCGTGTAGGACGCGGCAGGGTGGCATCCGTCCCCCAGCGCTTGTGTGAACCTCGTCACGTATGTCCCATGGGTGTATAAATGCCTGAGCATGGCAAGCAGGCCCTCCGTAGAGAGATCGCTGAGTTGCGCGCTGCCTTAAGGGAGCAGTGGGAGTACAACCACGCTGAGCACTGCGGCAAGCCGTGGCCGCATGAAGGCGACTGCTATTGGCCGCTGCCCGATGTGCTTGGAGATTCTGGCGGTGGGTCCCAGTGAGGCTTCGCGGATTCTGTTCTTGCGATTGCGAGTAGCTGTGCCGCCGCCTGAACAAGCTCGCGTAGGTTGAATCGCTGACCCCAGAAGACAATGTCTGACGTCTGGGGGTCAAAGACGCGGAACATGTCGATATCCGCTAGGCCCTTGACAGTGTCAGGGGGCAGGGCTGACATGTCGAAGTGGTTGTGCTGCGCTGACTTTTTCCACCACTCGTCTAGGCGATCGTCGTAGTGCTCGAAGTGGTTTCTCATCACCACGTCGCGCAACGGCGACGTGTCGTCGATTTGCAAGCTCTCCCTTAATGGCTTGCGTTGCTCTGCGAGCTTGCCGGCCTGCCCCCAAAGCGCCTTGGAGATGTTCGCCGCAGCGGTCAGGATGTTCTGGATTGCGATCCATGCCCGCGTCAGATCCTGAGTGAGCATGGCGCTCTCGAATTCGTGTGAGCCAACGAGGACCGCTTCACACTGAAGCTGAATCTGCTGCTGAAAGACCCGCAGTAAGAACGTATCCATCCGCTAACCTCACCACGAATGGCCGACCAAGAGCAACCCCCCAAGGAACCGCTCGACGTTCTTGCTAACGACAGCACGACACCGGATTTCTTCGTGGACAGAAATCAACTCGAAGCGCTCCGGAAAATGGTTGTCGATCACCCCGGCTCCATCGGCCTACTCAATGCGGGCGCTGGCTACGTGAAAGTGACCCTCCACGATCCGGAAGGCGACGTGATCGACAAACAGTTGCTGTTTCCTCTCTACCCGGAGCAGTAGATGGCGTCGGACAAGCAAGAGCCCAAGCAGAAGACCAAGCCCAAGAAGGGCGAGCCGGTAGAGATTCCGGTGCCTAAGAAGCGGGACGTGATGGGCGTACTGAGGCGGGCCGCTCGCGGTAAGAGAAGCGCCTAGTTTTTGCCGCCGAAGTAAAACCCGAGGGCTGTGCCTGTTAGGACTACGACTGGCGCCAAAATGGCTTGTGCCAAGTTCTTGGCCTCGTCATTAGTGATCCAATCCGCATAAGCGGCTCCAAGCAGGCTTATCGCGATCACAGAAAGCAGGAAGAGCAGGCCATAAGCCAAGCGCCGCCGTGCAGTCTCGCGGTCCTCGGCTGGGTCGTATGGCTCAAGCCGAGGCTCTACTTTTGACTCTGGGTCAAGCGGCTCGTTGGTCGCATCGATGACCTCCGGGGACGGTTGTTGGCCGCCCCCGTTAGTCATTTGGGAAGGATGAGTTCCCGGAGCCTGCCCCGCTTGTTCTCAATGAGTACCTTGCTGTCGTCCTCGACTTCATCTCGAAGCAGCTTCTCATTCGCGAGTGCTGAACGCAAGGTATGCGTGAGTGTCGTGTTCCGCTTAGCCGCGAGCTGCCGAAGTTCGTCAGCCTCATCCTTTGGAAGGTTGAAGGACACCTTCACGACATTTGCCTCATCGCCGTCCGCGCTAGCCGCATCAACCTGCGTCTCTTTTTGCTCATGCTCTGCCATCTGTGAACCTCCTTGGGTATAGACCCAGTATGGCACAGATATTATCGGCTACGGCGGCTTGAGCATGAGAGCGCGAACGATGCGCTAGCTCGCGGCTCGACTGAGCAGCGCCAAAAACATGCCGCGCCCATCGCGGCGGTTGTTGTAGCGCCACGCGTATTCGTCGAGGTAGGACTGCAAGGCCAGCAAGTGGCCATTCATAGAAAGGCGGTTCCCTTGGGAGACTCTGTGCGGTGATGGCTTCCGGCGAGCTGGACACGAACATCCTCTATTGCGATGACAATCTCAGTCGGCTGCGCGTGCTGCCGACGGAATCTATCGATCTGATTTACCTTGACCCGCCGTTCTTCTCCAACCGCTTCTACGAGGTGATCTGGGGGGATGAGGCAGAGGTCCGCTCTTTTGAGGACCGCTGGGAAGGCGGCATCCAGGTCTACGTCAACTGGATGAAGGAGCGGCTGTTTGAAATGCACCGCATCCTCAAAGCGACCGGGTCGCTCTATCTGCATTGCGATCCGACTGCGAGCCACTACCTCAAAGTGACGCTGGACGAGCTATTCGGCAGTCGGGATTTGTTTCGCAACGAGATAGTTTGGCGGCGGACTGGAGCGCACAACAAGTCCAAACGCTTCGCCCCCATCCACGACACGATCCTCTTCTTCACCAAGGGCCAGGACTACACCTGGAACTACCCCAAACGCCCTTATATGCGAGGACACGTGGAGCAGTATTTCCAGCGAGATGAGAGTGGCTGGCGAACGGATTACTACGGCAACGTCCTGACTGGATCTGGCAGGCGCGGCGGCGAAAGCGGTAAGCCTTGGCGAGGCATCGATCCGAGCGACAAGGGCCGCCATTGGGCAATACCCCGCGCCCTCCTTGATGAGGTTGATGAGGATCTGTCAGGGCTCAGCCAGCATCAGAAACTCGATCGGCTTTACGAACTCGGCTACATCACTCTGAAGCCGGGAGATGCGTGGCCAATGTACGAGCATCGCATCACGCCGTCGGACGGAACCTTTGCGCCGGATCTTTGGGCTTTTCAGCCTTACACCAACGGAACGGTGTTCGGGAGTGAGAAGGGGGTTGACGAGGAAGTCCGTTGGCTTTCGCCACGTGACCAGGAGCGCCTTGGGTATCCGACTCAGAAGCCCGAGGATCTGTTGACCCGGATAGTTGAGGCAAGCAGTGTCGAAGGCGATGTGGTCCTCGATCCGTTCTGTGGGTGCGGCACAACCGTTGCGGTTGCCAGTCGCCTGAAGCGAAAGTGGATTGGCATTGACATTAGCCCCACGGCGATGGGCATCATCGAGCGCCGTTTGGTGAAGGCGAACGGCGTGCCGCCCACAGTCGTCGGCATGCCAACGACTGAGACAGCCCTACGGGAGTTGCATCACTTTGAATTTCAAAACTGGGTTATTCAAAGCATGCAGGGCAGTCACTCTCCTCGGAAGGTCAAGGACGGCGGGATCGATGGGTGGACGTTCTTCCGCCGAGATCCCATCCAGGTCAAGCAGTCGGACAAGGTGGGGAGACCGGAGGTTGACAAGTTTGAGACCGCAATCGAACGCGACGGCAAAGAGGCCGGCTGCATCGTGGCTTTCAGCTTCACCAAGGATGCGCATGAGGAGGTCGCTCGCGTAAGGGCTAAGAAGGGACTTGAGATTGAGTTGCTCACGGCCCGCGACATTCTCAAGGCACGGGGGGATCTGCGAACGCCTGAACTAGGAGAGATGTTCCCCGAACCGCCGAAGTCGTTCCTCGACCTCCCACTGCCCGAATCTCCACGCAAGTCGTCCCGGCCGAAGGCCGATGAACTCGTTGAGTTGTCCCGCTCACAGGCGAGCCGCTCGAAGCAATAACGCCTCGAACATCGCCCGCCCGGAGTCGCGGTTGTTGTGTCGCCAGGCGTATTCGTCGAGGTAGGACTGAATCCACTTGTCGGAGACGTGCTTGTAGGCACCGCGCATCCCCGTCTTGAGGTTGCCGAAGAAGCCTTCAATCGTGTTCGTGTGAATGTCGCCCTTGACGTAGAGGCCGGCCGAGTGGTTGATAACCCCGTGGCCTAGGTACTCGCCACGGAGCGGCTTATACGCCTGCCAATCGTCCGTGATGATGAAGGCAGAGGGATTGACGTGGGTCCGAACCGCTCTACTAAGGCCGGGGCCGCGCCTTGACGGAATGACGCGCAGCCTCACGCGCCCGCCTCGCTCGACCATTCCGAGGACGGTCGTCTTGGCTTCGCGGAAGATCGCAGCCTCCCGGCGATTCTTGAGCTTGCGCCGGGGCTTTCCGCCCCAGGAGGTCTCGTCGATTTCCACGTCCCCGGACAGCGGCTCGTCATCCTCGTCGGACATAAGCTCGTTGCGAATTCGGTTGAACATGCGCCACGCGGTCTTGTAGGTGACCCCAAGCTCGCGCTCTAGCTGCTTGGCAGATATGCCGCAGCGAGTGCTTGTCATGACATAGATCCCGTAGAACCACAGATGAAGCGACGTGGACGATCCCTCAAAAATCGTTCCGGCCGTCAGCGATAGGTGGTTGCCGCAGCCGGTGCAGGTGCGCGATCCGCCTCGCCGCTGCTTTGTCTCGTAGGTCTTAAACGGCCGCAGCTTCTTGCACTTGGGGCAGATCGCATGCTCGCCGTCCTCTGAGAACCGAGTTCGCCAGAGGTAATTGAGGCAGGCGTCGTCGTCCGGGAACTCGCGCATGAACTCCATGAGCGAGTAGTCGGAGTCCGATGAGGCGGACCGCTTTGGGTTCTTTCGATCAACTGGAGGCATAGATGTCAGTCCCCGATTACATCCCGATCAAAGAAGGTCATAAAGCCGCACCTCCCGCAAGAGAGGGAGAGGGCGTGGGCAGAGCCGGGTATCTCCTCAAAGTCCCCCCCGGCTTGGCGGCCTTGGAGGATGTGGATCGCCAGATCCGAGAAACCTCCCCAAGCGTCGTCCGCCCCGCAGGCTGGGCACGTAAGCGTCTTTATCCCCCGTTTCTCAAGTAGCCCCCAGACGTATTTAGAGGCAGCCTTGAGTTCTTCTTCGGTCGGTTCGTTCGAGGCGTTGTCGTGCTCGTTCTCGGTCATAAAAACATTATACACAGATGGGATAAGCGTGAACCTCGTCACACTTAGTCAGTCTCTGTAGATGCTCAGGCGTAAAGCTGGGTGCCGAGCTTCAGCTGAGCGATACTGCGCGGGCGATGTCGCAGGCTGAGATCGAGCGAATCAAGGCGGTGATGACGGCCTTCAATGAGGGCGACTTCGAGCGACTGCTGGACACGATGGACGAGGATGCGGAAGTCCAAAGGCTCGGCGGCCTCGAAACGCTGCGGGGAAGGGAGGCGATCAGGAACTGGCAGACCCCCGACGCAATCGAATACCAGCGAGCCGAGCCCACCGAGTTCCGTGAGAGCGGCGACCGAATCCTCGTGACTTGCGATTGGCGGGTCCGCGGTAGGGGAAGCGGCATCGAGGTCGACACCAAGGTCTTTCCCCTTTACACGCTGCGCGGTAACAAGGTGATCCGCCTGCGGGCCTATCAAAACGAGAAGGAAGCCCTACAAGCCGCCGGGCTGTAGAAGCCCAGGCACGAAAACGGCAAGGGCGCTACCGTCACCCCATGGCCGACGACTCATGCCCGAAGTGCGGCGGCAAGGTGGAGATCAAAGCCCAAGGCGGTGATCCGATCACTCCATCTGGCCCTCAATCGGAATATGGCGAGTGCCAGAAGGGGCACAAACTGACGCGAGCATTGGGCCCCATCACCGGTGTGTGGAAGGCCTTCTGAGCTTCCAGGCGTAGGTGGGGCAGCAGTGAAACCGAGCCTGCAGTTGGTCCGCGACGCATGCCCGCGGAGCCCCGCCTTCGGCACCGCGGTCTCAGGCGCGATCCTGCAGCGGGTGGCGGCGGGTGAGCTGCCGGAGACGGCGCGCCTAGGGCGACCGGGCCGCCTCGTCACCTTCGGTCGCCGTGACGCGGTCAGCGCCGGCTACCCGGCAGCAGTCGAGGCGGCGCGCTCGGCGGGATATGAGGTGGTGGAGCGAATCGCCGGTGGGCGTGCCGCCGCCTACAACGGCCGGGCGCTCAACCTCTCGCGCGCCCACCACGACCCCAGTCCCGCCGGCGCCACGCGGGCGCGCTTCGGCGAGATGGCGGAGCTGGTGCGGGCGGCCCTTGTCGGGGTCGGGGTGGACGCGCGGATCGGCGAGGTCCCCGGCGAGTACTGCCCCGGGGCGTTCAGCGTCAATGCGGGCTGGCGCGTAAAGCTGGCGGGAATCGGCCAGCGACTGATCAAGGGCGGGGCGCACGTCGGCTGCGTGATTGTCGTCGGTGACAGCGACGGGCTGCGCGAAATCCTGGTCCCGGTCTACAAGGCCCTCAACATCGCCTGGGAGCCGGCGACCGTGGGCAGCGTCGAAGACGAGGTTGCGGGTACGACTCCCGCCGAGGTCGAGGAGGCGATCCTGGCCGCACTCGAGGAGCGATTCGAGATCGGCGAAGTGAAGCTGGACCCGGCGACACTGGCGCTCGCCGATCAGCTCGAGCCGCGTCACCGGGTCGCCTAGACGATGCGATGATCACCGCGTAGTGGCCGCCGACCAGCATCTGGCACAGGATCACGTGGTGGCCGTGTGGCGGGTCGAGCTCGACGCCGGAGATCGAGCTGAAGAGTTGCGTGGCCATCTCGCCCCGGACGAGCTCGAGCGGCTCGAGGGCCTGTGCGGATCCGAGGTCGGCCGGCGGTGGCTGGTCAGTCGCGGGACGCTGCGCGAAATCCTCGCCGCAGAATTGGGGACCGCTCCGCTGTCAGTTCGATTTGAGCTTGGCCCACACGGCAGGCCCGGCCTCGATCCCGAGATCCACCAGACCGACCTCGACTTCAACCTCTCCCACTCCGGCGACCTGGCCCTTTTGGCAACTGCCCGCGGCCAGCGCGTTGGTGTCGACGTCGAGAGGCTGCGGCGGGGGCGAGACCCGCTGCGGGTCGCCGATCGTTATTTCTCCGAGGCCGAGGTCGCAGCGGTGCGGGCCTTCCCGCAGGCAGACCGGACGGCGGCCTTCCTTCGCTACTGGACCGCCAAGGAGGCGCTCGCGAAGGGGCTCGGGCTCGGGCTGCGGGCCCCGATCGGACAGCTCGAGCTGGCTGCGCAGCCGGGGGGGACGATGGTCCCCGTCCGCCTGGCCCGCGACTGGTGTCTGGTCGAGCTGACCGACCTTCCGGATGGCTACTGCGGAGCACTGGCGGTCGACGACGATACGGCGCGCGTCGTGATCCGTGACTGGCCGCTCAGCGGCGCTGCTGCTTGAGCGCGACGAGGACCTGGATATGACGCCAAATGACCGGGCAAGGGCGACCCTCCTTGTGCAACACCCTCCATGGGAAGCGGGAGCGAACTGCCCGGTTCGCGCGGTCAGCTGAGCGTGACGGGCCCGACAGGTGAGCGACCGAACCAGCGGGCGCGGCGGCTCGAGCCGAAATGCTCCTTCTCGGCGACGAGAGCGCCGGACGGCTCGTGGAACTTGCCGGTCGGCTTCGGCCCCGAGAGGAAGTCCACGTCGACACGTCCGACCCGACCGGCGCCGAACTCGATGTAACAGGACCCGATCCCGTCGTAGGCCCCCGGCTGCTCGCCGCGCCGCACACCCGCGATCAGCGACGCGGCGACGACGCGCGCTGCTCCCTCGGCGAACACCCCTGCCTTCGGCACTCCGATGGTCGCGACGTCCCCGACCGCGTACACGCCCGGAAACCGCGTCTCGAGTGTCTTCGGGTTCACTGGCAGGTAGCCGTCCACAGTCATGCCGCTCGCCACGACCACGTCGGGGGCACGGTGCTTCGGGACGCCGAGGAAGAGGTCGTAGGGCATGTCGGTGCCGTCGTCGAGCACGGCGACGCGGCGCGCCGGGTCGAGCGAGCTCACGCGAAGGCCTGGGATGAACGTGATGTCGCGCTCGGCGAATGCGGCGATCAGCGCGCGGGATGTTTCGGGGGACGGAGGGACCGGGCTCCCGAGCGGAAGGACGAAGGAGATCTCGCAATCGCCGCGGACACCCCGCGCGGACAGATAGTCGTCCAGCAGCAACGCTGCCTCGCTCGGCGCCGGCGGGCACTTGAACGGCGCCCCGCAGACGCCCACGATCGCTCGCCCCTGCGTAAACGTGGGAAGCAGCTCGCCCAGCTGCTCGGCGCCATCAACGGAGTAGAACTCGTTGCCACCTTCGGCGAGTCCAGGCGTAGCGGCCAGGTCGTAGTCGGCGCCGAGCGCCACGACCAGGACGTCGGCCTCGTGGACGCCGCCGTCGGTGGTCACGCGTCGCGTTTCCGGATCGATCGCGGTGATCGTCTGCTGCAGGAAGCGCACCCCAGGCTTGGCGATGTCGCGGTATGCGAGGCGAACCGCGTCGGGCGTGGTCCGTCCGAACATCAGGTCGAGCTTCGAGTATCCGAAGACGAACCCGTCGTTCTTATCGATCAGAGTCACGTCGACGTCGTCGCCGAGCGCCTCCGACAACATGGTGGTGAGCTCAAGGCCTCCAAATCCCGCGCCCAGCACCAAGACCCGTGTTGTCATGCGGGCGACCATAGCCAACCTCGCTCACCCAGTTCGGACTGGCCCGAACCCTGATGTCAGCTCGGGCCGCGCCCGGGCTGCTCCCGCTTCGGACGCAGGGCGGAAGCAAGTAACCATTGATGGAGACGGCGGGAGCGACTTCGCCGAATCTGTGGCTAGCGGATCGAAGATGCGACCACCGTGCGACCGGTTGCCGGACATGACGCCTCTCACGAGGACCTGACCATGATGCCAACACGGCACGGCCGATCCGCCGCGCGAGCGCGACCGATCGCGACTAGGAAGCTTCTCGACGCAAGGTACGCAGGTCGTGCACGTTCTCTCCGAACGCCCGCTTGAGCCGCTCACGTGCAGCCACCTCTGAGGGGTGCCCATATACCTCCTGAACCAGGCGACCCCCGTCGGAGTGGCCCAGCTGGACCGCCACGTCCTGAGGCGTGAGGCCGCGCTCAAGCAGCAGAGTCGCGCAGGCGTGGCGTAGCTCGTAGAACTCCAGGTTGGGGCGGCCAACCGCCGAGCGGACGGGCGCCCACCAGTAGCGAAGGCTCCCCTTGGAGAACCGTCGCCCGCGCGGAGTTGTGAAGACCCAGGGTTCCTCGATGCGTCGCGGCAGCTCGGCAAGTGCGGCGCGAGGCTTGGGCGGCAGGACGATCGTCCGCGACTTTCCGTTCTTCGGCAGCTTGATCTTGCCCTTGCTGTCTACCGAGCGGCGGATATCCAGCTCGTCGCCGCGGACGTCTGACCACTCCAGGGCGAACAGTTCCCCCGGTCTGGGTCCGCAGTAACCCGCTACAAGGATCATCGCTCGCATCACTGGAGCCATCTCGAGGTCAAGCGCCTGAAGCGCCTTTTCAGCAAGGGCGTCGACCTCTTGCTCCGTCAGGGCAGTCAGGTCCTTGCGGCCGCGAGGCTGCTGAAGACGGAGGCCCGAGAAGGGGTTGAGGTCC
>JBBQNM010000021.1:0-32159 GCA_038329895.1 Solirubrobacterales bacterium | reverse complement strand
TCGGTTCTAGGCCCCGTGGCACTTCTTGTACTTCTTGCCCGATCCGCACCAGCACGGGTCGTTGCGGCCGATCTTGTCGCGGTCCTCCTTGACCACGGTCTCGACCACTTCGCCATTGCCCCCGCCCACGGGTGGCTCGGTCGCTTCGGTCGCCGCCATCTCCACCGCTCCCGCCGACCCCGCCGCCGCCACCTCGGCCAGCGCCGAGGGCTGGGCCTCGGCGGTGCCACCCGAGTACCTCACCTCGGCGGGGCCATCGGCCGGGGTCGCGAATGCCTGCTCGGCGTCGGCGGGCGCGATGTCAACCTCGACGTGGAAGATCAGCTTCGAGAACTCCTCCCAGATCGAATGCATCAGCTCCTCGAACATCGAGAAGCCCTCGTTCTTGTAGGCGACCAGGGGGTCGATCTGGGCGAAGCCGCGCAGGTGGATGCCCTCGCGCAGGTAGTCCATCTCGTAGAGGTGCTCGCGCCAGCGGTTGTCGATCACCTGGAGCAGGATCGAGCGCTCCAGGTAGCGCATCAGCTCCTCGCCGAACTGCTCGGTGCGCTCGCCGTAGGCCGAAAGCGCGTCCTCCGACAACGCGTCCTTGAGCTGCTCGCGATCGAGCGTCTCCGGCGCGATCTCGGCGACGTCCACCTTCAGCGGCCAGATCTGGCGCAGCTGCGTGTCGAGCTCGGCCATATCCCAGTCCTCGAGGATCTCGCCCGGCGTGTACTCGTCGACCAGGCGCACGATCGTCCCCTCCAGCTCATCGCGCGAAACGTCGGACATGTCGCGCCCCTCGAGGATCTCGCGGCGGTACTTGTAGACCACACGCCGCTGCTCGTTCATCACGTCGTCGTACTCGAGCACCCGCTTACGGATCAGGAAGTTCTGCTCCTCGACCTTCTTCTGGGCGTTCTCGACCGTGCGGGTGAGCATCTTCGCCTCCAGCGGCATCTCGGCGCCCTCCTCGTCGACCGGGCCGAGCCGATCGAGGATGCGGTAGATGCGATCGCCGGCGAACAGCCGGATCACGTCGTCCTCGGCGGAGAGGTAGAAGCGCGATTCGCCGGGGTCGCCCTGGCGGCCCGACCTCCCGCGCAGCTGGTTGTCGATGCGCCGCGACTCGTGGCGCTCGGTTCCGCAGATGAACAGCCCGCCGAGCTCGCGCACCTCATCGGCCTCGGCCTCGCGGCTTGACTCGAGCTCGGCGATCTTGGATGCCAGGGCCTCCGCATAGCCCTCGGAATCGGGCGCGATGCCCTTGCGGGCGAGCTCGACCCCCGCCACGCCTTCAGGGCTGCCGCCGAGCTTGATGTCGACGCCGCGCCCCGCCATGTTGGTGGCGATCGTGACTGCCCCCTTGCGTCCCGCCTGGGCGATCGTCTCACCCTCCTTCTGGGCGTACTCGGGCTTCGCATTGAGCACCACGTGCTCGATGCCGCGACGGCGCAGCTCGTCGGAGATCATCTCGGAGACCTCGACCGAGACGGTGCCGACCAGGATCGGCTGGCCTGCGTCGTTGCGCTCCGTGATCTCGACGATCACGGCCCCCCACTTGCCGTCCTTGGTCTTGAAGATCTGATCGTTGTGATCGCCGCGGATCATCGGCACGTTGGTCGGGATGTCGACCACCGGCATCTTGTAGATCTTCATGAACTCGGTCGCCTCGGTGAGCGCCGTGCCGGTCATCCCGGAGAGCTTGTCGTAGAGGCGGAAGTAGTTCTGGAGCGTGATCGTGGCGAGCGTCTGGTTCTCCTCGCGAATCGGCACGCCCTCCTTGGCCTCGATCGCCTGGTGCAGGCCCTCTGACCAGCGTCGCCCCTCGAGGATGCGGCCGGTGAACTCGTCGATGATCATCGCCTGGCCATCGACCACCGCGTATTCCTTGTCGCGCTTGTAAAGCGACTCGGCCTTCAGCGACTGGATCAGGTGGTTGACCAGGGTGCCGTGCTCGCCGAGGTAGAGGTTGTCGACGCCGAGGAACTCCTCCGCCTTCGCTACCCCTCGCTCGGTCGGGGCGACGGTCTTGTGCTTCTCGTCGAACTCGTAGTCGTAATCGGCCTCCGAGGTGTCCTTGCTCTCCCCCATCGAGCGCAGCTTGTCCTTGGCGGGAACGCCTTCGAGCTGCTTGGCGAGGCGGGCGAAGGCGTAGTAGGTGTCCGCGGCCTGCTCGGGAGCGCCGGAGATGATCAGCGGCGTCCGCGCCTCGTCGATGAGGATGTTGTCGACCTCGTCGACGATCCCGAACCCGTGGCCGCGCTGCACGCAGTGCTCCAGGGCGCCGGCCATGTTGTCGCGCAGGTAGTCGAAGCCGAACTCTGAGTTGGTGCCGTAGGTGACGTCGCAGGCGTACTTGCGCTGCCGCGTCTCGTGGTCGTCGGGCTCCTGGATCGCGGCGACGCTGACCCCGAGGGCCTCGTAGATCGGCTTCATCCACTCGGCGTCGCGGCTGGCCAGGTAGTCGTTGACGGTCACCAGGTGGACGCCCTCGCCGCCCAGCGAGTTGAGGAACACGGCCAGCGTCGCGGTGAGCGTCTTGCCCTCGCCGGTCTTCATCTCGGCGATCGCCCCGTCGTGGAGGACCATGCCGCCGATCAGCTGCACGTCGAAGTGGCGCTGACCGAGGTGACGGCGCGCCGCTTCGCGGGTCAGCGCGAAGGCCTCGGGCAGCAGGTCGTCGAGGGACTCGCCGTCGCGGGCGCGCTCGCGCAGCTGGTCAGCATGCTCGCGGATCTCCGAGTCGTCGAGCAACTCCATCTCCGGCTCGAAGCGATTGATCGTGTTGACGCGCTTCTCGTAGGCGCGGAACTTGCGCCCCTCGCCGACGCGCAGCGCGCGCGTGACCATCTCTCTCGCGGGCATGGGCCTAGGTTAGAGCCTGGCCCGGTCCGGGACGTGCCCCCGGGACGGCTGGCAGGCGAGCGGGGAGCGGAACTCGCGATGACGCGCTCGCACCGCGCCTTCGGCGCTCGGAGGACGAATGGTCAAGCGCCATTCGGCCGACTGAGGACAAAGCACCCGCGATGCCTGCCGGCCGTATCCGGGGGTGCGATGACGGGCAGGGTCAGGCTCTTAGCTGGCGTCCACGCCGGTCTATCCGCGCGGAACGACCGTGACCCAGCCAGTACGACCGGCGCGGTGGCGCTTGTCGGCCGGCACCTTGACCTTGAACCGCGAGCGGTGCCTGATTCGGGCCCGGAAGTGAGCCACGCAGCGGTGATTCAGCCTCGTGGTGGCGATCCGCTTGCGGCCCCTGAAGAGCTTGACCTTGTCGTGGCGGCGTCCCTTGCACGGCCATGCCTTGGCCCGAAGCAGCGCTCGTGCCCCGTGCGGCACGACGCTATGGAAAGCAGCCAGCACCACATGCGTCCGCAGCCGGCCCGAGAAATTCGCCACCACGTTGCGATCGGCGGTCATCGCGACCGAGCAGCCGCGGTGGCCCGAGCAGTCGCGATGCCAGCCAGAGAAGCTGGCGTGCTTGCCAGGATGCTTCCTCAATACCACGGTCTCGGGCAGGGGGAACACCTGGATGCAGTCGCCCGGGCAGTCGATCCCGGGCCCGGTGATCGTGCCGCGACCCGGCCCGCGCTTCGAGACCTGCAGGACCTTGCAGGCAGGCGAGCCCGAGCCGGTGAGTCGGAAGACGTTGGCGGTCTGTTCGGCGACATACAACCGGCCACATGCGTCCTCGCCGAATGAAACCGGGCTCGAGACATTGACGCCCTCGGAGCGATCGCCGCTCGCTAGCGGCAGCCCTGGGACCAGGGAGCGGATCTCACCGAGGCAGAAGTCCGCGTACAGGTAGCGGCCGTAGAGGTCGCCGAGCGAGGGATCGCGAGCCACGTAGCCGCCGGTGATCGCGCAGCCCCCACCCGCGTGGGAGTACTCGAAGATCGGATTGGTGTATCCGGTCACCCCCGGGCAGAAGCCGTTGCCGGGATAGGCGTGAAAGCCCTCCCGGCAGTCCCAGCCGTAGAAGGCGCCGCGGCCCAGCCCGCCCGACGCCGGCGCGTAGTCGACTTCTTCATAGCTGCCCTCGCCGACATCGGCGGTCAGCAGGTCGCCGGTCGCGCGGTCGAAGGAGAATCGCCAAGGGTTGCGCAGGCCGTAGGCCCAGACCTCGTCGGCGCCAGCGACCCCGACATACGGATTGCTTGCTGGAATCGAGTAAGGGGCCGAGCTGGTCTGGCGCGGGTCGATGCGAAGAATCTTGCCCAGCAGGCTGTTGCGGTCCAAGGCGGTGTTGGGGTCGGCGCCGCCATCACCGACAGAGATCCAGAGGTAACCGTCGGGACCGAACTGCAGCTGGCCGCCGTTGTGGTTGCTCGCCGAGGAGTGCGGGATAGTCAGCAGGTTGCGAAGCGTGCCGATGTTCGCGGTGCCGCCGCTTGCTCGTAGCTCCGCCACGTGGAGATTTCCGGGCCCGTCCTTCCCCGTGTAGTCGACATAGAACAGCCCGGTCTGCGGGAAGTCGGGGGGCACGGCCATCGAGAGCAGGCCACGCTCGCCCTCGCAGCAGCGGACCACCGCAGTCAGGTCGGCGAAGGTCTGCGTCGAGCCTCCCTCGACCTCCTTGATCAGCCCGCCCCGCTGGACGACGAACAGACGGTCCGGTTTTGCCGGGTCCGAGGTGACGAAGATCGGCTGATCGAACGTCCCGATCGGCTGCAAGCCGAGCGCGCCGGCTCGGGCCGGCAGCACCAAGAGGGCAGCGAGCGCAGCGACGAGCAGCCACCGGCGGCGAGATCTCACACTGGAATTCCTACACCCTGCCGGACCAATCCACGCCGCTTGCTCGCTGGGACTACGCCGAGTGCTCGCGCAATCCCCGCACCATGCGGCGGGTTTGGCGCCGCTTGCGGCGCTTCTCGCGATGGCGCTTGACCTGGCGCCTGATGTCCTCGGCCAGCTCGTGAATGGTGTGCATCATGTCCGGCGAGGCCTCGTGGGCCCGCAGGGTGACGCCCTTCAGCTGCAAGGTCGCCTCCGCGACCTGGCTGTCTGAAATCGAGGGATTGCGCTCCTCGCTGAGCTCGACGTCAAGCAGCGCCTGGTCGGCCACCTGGTTGCCGATGCGGCGGAAACGCTTCTCGACATGCTCGCGCAGCTCCTCGGTGACCTCAACGTTGCGGCCGCGGATCTCGATGCGCACGTCGCCTCCTTGGTCCGAGAAAAGCAGTGCAAGGATGCTACGCCACTCGATGCGATTCGCCAACCGATGACGACTAGTGTTCGAGGCGTGAGCCAGAAGGTTTTCGACGTCGTCGTGATCGGTGCCGGCCCGCCGGGAGAGGTCTGCGCCGGGCGGCTCGGAGAAGCCGACCTCGAGGTGGCGATCGTTGAGAGCCATCTGGTCGGAGGCGAGTGCTCCTACTACGCCTGCATGCCCTCGAAGGCGCTGCTGCGCCCGGGCGAGCTGCTCGCGGAGACGAAGAGGGTCCCCGGCGTCGCCGAGGCGGTGACCGGCGAGCTCGACGCGGACGCGGCGCTGCGGCGTCGCGACGAGGTGATCCACGACCTTTCCGACGACGGGCAGCTCCCCTGGCTGGAGGAGCGCGGCGTGGAGCTGTTTCGCGGCGACGGGAAGCTCGACGGAGAGAAGCGTGTGGTGGTCGGCGACGACGTCCTGGCTGCGAACAAAGCCGTGGTCGTCGCCACCGGATCGTCGGCGGCGATGCCGCCGATCGAGGGGCTCGCCGAGTCCCAGCCCTGGAACAACCGCGATGCGACCACGGCGAAGCAGGTCCCCGAGAGCATGGTGGTCCTCGGCGGTGGCCCGGTCGGCACCGAGATGGCGCAAGCATGGAGGTCGCTGGGCTCCGGCGTGGTGGTGGTCCAGTCGGGACCGCGCCTGCTGCCGCGGGAGGAGCCGTTCGCGTCCGAGCAGGTGGCCGACAGCCTGCGAGAGCAGGGAGTCGACGTTCGCCTCGGCGCGAAGGCGAAATCGGCGCGGCGCGAGTCCGGACGGGTCGTCGCCGAGCTCGACAATGGCGACAGCGTCGAAGGCGCAGAGATCCTCGTCGCGGTGGGGCGAAAGCCGCGCAGCGAGGGCATCGGCCTGGAGAGCGTCGGCATCGAGCCGGGCGGCTTCATCGAGGTCGACGACCAGCTGCGGGTCGACGGCAGCGGCTGGCTCTACGCGATCGGCGACGTCAACGGACGAGCGCTGCTCACCCACATGGGCAAGTACCAGGCGCGGATCGCCGCCGACCACATCCTCGGCAAGGACGTCGCCGCCACCGAGGAGCAGCGCGGGTCGCCGCACGTCACCTTCACCGATCCCCAGGTCGCCGCGGTCGGCCAGACGCTCGAGCGGGCGCAGGAGGCGGGGACCCGCGCCCGGGCGGTCGACGTACCGACCGGCGGCACCGCGGGGGCGAGCTTCATCGGCCGCGACGCTCCCGGCACCAGCCGCCTGGTCGTCGACGAGGATCGGCGGGTGATCGTCGGCGCCACCTTCGTCGGGGTCGAGACCGCCGACTTCCTGCAAGCCGCGACGATCGCCGTCGTCGGCGAAGTGCCTCTGGACAAGCTCTGGCACGCGGTGCCCGCGTTCCCCAGCCGCAGCGAAGTGTGGCTCAATCTGCTCGAGGAGTACGGGCTCTAGGCGCCACATCGGCTCAGACCTAGAGGGTCCGGGCAAAGGTCACCGCGCAAACCCGCTCCGCCCCCGCGCGACGCAGCGCCCGAGCGCATGCGGAGAGGGTCGCGCCGGTGGTCTGGACGTCGTCGACCAGCAGCGCGACGGCGGGCGCCGGCCCAGTTGTCCGCACCCGCGGCGGCGAAGCGAGGCGTGCGGCGCGCGTCCGACCGACCTGGCGCGGGCCTTCGGCCCTGGACAGACAACGGTCATGCGGCAGGCGCGTCAGCGCCGCAAGCTGCGAAGCGATCTCCTCGGCGGGGTCGAAGCCGCGCCGTAGAAGCCGCGAGGTCGCGGGTGGTACCGGCACGACGGTTCCGCCGAGCACGCCGCCCGGTGCTCCCTCGGCGATGCGCCGCGCCATCAGCCGCGCTACCGGCAGCAGGCTGCGGAACTTCAGCGCCACCACCAGCTCTCTGGCAACACCGTCGTGGGGCGCAGCGGCCCAGGCGGCGTCGAGGCCGGGCGGACCGGCCGCGACCGGTGGCAGGGTCGCTTGCAGCGAGCGCTCGCAGCGGCGGCAGAGCAGGACCGCCCCAGGGCAGCCCGCGCCGCAGGCTGCGCAGCGCGGAGGTGCAAGCAGCGAGAGAAGCTGCCGCAGCGCGTCCACACCCTCAACCCTGTGCCGCCGTGGCGCGCGCGTCGCGCGCCAACTCACAAGGCTGTGGCAACGCACGCCAACGGCTCCGCAACAGCGTCGCTGCGTTCTGTGCGGGCGGCTCAGTCGGCGCTCTTGCCGACGACCGCGCCGGCCAGCACGGTCGCCGGGCCGACCTCGCTCCCAGGCAACATTAAGGACTCCTTGATTCGCGAGCCGGCTCCGATACGGGCGCCGTCTCCGATCACCGCCGGCCCGTCGATGCGCACGTCGGCTCCGAACTCGATCCTGGGGCCGAACAGGGCCGGGGGCTCGACCTCAGTCCCCCCAAGATCTGTCCCCTCTCCCGCCCGCACGCCTTCGGCGACCTCGGGGGCCCCGGGATCGATGGCGACCTCGCCCGAGACCGCGTCCATGTTGCTGCGCCAAAGCTCCTCGAGGTTGCCGATGTCGTTCCAGTAAGCCTGCACCTCGTGCGAGTAGAAGGGGACGTCGCCGTCGAGCAGGGCGGGCAGCACGTCCATCGCCCAATCGGCGAAGCCAGGTGGATCGTCGGGGCCGGCGGCCTTGCTGGGCTCACCCTCGGCGGGAAAGAATTCGAAGACCTCGGCCCGGAACATGTAGACGCCGCAGTTGGCGAGGTCGGAGAGCGCCTCCGCGGGGTCGGGCTTCTCCTGAAAGCCCTGCACACGACCGTCGGTATCGGTGATCACGACCCCGAACTGGCTGGTGTCCGCGACGCGCTTTGTCGCCAGCGTGGCGATCCCCCCGTGCGAGCGATGAAACTCGCGCATCGCCGCGAGGTCGATGTCGGTAAGGGCGTCGCCCGAGATGACGAGGAAGTCCTCGCCGAGGAAGTCGGCCGCCTTGCGCACGCCACCCGCCGTGCCCAGCAGGGCCTCCTCCTCGCTGTAGCGCAGCTCGATCCCGAACCGCGAGCCATCGCCGAAGCGATCGCGGATCAGCTCCGGGAACCAGTGCAGGTTGGCGTTTATCTCGGTGAATCCGTGCCGAGCCAGCAGCTCGAGGATGTGCTCCATCACCGGTCGGTTGAGCACCGGCACCATCGGCTTCGGCATCTCGTAGGTGATCGGCCGCAGCCTCGTCCCGAGGCCCGCCGCCATGATCATCGCGCGCATGAACCTCGTTCCTCGTTCCTCGTTCCTCGGCAGGCGCCCTAGCCACAAGGAACAAGCAACAAGGAACTATGTGCCCTGGTCCCAGGAGGCCAGGTACTTCGACTGCGCGTCCGTGAGCTGGTCGATCTCGATCCCCTTCGAAGCGAGCTTCAGGCGGGCGATCTCCTGGTCGATCTCGCGCGGCATTGGATGCACCTTCGTCTCCAGGGACTCGTGGTTTTGGGCCACGTACTCGGCCGCGAGCGCCTGGTTGGCGAAGCTCATGTCCATCACCGCCGCCGGGTGGCCCTCCGCCGATGCGAGGTTGACCAGGCGCCCCTCCGCGAGCAGGAAGATCTCGCGCCCGTCGCGCAGGCGGTGTCCCTCGACCAGCGGCCGCGCCTCGTAGGTGGACTCGGTGAGCGCGTCGAGGTCGCCCTTGTTGATCTCGACGTCGAAGTGGCCCGAGTTGCAGACGATCGCGCCGCTCTTCATCGCGTCGAACATGTGGCCGGCGATCGCGTCGCGGTTGCCGGTCACCGAGATGAAGAGATCGCCCTCCTTCGCCGCCTCGACCGCGGGCATGACGTCAAAGCCGTCCATCGCCGCCTCCAGCGCCCGAAGCGGGTCGACCTCGCAAACGATCACGTGGGCGCCGTGGCCCTTCGCCCGCATCGCCACGCCCTTGCCGCACCAGCCGTAGCCGATCACGACCACCTTCAGGCCCGCGATCAGGACGTTGGTCGCCCGGATAACCCCGTCGAGCGTCGACTGTCCGGTCCCGTAGCGGTTGTCGAAGAAGTGCTTGGTGTCGGCGTCGTTGACCGCGATGATCGGGAACCCGAGCTTGCCCTCGGCCTCCAGTGCCTTCAGCCGGATGACGCCAGTCGTCGTCTCCTCGGTTCCCCCGTAGACCTCGGAGAGCTGCTCGGGTCGCTCGCCGTGCAGCACCGAGATCACGTCGGCGCCGTCGTCCATCGTGATCTGAGGGTGCTTGTCGACCGCCGCGTTGATGTGGCGGTAGTAGGTGTCGTTGTCCTCACCGTTGATCGCGTGCACCTCGGCCCCGTAGCGATCGACCAGCGCCGCAGCGGTCTCGTCCTGGGTGGAGAGCGGATTCGACGCGCACAGCGCGACGTCGGCGCCGCCGGCCATCAGGGTGCGGACCAGGTTCGCGGTCTCGGTGGTCACGTGCAGGCAGCAGGCCATGCGGATCCCCTCGAGCGGCTTCTCTGACTCGAAGCGCTCGCGAATCTGCGCCAGCACCGGCATCTGCCGATCGGCCCACTCGATGCGCTTCTGGCCCGCGTCGGCGAGCGCGATATCGGCGATGTCGTAGTTGGATGCTGCGGTTGCCAAGAAGAATTCCTTTCGTGAGTTCGAGCCGGGAGGATAAAGAGCGAAGCGGGAAGCCGGTCGCAGCAACGTCGCCGCACTGAACCTATGGGGGGCCCATCCTCTGCTTCAGGGTCTCGATCACGTCGATCGGGGTCGGATCGAGGTTCCGGTGGGCGGCCAGGAACAGCGACACCAGATCACCGAGCATGACCGCGCTCAGCAGCCGCTCGGTGCGGGTATCGCCCTCGACCGCGACCCTCTCCACTTCGGCGGCGGCCGAGGAGACGGACTCGGAGGTCAGCTCGATCCGCCGCCGCTCGCGGGGGTGTTGATCGGAGTCCTCCAGGAAGACGGCGCTGAAGATGCCCTCGGCCTCGGTCCATCCGCAGAGCTCGTTGTGGTCGGCCTCCGGCAGCTCGGCCCAGAAGGCCGGCGCCTTCGCGTTCTCGTTGATCTCCGCCTTCCATCGCAGCGCCACCGGCGCGGTGAGATCGGCGCCATAGATGACCGGAACCGTCCCATCGAGGCGTGCGGCGATCTCCTGCGCTCGCTCGAGCAGCCCCTCGCGGGAACTCTCGAGGTGCGCCGCCGCAGCGTCGATCTCCGTGTGTATCCGTGGCGCCCCCGCCCCCGCCAGCGCCGCGGCCTCGGCGGCGACCGCGAACATGTAGCCAACCGAGGTCCGCGGTGCGGGGAGAGTGGCCGGTAGTCCGATCACCGGGACCCCGCCGTTCCGCGCCACCTCGGCCAGCCTGCCGCCGGTCGTGGCGACGATGCGTCGCGCGCCGAGCGCGCCGGCTGCGTCCATACAGGCCAGGGTCTCCTCGGTGTTACCAGAGAAACTCGAGCAGACGACAGTCCACTCGGGCGTGGTCCAGGGTGGAAGCTCGTAGCCGCGGATCGTCAGCAGCGGCAGAGTGCGGCGATCGCCAAGCGCCGCTGCCGCCAGGTCGCCGCCGATCGCCGAGCTCCCCATGCCACAGCACATCACCCCGGCCGCCTCGCCGGGCTCCAGCCGCGCCGACTCGATACGCCACAGCGCGTCGCGCAGATGGTCGGGAAGGGCCAGCACGGCCTCGAGCTGATGCTGGGCGTCGAGCCCGCGCAGCTTCTCCAGCGAACTCATGCGGCCACCTTCTCTCCCGCGCCGATCACGCTGCCAGGGGCCACCACCGCGCCGGGGGCAACCTCGACGCCCGCGGCGACGATCGCCCCCTGCACGGTGGCCTTCGCGCCGACCCGGCAGCCCGCATGCAGCACCGAGGACTCCACCGTCGCTCCCGCCCCAATCTCGCATTCGGGCCCTATCGCCACCCGGGGACCGACGACCGCACCGCTGCCGATCCGCGAACCGTCCTCGACCAGCGCTGGGCCCTCGACGCTGGCATCGGCCCCGACATCGACGTCATCGGCGACCAGGCGGCCTTCAGCGTCGAGGCGGTCGCAAAGTGCCGTCTGAACGCGGCGCTCGAGGATGTCCCAGGTCGCCTGCAGGTAGCGGTCGGGGGTCCCGATGTCCATCCAGTAACCGTCGAGAGGAATGGCGTACAGCCCCTCCGCGATCATGCGCGGGAAAACGTCGCGCTCGATCGAGACCATCTCCCCGTCGGGGATCAGATCGAGCACCGCGTGCTCCAGCACGTACGTTCCCGCGTTGATCTCCCCCGGCCCGGCGCGATCGGGCTTCTCGAGAAACTCCAGCACGGCGCCGTCGTCGCCGCGGCGTACGAGCCCGTAACCGGTCGTGTCCCGGACCGGATAGAGGCCGAGGGTGGCCCTCGATCCCCGTCGCTCGTGGAAGCTCATCAGCGCGGTCAAATCGAGGTCGGTGAAGACGTCTCCATTGAGGGCCAGGAAGCGGCCCGAAAGCTGCTTGGCGGCGAACTTGATCGCACCCGCGGTCCCGCGCGGCTCGGGCTCCTCGACATAGCGGAGCCTGGGCGTCCCGCCCTCACCGAGCACGTCGCGCACCTGGTCCGCCTTGAAGCCGCAGGCCAGCACCACCTCGTCCACCCCATGGCGACCAAGCCAGTCGATCATGTAGGAGAGAAACGGGCGGCCGGCGAGCGGCATCACCGACTTGGGGACGGTCTCGGTGAGGGGGCGCAGCCGTGTGCCCTCGCCACCGACCAGGATCAGCGCCTGCATCGGGGCTAGCTGACCGCCTCGGCGGTCTCGGCCGCGCCCCCTCGACCGATGCCCTCATAGGTAAAGCCGGCGGCGCGCAACCGCTCCGGGTCGAGGAAGTTACGGCCGTCGATCAGCAGCGGGTTCGCCATCCGTTTCGCGGCGTCCGACCAGTCAAGCTCCGCGAACTCGGGCCACTCGGTGACCAGGATCGCGGCGTCGGCGCCGTCGAGTGCCTCGATCGCCGAGGTCGTCGTCTCGATCTCGGGAAGCACCTCGCGCGCCCGCTCGTTGGCCACAGGGTCGTAGCCGACCACGGTCGCGCCCTCGCCCTTCAGCCGACCCGCCAATATCAGGCTCGAGGCACCGCGCATGTCGTCGGTGTCCGGCTTGAAGGCGAGGCCGAGCAAAGCGATGCGCTTGCCGGCCAAGGAGCCGAGCTGCTCGGAGAGCTTGTTGATCACCCTGCGCTTCTGCAGCTCGTTGACCTCGATCACCGCGTTCAGCAGCTGGAAGTGGTAGCCCGTGTTGGCAGCCAACTGCTTTAGTGCCGAGACGTCCTTGCTGAAGCACGAGCCTCCCCAGCCGATGCCGGCGCGCAGGAACTTGGGGCCGATCCGATCGTCGAGCCCCATTCCCTCCGCCACCGCGTTGACGTCGGCGCCGACTTCCTCGCACACGTTGGCGATCTCGTTGATGAACGAGATCTTCGCCGCCAGGAAGGCGTTCGAGGCCAGCTTGATCATCTCCGAGCTGGTCACGTTGGTCCGCACGACGTGGCCGCCAAGCGGTGCGTAGAGCGCCTCTACCGCGTCGGCCGCCGCCTCATCGCCGAGCTCCGCCCCGATCACCACCCGGTCGGGGTGCAGGAAATCCTCGACCGCGGTGCCCTCCTTGAGGAACTCGGGACAGGACACGTATGGCACGCCCGGGAGCTCGCGGCGGATCGTCGTCCCGGTTCCGGCAGGCACGGTGCTCTTCATCACCAGCACGCGCGAGCCGTCGCCGCGAAGCTCTTCTACAACACTGCGCACGCTGGTCAGGTCGGCGTCGCCGGACTCGGTGGGCGGCGTGTCGACGCACACCAACAGAAGCTGTGCGGCCTCGAGCACGTCGCCGATCTCGGTGGTGAAGACAAGCCGCTCGCTATTTCGTTGCACCAGCTCCGGCAATCCGGGCTCGTGGATCGTCAGCTCGCCCCTTTGAAGTGCTTTGACCTTCTCGGCGATCACGTCACGCGCCACGACCCGGTGGCCGAGCTCGGCGAAGCAGGCGGCTGTGACCAGGCCCACCCAGCCGACGCCGAGAACTCCGATTGGCTGTCTGTCGTTCATCGTTTCTTCTTGCCGTGTTGTAGGTGCCGCTGCCCTGGCAGCTTGCTGATCGAGCGGGCGATTCCGAGCATCTGGTCGTTGCTGAGCGTCTGTAAGAGGCTGTTGGCGACCCAGTAGGAATTGTCTCCCTGGTGCCAGGAGATCAGGCGGATGCGGTCTCCGTCAAGGAAGATGTCGTAGTCGCGGCCGTTCATGGTTCGCGACTCGCTGGGGTTGCTGAGGATCGGCGGGTCGGACCAGCCGTGGACGCCCTGGACGTCGAAATAGTCGCCCTGCGGGAGTTGCATGACCTCCGCGTAGGCGCCGTGCTTGTTCTTGTCCTGGTCGCGGAGGTGGTAGACGCGCGGCACTTGCACGTAGATCGAGCCGGCGGGCAGGCGTCGTGGGTAAAAGACAGGGAACGACCGCAACGTCTTGGCCGCCACCTTGGCGGCAAGGTCATGGCTGAACTGGGAAGCGTCGACGAGGCCATCGTTGGCCGGGGACGGCGTCGGCGGCGCCTTCGGCCCCTGCTGCGCCTTCTTCGCCGCCTTCGCCCGCTTGCGCTCTTCGGGGACGATCCCGGTCTGGCCCGAGCTGCGGGGCAGATCGAGCGAGCCACGCGGCCCACCGGTCGCCTGGATCCCACGGAACTGGTCGACTGCCTGCTGGATCGCCGGCTTCGAGGCCGTGATGTAGCTCGGGTGCAGCAGGGCTGGGAAGTGGACCTCCTTGATCGGGGCGTTGCGTGAGGCGACGAACAGCTTCAACACCTGGAGCAGCGTCTCACCGTTGCTGATGTCCGAGGTTGTATAGGTGGTGAAGATGTCGAGCAGCTGCTTGCGCTTGTTGATGAAAAGGTCCGAGGCCGGCACCTGCTGGCGCGCCTCGCGCAGGAAGTCCTGCTGACGAGCCGCCCGCACCAGGTCGGTGTCCGTATGGCGATAGCGGACGTACTCCAGCGCGTCCGTGCCGCACAGCTTGTGGTAGCCGGGCTGGATGTTGATCTCCGCGTACTGCAACGAGGGCGGCACCCCGACGTTCGAGTGGTAGTAGCGGCGGTCGACGTCGACGTAGACGCAGCCGATCGCGTTGACCGCGCGAACGAAGCCAAGGAAGTCGACGTTGACGACGTGATTGATCGGAAGGCCGGTGATCCGCTTCACGACTCGCAGCGTGAGCTTCGGCCCGCCATAGGCGTAGGCGGCGTTGAACTTCGTCGTCCCCACTCCTGGGATGTAGGTCTTCAGGTCGCGGGGGATCGACATCAGGGCGATCGCGTGGTTGTTGGGGTCCAGCCGCAGCAGGATCGTCGTGTCCGAGAGACCCTTGGTCCCCTTCAGGCTCGCGCGCTTGTCGGAGCCGACAATGAGGATGTTCTCCGGCTGGCCCGTTTCCGGCGGCAGCAATTGCTGCTTCAACCCGCGCAGGTCGCCGAGCTTGCCGGCGATGTCGTTGAGGAAGATCAGCGCGCTCGCCGCCGTGGCGGCCCCCATCGAGGCAACGATCAACAACGACGCGATCAAGAACCGCAGCCACAGCCGCTTGCGCTTCGGCGCCGGCTCGTAGTCGCCCTCCGGCGGCGGCTTCTGGGGAATTCCCGCTGTCGCCGCGGTTGCTGCGGCCGCCGCGGGTTGAGCCGGCGGTGCCGGTTGGGCGGGCGCGGTCGGCGTTCCTGCGGCGGTCGGGGTCGGCGCCGGCACGCTCGCCCCCCGCGCGGGTGTGGCCTCGCTCGGCTGCGCGTCGGAGCCGGCCCCGATCACCACCGTGCCTCGCGGCTTGTCCTCGCCCTCGGCGTCCTTTTGCTCCTCATCGTCCTTGTCGCTCTCCCCGTCCTCGTCCTTGTCGCTCTCCCCCTCCTTCTCGCTCACCCCCTCCTTGGCCGCCTGCTGCGCCTCGGCCGCTTCCTGGGGGGTGAACTCGACCGTCTGGTCGGGCGCGGCGTCTCCATCGGCGGGTGGCGAGTCGCCGGGCACGGACGGCGAGCCAGCGTCCGCGGGCGACGCGTCGGCTTCGGCGGGTTGCTCCGGCAGCGGTCGCTCCGCGGTCGGCTGCTCGCTCTCGCTCTCCAGCGGTTCCTCTGGCGTTTGCTCGGATGGCTCTACGGCTTCCCCGGAACCGTCTCCGGCTGCCTCTCGCAGGGCATCGACGAACTCGGGCTCGAGGTCGGGCAGATCACCATGGACGTCCCCCGGCGTCTCCAGGTCCTCCGGCGGAACCCCTTCGAAGGGCTCCTCGCCGCCCGGCCTGTCGCCCTCGGGCGGAAGGCTCAAGGGATCAGCCCTCCGGGTTGCCCATCGCGCGCAGGAACGTGTCCAGCGTCTGGCGGTAGCTGTCGAGCGAGGAGAGCGAGACCCACTCTTCGGGCCCGTGATGGCCGCTGCCGACCGGCCCGAACTCCACAGCCGGCACCCCGACGCGCAGGAATGAGACCGCGTCCGAGGCGCCGTCGCGCCCGACGCTCATCGGCGCTTCGATGTGGTGGGGCGCCGCCGCCTCGTGCAGAGCCGCGACATAGGGCGAGTCGCGATCGACAATCGCCGGCGGGCGAATGAAATTGGTAAGGATCTCGGCATCCGGTAGCTCGCCGATCTGGGCCATGATCGTGGCAGGGTCCTGCCCAGGCAGGTAGCGGATGTCGACGTCGATGACGCATCTGTCGGGCACCATGTTGAGCGCGTCGCCGCCCCAGATCCGGCCGAGGTTGATTGATGGCCGGTCGAAGAGCTCCGAACTCTGCCTGGCAAACGGTAGCGACTCGATGCTGCGGAATACGTCGAGTGCCTTCAGCACCGCGTTGTCGCCCTCCCAGGGCGTTGCGCCGTGTGCGGCGCGCCCGCTGACCTGAAGCCTGACCGCCAGCACGCCCTTCGCCTCGACCCCGATGTGCAGGTTTGTGGGCTCACCGGTCACAGCGAAGTCGCCGATAAAACCCGAGTCGACGAGGTGGTCGCTGCCGCGGTCCTTGTCCTCTTCGGACTCCTCGTCGGCGACGACGCCTAGCCGCACCCGCACCCCGTCCTGGTCGCGCATTCCGGCGAAAACGACGAGCATCGTCGCCAGGGCGCCCTTCATGTCATAGGCCCCGCGGCCGATCAGGCGGTCGCCCTCAACCCGCGCCTCGAATTGCTCCAGGTGACCGGGGACCACGTCGATGTGGCCGTGCAGCACGATGCAGGTCTCGCCGGAGCCGACCTCGGCGAAGGTAACCGGCAGCTCCTTCACCCAGTCCTGCCGCGCCTCGATCCCGCGTGCCTCCATCCACCCCTTGATGAACCCGGCGGCCTCGTGGATCGGGTCCGGCTTCGAGGTGTCGTAGGAAATGAGGCGCTCAGCTAATGCGACAAGTTCGTTCAAGGACTTGTTCCTTGTTACTTGTTCCTGGTTCCTAGCAACAAGGAACGAGGAACGAGGAACATGGGCTAGCTGCTGCCTTCGGCCACCGCCAGAAAGGTTTCGGCGCGCTTGCGGTCCTTCTCGGCGCGTTGGTGGGCGGCGGAGCCCTCCTCTGCCTCGGAGAGGCGCTGCTCTGCGTCCTCGATCTGCTCGCGCAGCCGCCCGGGGTCCAGTTGGTCGGGCGGAATCGCCTCCTCGACCAGCAGCAGGGCGTGGTTGGCGAAGACCTGTAGCCAGCCGTGGGCCTGCGCATAACGCTCGATTTCGGAGTCGGAGAGGTGCAGCCGCAGCTCCGTCGGCTCCAGCGCCGCCAGGATCGGGACGTGGTTGGCGAGGATTCCGATCTCGCCGACCGCGGTGCGCGTCGACACCTGAACTACGTCGCCCCCGAAGACCTCCCCCTCCGGAGTGAGGACCTCGACCGAGAGCTTGTGCTCCTCGCCGGCCAAGGGCTACTCGCCGTCGCCGGCTTCGGTCTCGTCGCTGGATTCCGTCTCGGTGCCGGATTCGCCCTCGTCGTCATTGGAGCTCTCGTCGTCCCCGGCGCCCTCGTCGCCCGATTCCTCCTCGGACTTGGCGCCGCCGTCGGCACGCTTTCCGCCACGCAGGTCTTCGATCACCTGGTCGATCGAGCCCTTCATGTAGAAGGCGCCCTCCGGCACGTCGTCGTGCTGGCCGTCGAGGATCTCGCGGAAGCCGCGCACGGTCTCCTCGACCGGCACGAACTCGCCCGAACGGCCGGTGAACGCCTCGGCGACGAAGAACGGCTGGGAGAGGAACCGTTCGATCTTGCGGGCCCGCGAAACGGTTTGCTTGTCCTCGTCGGAGAGCTCGTCGATTCCCAGGATCGCGATGATGTCCTGCAGCTCCTTGTAGCGCTGCAGGACCTCCTGGACCTCGGTCGCGGTGTTGTAGTGCTCCTCGCCGAGGATCTCGGGCTTGAGGATCGTCGAAGTGGAGTCGAGTGGGTCGACCGCCGGGTAGATCCCCTTCTCGGAAATCGCCCGCGACAGCGTCGTGGTCGCATTGAGGTGCGCGAACACCGATGCCGGCGCCGGGTCGGTGAGATCGTCGGCGGGTACGTAGATCGCCTGCACCGAGGTGACCGAGCCGCGCTGTGTGGAGGTGATCCGCTCCTGAAGCCCGCCCATCTCGGTCTCCAGCGTCGGCTGATAGCCGACTGCGGAGGGCATGCGGCCAAGCAGCGCTGAGACCTCGGAGCCGGCCTGGACGAAGCGGAAGATGTTGTCGATGAACAGCAGAACGTCCTGGCCGCCGGACTCGCGGAAGTACTCGGCCATCGTCAGCCCGGAGAGCGCCACCCGCAGGCGGGCCCCCGGTGGCTCGTTCATCTGCCCGAAGACAAGCATCGTCTTCTCGAGCACTCCGGACTCCTTCATCTCCAGCCAGAGGTCGTTGCCCTCGCGCGAGCGCTCACCAACGCCGCAGAAGGCCGAGAGGCCCTCGTGCTCGGCCGCGATGGTCCGGATCAGCTCCTGGATCAGCACCGTCTTGCCGACCCCGGCGCCGCCGAAGAGGCCGACCTTGCCACCCTTTGGATATGGCGCCAGCAAATCGACCACCTTGATGCCGGTGGCGAGGATCTCCTGCGTCGGCGTCAAGTCCTCGACGTCGGGCGCAGGGCGATGGATTGGCCAGCGCTCTTCGCCCTCGACTGACTCGTTCTTCCCATCGATCGGCTCGCCGAGCAGATTGAAGATCCGCCCCAGGGTCGCGTCACCGACCGGGACCGTGATCGGCCCGCCGGTGTCGATCACCTCGTCGCCTCGCTCGAGGCCGTCGGTGGCGTCCATCGCCACGGTCCGCACCCGCTCATCGCCGAGGTGCTGCTGGACCTCGCAGACGAGGTCTATCGCGCGGCGACCGTCACCCTCCGGCACCCCGATCTTGACCGCCGAGTAGATCCCCGGCAGCTCGTCGGGAAATACGGCGTCGACGACAACACCGGTGATCTGCTCCACCCGTCCAACGTTTCCCTTCTGCTCAGCCATCCAATCCTTTCCCTATCCGAGCGCCTCGGCGCCCGCGACGACTTCCAGTATCTCCTGCGTGATCTCGGCCTGCCGGACGCGGTTCATCTCCAGGGTGAGGTCGTCGATCATCGAGGTCGCGTTCTCAGCCGCGTTGCGCATCGCCGTCATCCGCGCTCCGTGCTCGGAGGCCGCCGACTCGAGCAGCGCCCTGTAGACGGAAAGGTTGATGTAGTCGGGCACCAGGCGATTGAGCAACTCCTCGGGCTCAGGCTCGTAGATCCACAGGGCGCGCTTGTGCGCCTTCTCCAGCTCGGTCTCCTCCTCGCTGGGCTCCTCGTCCTCGGTCCCGGTGCCGAAGACCTCAGCGTGCTGGAGCGGCAGCAGGGTCTGGCGCCAGACGTACTGGGTGAGCGGCGAAATGTAGCGGTTGAAGATCAGCTCGACGTGGTCCAGCTCCTTGTCCACGTAGGCGGAGGTGAGCTGTTCGCCGATCTCGCGCGCGTTCGCGAATCCGGGCCGGTCGGTGAAGCCGGTGTAGGAGTGGGCGACCTCCTCCTGGCGGAAGGTGAGCGCCGAGTCGCCGCGCCGGCCTACGACCGAGAAGACGACCGAAGTGCCCTGTGACTCGAAATCCCTTTTGTGGCGGAGTCCCTCGCGGATGATGTTGGTGTTGAAGGCGCCGGCCAGGCCACGGTCACCTGTGACGAGCAGGATGCCTGCGCGCTGGACGTTCTCGCGCTCCTCCAGCGCTGGGACCTGGGGGATGTCGCCGATTTCCTCGGCGGCCCGCCGGGTCAGCTGCCGGATCCCCCTCGCGTATGGCCGCAGCTGCTCGATGCGCTGCTCGGCGCGGCGCAGTCGGGCAGCCGCCACCATCTCCATCGCTCGGGTGATCTTGTGGATGTTGCGCACCGAGGCGATGCGGTTCTTGACTTCCTTTCGAGTAGCCATAGTTGGTGTTGCTCAAGCGGTTCGTTCCTTGTTCCTCGTTACTCGTTCCTAGGAACAAGGAACTAGGAACAAGTCACGCCGGCGTCGCCTCCTTCTCCGGTTCCTCAGCCTCGGTCGGCTCTTCCTCGGCGCTCACTTCTTCCCCCGTGCGACCCGGCTTTGCACGCTCCTCCTCGGACTTGATCCGGTCCGATTCGCCCTCCTCAAGGGGCTTGCCCTCCTCGTCGAAATCGGGACCGAAGTCGTCGACGAAGTCCGCGATTGCCTCTCCGAGTGCCTTCTCGTCCTCGTCGGAGAGCTCGCCCGACTCCTCGATTCCCTTCATCAGGTCACCCTGCTCGGAGCTCAGCAGGTCCAGCATCCGCTCGAGGAAGTCGTGCACCCGCTCGGTCTTGATCCGATCCAGATAGCCGCCGGTGCCGGCGTAGATCGACGCCACCTGCTGGGAGACCGAGAGCGGCTGGCGCTCCTTCTGGTTCAGCATCTCGACAAGCCGCTCCCCGCGGGCCAGCGACTTCTGGGTCTCGGGGTCTAGCTCGGACCCGAACTGCGCGAACGCCTCCAGGTCGCGGTACTGGGAAAGGTCGAGGCGCAGCTTGCCCGCCACCTTCTTCATCGCCTTGGTCTGCGCGTTGCCGCCCACCCGCGAGACCGAGATGCCAACGTTGATCGCCGGCCGCACGCCGGAGTAGAAGAGGTCCGACTCGAGGAAGATCTGTCCGTCGGTGATCGAGATCACGTTGGTCGGGATGTAGGCGGAGACGTCGTTTGCCTGCGTCTCGATGATCGGCAGCGCGGTGAGCGAGCCGCCGCCGAGCTCGTCGTTGAGCTTCACCGCCCGTTCCAGAAGCCGTGAGTGCAGGTAGAAGACGTCGCCGGGATATGCCTCGCGGCCCGGCGGGCGCCGAAGCAAGAGCGACATCTGGCGATACGCAGAGGCGTGCTTGGTGAGGTCGTCATACACGCACAACGCCGCCTTGCCGTTGTAGAGGAAGTGCTCCCCCATTGCGCAGCCTGCGTAGGGGGCGATGTACTTGATCGGCGCCGCCTCGTCGGCGGGCGCGGCGACGATGATCGTGTTCTCCATCGCCCCGTTCTCCTCCAGGACATCCATCACCTGGACCACCGTCGACATTCGCTGCCCGATCGCCACGTAGATGCAAACCAGGTCCTTGTCCTTGTTGTTGATGATCGTGTCGAGGGTGATCGCGGTCTTGCCCGTCTGGCGGTCCCCGATGATCAGCTCGCGCTGACCGCGGCCGATCGGGATCATCCCGTCGATCGCCTTCAGCCCGGTCTGCACGGGCTCGACGACCGGCTGGCGCTGCACGACGCCGGGCGCCTTGAACTCGGCCGGGCGCGTCTCGGAGGTATTGATCTGGCCCTTGTCGTCGAGCGGACGGCCAAGCGGATCGACCATGCGGCCGAGCAGCTCCTCGCCGACCGGGATCTCGAGTAGCCGCCCAGTGCGCTTGATGGTGTCGCCCTCGACGATCTTCTCCCACTCGCCGAACAGCACGACCCCGACGTTGTCCTGCTCGAGGTTGAGCGCCAACCCGGTCACGTCGTGGGGCAGCTCGAGCATCTCGAGCGCCATGCAGTTGTCGAGTCCGTGGACGCGGGCAATTCCATCTCCGATCGAGAGCACCGTGCCGACCTCCGAGAGGTCGGCGCTGCCCGCATCCAAACCCTCGATGCGCTGGCGCAAGATGCTGGCTATCTCGTCTGGCTTGATTTCCATCGGTGTGGCTAATCCTCCTTACGCCGCGCTGGCGACGGCCTTGCGAAGCTTCTCCAAGCGATTGCGGATGCTGGCGTCCAGGACCATGTTGCCGACCTGCAGCACGATGCCGCCCAAGATCTTCTCGTTGACGTCGCTTGACAGCGCGACGTCGCGGCCGGTCTGCTTCTCGATCTCCGAGCCCACCCGCTTGACCACCTCGGGATCGAGCTCGACGGCGCTGGTCACGGTCACGTCGAGCTTTTTGTTCTCCTCCTTCCAGGCGGCTTCGAACTGGCGCTGGATGCGGAAGATCACCGGCATGCGGTGCTTCTCGATCAACAACTCGAGGAAGTTCAGGAACTCGGGGTCGGCGCCGCTCACCGCGCGCTCGATTCCATCGCGCTTCTCGGCCGAGGAGAAGTAGGGGCTGAAGAGGAAGACTTGAAGATCGCGGTCTCCCTGCACCGCCTCGGCAAACTGGTTCAGCTCGTCGTGGATGCGGTCCAGCTTGTCCTTCTCCTTGGCCACCTCGAACAGCGCCTCGGCGTAGACGCGTGCGATCTCCTCCACTAGCTGCCACCTCCGTTCCGATCGGCGCTCAGGGCCGAGAAATCGACCTCGGACAGCGCCTCCTCGACAAGTCGCTTGTGGTCCTCGCCGGTGAGCGTCTTGCGGGTCAGCTTCTCGGTCGCGACCACGGTCAAGTCGGCTACCTCCTGGCGGATCCGCTCCAGGGAGCGGCGCGTCTCGGCCTCGATGTCGCGGCGCGCCGCCGCGACCAGCTCCTCGCGGCGCTGCTTGCCCTCCTCAGCCGCCTCCGCCTTCGCCACGTCAGCCGCCTTGCGGGCCCGCACGACGATGTCCTCCGCCTGCTCGCGCGCCTCGGTGAGGCGCTCGCGGTACTCCTCGAGCAGCTTCCCGGCCTCCTGGCGCTGGCGTTCGGAGGCCTCGATGTTCTCGCGGATCGCGTTCGCCCGCTTGTCGAGCGCCTCCTGGATGCGCGGGAAGGCGACCTTGCTCAGCACCAACATCGTGATCCCGAACAGCAGCAGGGTCCAGATCATCAGCCCCAGGCCGGGAGAGACCAAGAAGCTTCCCCCGCTGTCCTTCGCGGCGACCACCAGCGATGCGCCTATGTCAGCGACCTGCATCACGGCTAGAGCGCAGATCCGATCACTTCGGGGTGGACGTCAGGAAGAAGGCGATGAGTCCGAAGATGAACGTGTAGAAGGCCACGGCCTCGGTGAGGGCGAAGCCCAGCCAGCGAATCTGCTGCAGCTCGTCCTTCATCTCCGGCTGGCGGGCGACCGACTCGATCTCCTTGCCGAAGATGATGCCGATGCCTATCCCGGCGCCGATCGAGCCGAGGCCGGCGCCGACACCGAGCGCGATCGCCTTGCCGGCGTTGGTGATGCCGGCGGCGATGGTGGTGTCGGCGGCCTGGGCAAGCGGAAGCATCAGATCGGTCATTGCAGCTCCTTTTCTAATGAGTTTCGGCGGTCGCGCCGCCGATGTAGATCGCGGTGAGGATCGAGAAGATAAACGCCTGAAGCGTGGCGATAAGCCCCAGCTCGAAGATGAAGAAGGCGAAGGCCATCGGGAAGGTGAGAGCGCCGAGGGCCGCGAGGCCGAGCAGGACCGCAAGCCCACCACCCATGAAGAGCAGCAGCAGGTGCCCGGCCAGGACGTTGGCGAACAGTCGCACCGAGAGCGAGATCAAGCGCACGAAGTGCGAGACCACCTCGATCATGAAGATCGCCGCCTTGCCGACCGGGTTCATGTCCTCCAGGCCGGCCGGCAGCCAGGTCCTGAAATACCCGATGAACCCCTTGGCTCGGATCCCCTCCACGTTGTAGGCAATCCAGACCACCAGAGTCAGCGCCAGGGGCATCGAGATGTTGGCGGTCGCGGCGTAGATCGCGAAGGCGGGGACCCCAACCCCGAAGATGTCGATCGTCTCCTGCGTTTGGGTCGGCAGCGGCAGGTAGCCGATGATGTTCGAGAACCAGATGAAGAAGAACAGGGTGGCGACGAACGGAAACCACTTGACCGCCAACTGTCCCTCAAGGCTGGTGCCGACGATGTTGTTGCGGGTCAGGTCGTAGGCGACCTCGACCGCCGTCTGCACCCGGTTCGGCTTCTGCTGCATGCGGCGCGAGATCCACACCATCACCCAGATCGTCAGCGCGCTGGCCAGGAGCACGTAGAAGACGAAGCGGTTGATGCTGAGGTCGATGCCGCCGATCTTGATCGGAATCCAGGGCTCGAGCTTGAACTCGTCTTGGGGCTTGAACGCATCGTTCTTGCCGGCGCTGCCGAAGGCGAGCAGCAGCAGGATGATCAAGGCGAAGTACACACCGAGCCCGATCAAGACCTTGGTTCGGGTTTTCATTGCCGATCCCCCTCGGGGGAGAGCACGTGTGCGATGCCCTGACCGGCGAGGTACACGGTGAACAACGCGACGGAAAGCACCGCGGCGGCGAGCCCCGCCTCACGCTCGGCCACCCCCACCAGCAGGACCGCCAGCGCCACCAACCAGACGCGTCCTAACCTCGCGAGGGCCACTGCCCCGAGTGCCGAGCGGCGATTCCCGCGGCGCAGCGCGCTGCGGGCATGGCGCTCCGCGGCGAACTGGATGCCGCGCGCCACCAGCCAGGCAACCGCCGCGACCGCGTAGCCGAGAATCGGGAACCCGGCCACAAGGAAGACGACGAGTGCGACGACGAGGAGGCCCAGGTCCGCGAATCGAAGCGCCCCGGAGAGCCGGCTCGGCCCGAGCCGGTCAGATCCGTCTATAGCGAGCGTGGACAAGGAAGAACCCCACGACCAGCCCAACGAAGAGCCCCGCGAGACCGAGCGGGACGGCGAGGCCGAAAAGCGATCCGAGCCCGAACCCGACCGCTGCACAGACGAGCATCGCGGCGATCAGAAGCCAGCCCGCTGTTGCCGCGTCGGCCCCTGTCGGGGGACGCGCATTCATCGGGATGTCGACGGGGACGGCCTGGCAATTGCGGTCGTTTCGAGCACGAAAAGGGACGAAGAGCCGCCGTCGCTCGGGCAATCTCCCGGCGCTCGGGCGGCCGGGCGACTATATCCGAAGCGCTAGGGCTCGCGCACGGCCTCGAACTCCCCCGTCTCCGGATCGATCGCGGGGAAGCTCCCGGTCTCCAGCTCCTCGGCCACGGCGCGATCGACCTCCTCGGGTGAGGGGGCGGGCCTGCCCGCCTCCTCGCGCAAGCCGAACACCTGGCGTAGGCGCTCGCGGCGCAGCTTGAGGATCTCCAGCACCACCACCAGGTAGATGCTGGCGGCCAGTGCAGCCAACCCACAGACGAGGATCACCGCGGTCCATCCGGCGTTGAAGTGCCCGTGGTTGTCGCTGTAGGGGACAAAACGCAGGGCGAGCGCAAGGGCGGCCAGGATCAGGGTCCAGCCGTACATGTAGGCGAGCGTGCGCCGCTGGGAGAAGCCGAGGGCGGCCATACGGTGATGGAAGTGCGAGCGATCGGCCTGGTAGATCGGCTGGCGGTACTTGATCCGCTTTGCGATCACAAAACCGCCGTCGAGGATCGGCACCGCGAGCACAACGAGCGGGAAGGCGAGCGCGACCACCGCGTTGGTCTTCAGCGCCCCCTGCACAGCCGCTATCGCGAGCAGGTACCCGAGCAGGTTCGACCCCGTGTCGCCCATGAAGCTGGAGGCGGGCGGGAAGCCGTGGCGCAGGAAGCCGAGCGCGCCCCCGGCGGTCAACGCGGCCAGCACGCCGGCGGCGTTGCGGTCCAGCGACAGGGCGATGATCGCCAGCGCCGCGGCCGAGATCGCGCAGACGCCGGCCGCCAGCCCGTCGACGCCATCGGTGAAATTGATCACGTTGACCACCGCGACGATTCCGATCACCGTCGCCGGGTAGGCAACCCAGTCAAGATCGAATCCACCGATGAAGGGAAGCGTGACCGCATCGACCCGGACGCCGCCCAGGACCGGGATCATCACCGCCCCGATCTGCCCGATCAGCTTCACCGGCGCCGAGAGGTCGAACACGTCGTCGACCACGCCGACCAGCGCGATCACCGCGGCGCCGCCGAGGATCGCCCGGCTCTCCCCGTCGCCGGGCAGGAACAGGGCTCCCGAGACCAGCACTCCGATCAGGATTGCCGCGCCGGAGAGCTTCGGCGTCGGTTGGTCGTGCAGGGAGCGCTCGTTCGGGTAGTCGATGGCGCCGATGCGCCCCGCGAGGCGCTCGGTGAGCGGGACCAGCAACCAGGCGATGGCCGCGGCCACGAGGAAGGCGAAAACGGCGTCGGATGTCTCAGCCATTTCGAGGGCCCCAGGTCCCCGCCGGACCGGCGCGCTGGGTACGCGGGACGGGTCGAGACTACTCGACGGCCCCGAGGACTCCGTCGACCAGCAGCGCCGGGTCGCGTGGGTGGCGCACACCTGGCGGCGAGTCGCGTTTGCGCAGCTCGATCTCGCCTGGATCGCCCAGCACCCGCAGGCGCCCCTCGGAGATCAGCCTCTCGTCGACGCCGCCCATGCGACCCGCGAACGTCGTGTAAACGGGCGTGCCGAGGGCGACCGCCTCGCGGTTCATCGTTCCGCCGGCGCTGACCACGACGTCGGAGAAGGCGATCAGGCTTTGGGCGTCGATAGCACGGCTAGGGACGATTGGCCTGCTCAGCCCTCGTTCCTCGTTCTTCGTTCCTCGTTCCTCGAGCGTTCTCGCCTGACGCTCGGTCCGCGGGATGACAACCGTTTGAACATTCCGCTCTTCCGCCAGGCGGTCGAGGACGCGCTCGTGCAGCGGGTTTTGCTCGTGGTATTCGGAGGTTTCCGGCGGCGGGCGCAGCACCACAATCACGGAGTTGCGATCGAGGTCCAGCTCGTCCAGCACCGCGGGGTCGGGCTCGAAGCCGGCCAGATAGTAATCCTCCTTCAGGCCCGGGTAGCGAATCAACTTGCGCTCCGGGGCGCCGATGGCGGCCAGCCGCTCGACCGGGATCGCGTCGGGCGCCAACACGCGCCGGGCGACCCGGAAGCTGATCTGTCGCTGGCGGCCGGCAAACTCGTAGTCCTGCATCTGGACTGAGGCGATCCGCAATGTCCCGCAGACCACCGCCAGGTCGACGGAGCCGTGGGCCAGCCCGAGGTCGTAGCGCTGGCCCCAGGCGCGGCGCGCAAGGCTGGTCGAGCGCCCGGCAAGGGCCCGGGCCTTGCCGAAGGACGACGCGCCGCCGTGCGACCCGACCCGCGTGTATGGGATGGCGAGCCGATCGAGGATGCCCAGCGTTTGCCCATACTCGCGCGCGGTCACGTCGACGCTGTGGCCGAGGGCCTGCAGGCGCTCGATGATCGGCCGCAGGACCAGCGGGTGCGCAGCCGCCGTGCAGTCGACCCAGACCTTCATGGCGATGGCCGATCTGTCATCGCGCAGAGCGCGATCACCGGGGTCACAAGAGCGCCGAGGGCGATCGCGAAGGCGACCTTGAAGGTGACGAACTCGCCCTTGGTCAGAGTGCCGAGGTCGAGCGCGACCAGCGCCAGGGTGACCGGCAGCGCCAGGGCGACGAAGGCGAGCACCCCGAAGCCGAGGCCGCGCCGAAATCGCCCCTCCGGCCGTGCGGCCAGCCAGCGCCCGTAGGGGTGCTCGATGCTGAGCGGGGGCAGCGCCCCGTTTCGCAGGTCACGCCTCACCACGGTGGTGGCGAGGACGCAGGTGATCAGCGGCAGCAGAAAGATCGTGCCGAGCGTGTCCCCCAGCGTGCTCGTCTCCGACAGGGGGCGTGCCCATAGGGGCACGTCGGACTGGCCCTGGACGAACAGCCAGGCGATCACCGCGTTGACGATCAAGTTGACCAACGCCGTGCCAAGCAGCGCGTTGAGAACGATCCAGCGCCTGTGCGGCGCCGGAAGCGACTTCCAGAGCGCCACGGCCCTTGACCTAGGCAGCTGTAACTGCCGAGAGCTGCGGGTAGAGGGGGTAGCGGTCCATCAGAGCCTTGGTGCGCTCTGCGAGCGAGTCGCGCTCGGAATCGAAGCGGTCGGAGAGGGCGACCGAGATCACCTCGGCGATCTCGCGCATGTCCTCCTCGACCAACCCCCGTGTCGTCAGCGCCGGGGTCCCGATGCGAAGCCCGGACGGGTTCATCGGCGGGCGCTCGTCGAATGGGATCGCGTTGCGGTTCACCGTGATCCCGACCTCCTCCAGCCTCGACTCGGCGGTCTTGCCGTCGAGGCCGGTCGGGGTCAGGTCGACCAGTACCAGGTGCACGTCGGTGCCGCCGGTCAGCACCTCCACCCCGCCCTCCTGAAGCCCCTCGGCGAACGCCTGGGCGTTGGCGATCGTCTGTCGCTGACGGGCGCGGAACGCCTCGGTGGAGGCAATTCCGAGCGCCACGGCCTTGGCGGCGATCACGTGCATCAGGGGCCCGCCCTGTTGACCTGGGAAGACCGAGCGATTGACGTCGGCGGCGAGCTCCTCGTCGCAGAGGATCATTCCGCTGCGCGGCCCCCCTAGGGTCTTGTGGATCGTCGTCGTGACGACATGGGCGTGCGGCACCGGGTTGGGATGCTCGTCAGCCGCGACCAGACCGGCGAAATGGGCCATGTCGACCATCAGCTTCGCGTCGACCGAGTCGGCGATCTCCCGGAAGGCGGCGAAGTCGAGTTGGCGGGGATAGGCGGACCAGCCGGCGACGATCAGCTTCGGCTTGTGCTCCTGCGCCAGCCTCTCGACCTCCTCCATGTCGACGCGCAGATCCTCGCGTCGCACGTGGTAGGCGACGACGTTGTAGAGCTTTCCCGACACGTTGAGCTTCATCCCGTGGGTGAGATGGCCGCCGTGGTCGAGCGCCATGCCCATGATCGTGTCGCCGGGCTCGATCAGCGCCATGTAGGCGGCGTTGTTGGCCTGGGCGCCCGCGTGCGGCTGGACGTTTGCGTGCTCGGCGCCGAACAGCACCTTGGCGCGATCGATCGCCAATTGCTCGGCGACGTCGACCTCCTCACAGCCGCCGTAGTAGCGCTTGCCCGGGTAGCCCTCGGCGTACTTGTTGGTCAGCACCGAGCCGACCGCGTCGAGCACCGCCTGCGGGACGAAGTTCTCCGAGGCGATCATCTCCAGCGTGTTCTGCTGGCGCTCCAGCTCGCGTCGCAGGACCTCTGCGATCTCCGGGTCGACCTCGGCGAGCGGGGCGGTCTGGAGGCTGTCGGAGGACTCTTCAGCCACGGCGGCGACCATAGCAGCGGCGGAATACGCTTCGGCTGTGGCAGAGTCGAACGTCGAGTTGATCAGACAGGGGTTCGAGGACCTGGCGGCCAGGGGCTATGAAGCGATGGACGAGCTTCACTTCGAGCCGCACGAATTCCGCGAGATCGGTGATTGGGTTGTGGTGCCGTTTACCTTGACCGCCCGCGGGCGCTCGACCGGGTTGGAGGCCGAGCAATACGCGGTCATGGCTTGGCAGCTGCGCGACGAGAAGGCCGTGCGCCTGGAGGTGTTCGCGGAGCTCGAGGAGGCACTGGCGACGGTCGAGGAGCCCGCGGGCTAGCCGCGGCTTCCGAGCGCCGCCTCGAGGGCCTCGCGAGGCAGGCCGCCATCGCGAAGCACCTGCCAGCCTCCGTCCTCGTCGAGGCGGCTTATGTCGACGACCGTCGACGGCGCCCCGGTCAGCTCGCCGCCGTCGATCGCCAGGTCGGCGCCGGCGAGGATCTCCTCGGCGAGGTCGGCGAAGCGGTGCGGGGGCCCCTCTCCGCTGCGGTTGGCGCTGGTTTGTAACACCGGGGTCATCGCGCCGGCGAGCGGGCCCTCGATGAGTCGAACTCCGAGCCGCTCCGGGTCCTCACGGCAGGCGAGCGGATAGCGGCGCGCAGGGTTGGCCACGACGAGGGTCACCGGGCCCGGGAGCAGCGCAGCGACGGCATCGCGGCTTCGCGGCCCGAGGTCCTCGACCAGCTCCCGGATCGCCAGCGGCGAGAAGTACATCACCGCCGAGGGCTTTCGCTCGTCGCGACCCTTGAGCGCCTGAATGCGCTCCACGGCGTCGGCATTCAGCGGATCACAGGCAAGGCCGTAGAGCCCGTCGGCCGGGAACACCGCAACGCCGCCCCCACCGACGCAGCGCTCCAGCGCCGACCGTGGCGCGCCCTCTCCGTCGACCCCGATCGACACTCGTTCGCTCAATGGTGGTGCTGGTGGCGACGTGGATGCCGGGGTCGATGACGGTCTCGATGGCGCACGCGCGCCACGTAGCCGTCGATCACGTTCCCGGTCAGGCCGTAGAGGCCGACCCGGGTGCCGTAGGTCTCCGACGGCCAGCGCGCCGCGCGGCGCAGCGCCCGATGCAGCCGGCGCCGCAGGTGCTGGCGCTTGCCCACGGTCCGCACCTGCAGCAGGTCAGTGGCCAGCAGGCCCGCGCGCGCATTGAGCCGGACCGACCGCAGGAAGGGACGCGCCTGGCGCACGAACGGCTGCAGCGACTTGACCCGTAGCAGCCGCCGCCGCGCGCTCGCCGCCAGCCGAAGCTGATAGGCCAACTGCGCGGCGGCCCTGGCGTGGCGCCTGCCGCCGCTGCGCAGGAAGCGATGGATGCTGCGCCGCAGGGTCGGCGCCTCGACGCTGCCGCGCAGGGTCGAGGAGTAATTGGCCTCGGCGAAAGCCCGCAGGGCCGGCGCCTGGCGACCAGCGAGCTTGCGGGTCTCGCGCAGGAACGCTCGGCGGGGCCGGTAACGGGCCGGGTGTCGCATCCAGTCGCCGGCTGTTGCCAGCGGCAGGAAGTTGAGATCCGACTGGTTGGCGGGATTGAAGAAGAACCCCTGCACGTGGCCGACGACGTTGGGTCGGCGCGCGTAGGGGCCGAGGAACACGCGTGAGGGCCAGGAACCGGGAGGGCTGAGGTTGTCGTTGGCGGTCCAGTTCTCCCACACGATCGGCGCCCGCCCGACCAGGCTGCCGTAGGCGTCGGCGTCGGCGGGGGTGAATGGGCGCGACTCGGTCGCGGCTCCGGTCCACATCACCTCGACGCCGGCCGCGAGCCTGCCCCGCAAGCCGCGTAGGTACTCGCTGTCGTCACTCCCGTCGTAGTCGGAGGTAACGGTCAAGAGCCGCGACGCGGGGTCGAGGGCGAGCAATCTTGCGTAGAGCCGGTTGAGCAGGTCGGCGTTGGCGGTCCCGAAGGCGCGATCGCCCTCCCCGTAGGCGGCGGCGTCGGCCGCGCAGGCGAACTCGCGGCGCACGTCGTCGAAGCTGAGCATGAACGCGTCGGACCCCGCCTGGAGGAAGGGCTCGAACTTGGCCAGCAGCTGTCCCAGGTCGACGCCGCTGGAGAAGCAGATCGGCGGGCTCGGCGAGGTACCTGAAGGGGCGGCATCGCCTGGGCTGGAGACGGCCGCGGCGGCGGGGCTGACGTTGGGAATCCACTCGATGCCCAACCGCGTGGCCAGCCGCACCTCCGAGTCGAAGGAGGCCTGCTGGTCTGGCGGATAGGGGTCGCGCCAGAGGGTGCGCTGGTAGGGGTCGCCCTTGGGTGCATGGACGTAGGCGTTGAAGCCGTTGGGGGCCATGAAGCGCAACAGCCGCCGACGTTGCGCGGAGTTGAAGTGGGGCCCGTACTGGCCCTGGACCACGCCGCGCCACTCAAACGGCGAGGCGGCGGGGGCCGGGAGCGGGTCCAGCGCGTCCCCGATCGCCAGCGAGATCAGCGCGCACAGCGCCGCAAGCGTCAGTGCCCGCACCGGCCGAGGCCGTGTCCACCGCGAGCGCGCGGACGGGCTCATCGCCGACCCAGCACGACCCGTTCGATCCCGGCCAGATCGGCGCGGACCTCGGTCTCTGCGTAACCGGCTTCTGCGAGCAGCCCGGCGACCGCCGTGGCCTGGCCGGCGCCGACCTCGAGCGCGATGACGGCCGCCACCTGACCGCCGCTATCGGTTCGATCGGCAATCGCCGCCAGCAGCTCGCGGATCGCCGCCAGACCGTCGGCGCCGGCCAGCAATGCCTCACGAGGCTCCCACTCCCGGATCTCGGGCTCCAGCCGGTCCCAATCCCCTTCGGCGACATAGGGAAGGTTGGCGAGCAGCAGATCGAACTCCCGGTCGGGGAGCGTCCCCTCGAAGAAGGCGACCCGCTCGGAGAGGCCCAGTCGATCGGCGTTCGCCCGCGCCAGCCCCAGCGCCGCGGCCGAGCTGTCGCTGGCGGTCAGCTCGACGCCGGGTAGCTCGGCAGCGAGCGCGAGGGCCACCGCTCCGGAGCCGGTGCCGACCTCGAGCGCTCGTCGCGGCCGCAGCTCGAGGCCGACCTCGACCAGCAGCTCGGTCTCCGGGCGCGGGATCAGCACCCGGCGGTCGACCTCCAGCTCGAGGTGACGAAACCACTTTCGCCCCAGGATGTAGGCGACCGGCTCGCGCCGCAGCCTCCGCCGCACCATCCCCCCGAAGGCCCGGCCGGACGCCGGCGCAAGCGGCGCCTGCGGCTCGGCGAGCAGGCGCTCACGATCGGTTCCGGCCGCCGCAGCCAGAAGCAACTCGGCGTCGAGGCGCGGCGAGTCGACCCCTGCCGCGGAGAGCGCATCGACGGCGGCGCCGAGAGCGTCCCCGATCGAGTCCACTGTCCGCACCGAGCTCACGATCAGCCGGAGTCCGAGGCGCCGTCAGCCTGGGCTTCGAGGCGCAGGCGCTTTTCCTCCGCGGCCAGCTCGTCGGTGAACTCGTCCAGCTCTCCGTTCAGCACCCCGTCGAGGTTGTGAGAAGTGTGCTTGACGCGGTGGTCGGTCACCCGACCCTGGGGGAAGTTGTAGGTGCGGATCTTTTCCGAGCGCTCGCCGCTGCCGACCTGGGCGCGGCGCTCCGACGCAATCTCGGCCTGCTGCTCGGCGAGCTTCTGCTCGAGGATGCGGGCGCGCAGCACCCGCATCGCCCGCTCGCGGTTTTGAAGCTGAGACTTCTCGTCCTGCATCGAGACCATGATGCCGGTTGGCTTG
>JBBQNM010000020.1:0-32405 GCA_038329895.1 Solirubrobacterales bacterium | reverse complement strand
CGCCTTGAGGAGGTGGAGCAGATCGAGCCCGGCGGAGGAGAGGTCCTGATCAGGGTCCACGCCGCGTCGGTGAACCCGTTCGACTGGAAACAGCGGCGCGGAATGGTCGAGGTATCGCTGCCTGCCGTGCTCGGCAGCGATGTATCGGGGACTGTCGAGGTGTCGCGCGCCCCGGATTTCGCCGAGGGCGACGAGGTTTTCGGGATGGCAAACAGCGGCGGCTATGCGGAGTTTGCGACCGCGCCTGCCGCCGTTATCGCGACGAAGCCGGCGGCCGTTAGCCACGAGCAGGCCGCCGCGATTCCGGTAGCAGGGCTGACGGCGTGGCAAGCGTTGTTTGATCGCGGCGGGCTCGAATCGGGGCAGACGGCGCTGATCGCGGGCGCGGCAGGTGGCGTCGGGCACTTCGCGGTGCAGTTTGCAAAGCATTCGGGTGCTGGAGTGATTGGCACCGGCTCATCGCGCAACCGCGACTTCGTTCTCGGCTTGGGCGCCGACGAGTACGTCGACTACACCGAGCAGGACGTCGCCGAGGCGGTGTCAGACGTCGATGTTGTGTTCGACACCGTGGGAGGGGAGACGACGGAGTCGCTTGTCCCCGTCCTGCGCGAGGGTGGAATCCTCGTCACTATCGCGGCGGCTCCACCTGAGGACGCCGCGCGAGAGCGCGGGGGGCGTGCCGAGCTGCTCGTGATGAGCCCGAACTCCGATCAGCTCGCTCGTATCGCCGAACTGGTCGCGGCCGGCGAGGTGCGTGTGGAGCTGGCGGAGGTGCTTTCGCTCAACGAGGTCCAGCGTGCCCACGAGCTGAGTGAATCAGGCCACACGCGCGGGAAGTTCGTCTTGACCCTCGCTACCTAGCGACTCTCCGGCGCCCAGCGGGGGGGAATAATCCCTGCGATGGATGGGATCGACACGGTCGCGATCCTCTGCGGGGGGCGCGGCACGAGACTGCGGGAAAAGACCGAATCAATGCCCAAGGCATTGGTCGAGATCGGCGGCCGGCCGATTCTCTGGCACGTGATGCAGATCTATGCCGCCCAGGGCTGCCGTCGTGTCGTGCTCTGCACGGGATACCTGGGTGAACAGGTGGAGGAGTTCTCCGGCGCCGAGACCTGGCCGGCAGGAGTCGAGGTGCAGTGCGTCGACACCGGACTCGACACTCCCACCGGTGGGCGGCTGAAGCTGGCGGCCGAGGCAATCGGCCCCGGATCCTTCTTCGCCACCTACGCCGATGGGGTCGCCGACATCGACCTCCGCGCGTTGGCCGACTTTCATGCCGACCACGGCGACTTGGCGACGATGACCGTCGTGCGGCCAAACCTCCAGTTCGGCGTCGCGGAGCTGGACGGTGATACGCGGGTCAGCGGCTTCGTCGAGAAGCCGCGCTCCGAGCGATGGATCAACGGCGGCTTTTTTTGCTTCGAGCCCGATGCCCTGGACTACATCGCCGAGGACAGCGTCCTCGAGCGCGAGCCGCTGGAGCGGCTGGCGAAGGAGGGCCGGCTGCACGGCTTCCGCCACGAAGGGTTCTGGGACTGCATGGACACCTACAAGGACGCGGTGATGCTCAATGACCTCTGGAGCGAAGGCGGCGCGCCGTGGAAGGTCTGGGACTGACGCCTTGAGCGTCCTGGTAACCGGTGGCCATGGGTTCGCCGGATCGTGGCTGGTCAAGGCGCTGTTGGAGCACGGCGATCAGGTGCGGGTGCTCGACCGGCCAGAGCCGCGCCTCACCGACATCGGGACGCCGCGACCCTCGGCCCTGGCGCTGCACGGGATCGATGGCGAAGTGGAGCTGTTCGAGGCCGACCTACGTGACGCGGATTCGATCTCCCAGGCGGTGAATGGCACCGACGCCGTCTTTCATCTGGCCGCCCAGACGATCGTCGCCAACGCCGCCGCCGACCCGCGCGAAGCGTACGAAGTCAATGTGCTCGGGACTCGCAATGTGATGGAGGCATGCCGCGAGCATGAGGTGGGGCGGGTCGTGTTCGCCTCCTCCGACAAGGCCTACGGCGCCAGCGACGAGCTTCCCTACCGCGAGGACTTCCCGTTGCGCGCGGTACATGCCTATGACGCCAGCAAGGCGGCCGCCGACATCCTTGCCCGCACCTATTGGCGCAGCCATCAGCTCCCGGTGGCGGTGACCCGCTTCGCCAACCTCTATGGGGGGGGCGACCTCAACTTCTCGCGCCTGGTGCCGGAGGCGGTGAGCGCGGTGCTCGACGGCCGCCGCCCGGTGATCCGCTCCGACGGCACGCCGCAGCGCGACTTTCTCTACGTCGAGGACGCGGCGCGCGCCTACCTGGCGATCGCCGACGCCCTCGACGGCGATGCGGCGCGGGGGGAGGCCTTCAACGCCGGGGGTGGGGAGCCGCATGCGGTTGCCGACGTCTTGCGCTTGATCGGCGAGCTCGCGGAAACCGATCTGCAGCCCGACATCCGCAGGTCCGGCAACCCGGAAGGTGAGATCGACCGCCAGTACGTGGACAGCACCAAGCTGAGCGAGATCACCGGCTGGCGGCCGCAGGTCGACCTGCGGGAGGGCCTGGGTCGTACGATCGAGTGGTACCGCGAGCATCCCCAGGTTCGGGCACCCGCGGGCTAGCGCGCCGGACCCACATCAGGGGCTGGCACACTGAGCCCATGTGCGGACGCTTCACCGTCACCACCAAGGACACCAAGAAGGTCGCCGACCGCTTCGAGGTCGAACTCGAAAAGGCGCTCGGCTCGAACGCGCTGGAGTCGGCGGGTGGGCGGTACAACGTCGCGCCGACCCAGGAGGTGCTCACGGTCCGCTCGTCGCCCGAGGAAGAAGAGGCGGCGCAGGGCGAGCGCGAGGCCCGTCTGATGCGCTGGGGGCTGGTACCGCGCTGGGCCGATGACCTCAAGGTCGGGTATCGGATGATCAACGCCAAGTCTGAGCGGCTGCTGGAGAGCCGCGCCTACAAGCCTCTGGTCGGCAAGTTTCGCCACCGCTGCCTGATCGTCGCCGACGGCTTCTACGAGTGGCTGAAGTCCGAGGACCCAAAGCAGCCCCGCCAGCCGTTCCGCTTCACCGTCGACGGTGGCGAGCCGTTTGCCTTCGCCGGGATCTGCACCCGCAAGGAGTGGGAGGACGATTGGCTCTACAGCTGCACGATCATCACCACGCCCCCGAATGAAGTGGTGGCGCCGGTGCACGACCGGATGCCGGTGATCCTGTCCGGTCAGGAGGCCGAGGCGGCATGGCTGAGCACAGAGCTGAATGCCGAGGACGCGGTTGCGATGTGCGTGCCTCTCGCGGTGGGGCGAATGCAGAGCGCGCCCGCGAACCCGAAGCTGAACAAGGTCGGCAAGGGAATCGAGGGACCGGAGCTGCTGGTGGTTCCGGCCTGACTAGCGTGAGCCAGTCCGAGATCCAGCGGATTGCCTCGAGCTCGACCTTCGCGCTGGAAGGTCGAGATAGAGGCTGAGGCGGAGCTGCCGGGAAGCTGAGGCTCGCTGATCCACGCTCTCGGCCCGCAGTTCGCCGATCTCTTGCTGCAGGCCGACGAGGGTGCCGATCTGCTCGTGCGATCGATTCGCGCAAGAACGTCGTCGGCCATCGCGAAATTCTGACAGGGCGAATCGCACCCGAGACACGCTGTCTGAAACGGAGGGGCGCTAGCCTCGTTGGGTGGACCTGGACCGCGCCCGGGATTTCATGCGGGAGAACCGTCGCGCGGTGCTGGCGACCCGCAGGCGCGACGGAACCGTGCAGATGAGCCCCGTGATCGTCAACGTGGACGGCGAGGGCCGGGCGATCATCTCGAGCCGCGAGACCGCGATCAAGGTCAAGAACCTGCGCCGTGACCACTACGCGCAGCTCTGCGTGTTCGCCGACCAGTGGCCGGGCCCGTGGATCGGCGTCGACGGGGTGGCGGGGATCCTCTCGCTGCCCGAGGCGATGGAACCGCTTATCGACTACTACAAGCGCTTCCCGGGCGAGAACCCCGACTGGGACGACTACCGAGAGCGGATGCAGCGTGAGAAGCGGGTGTTGATCCGGATCGAGCTTCAGCGCGCCGGCCCCGACCGCCAGGGTTGAGCCTGCCCTAGCCGGCTTCGGCCTCGGTCTTCAGGCCCTCGGCGGCGCTCTTGGTCAGAAACTCCTTCACCTTGGTCTCGACCGGACCGCGGAGCAGCAGCCCGAGGATCCGCCCGGGGTCGCCCCGAAGCCCGTAAGTGGCGCGGGTGCGGCTCCCGTCCAGCTCCTCGAAGTCCCAGGAGCCGGTCAGCCACTTGACCTCGCCCTTCTCCTGCTCCCAGGTGATCGCTCCCGGGGGGTTGTAGCTGAACCGCAGCTCGGACTCGACCTTCTTGACCGTCGCGTCGGACTTCGTATAGACGAGTTGCGCCCGCCCCTGATCGTCGCGCTCGATCACCTCGACCTCCTCCAGGGTGCCCTGCCACCCCGGCGCATTCCCGACGTCTGCCGCGATCTCGTAGCAGCGGTCGCGCGGCGCGTCGATCTCGACCGTCCAGCTCGCCTCGAGGATTCCCATCCGTGCGAGCCTATCTCGGCTGGGTGCCGGAAGACGAGATGGCCTTCCGCCTCATGGTCCTTTCATCCTTTGCTCCTAGAACGCTTGCCGCAAAGATCGGAGGAGGCCGAGATTTCTGTGAACCGCAGGCGGCGGTTGGGGAATCCGTGCCGAGCCGGCGGCGGTTGTGGTGCCCGAGCCTGCAGCGCCGCCGCCACTGCCCCCGCAGGTGCTCAGCAGCCTGAACAGGATCACCCGTCGCCGGCTCGCACCCAACAGCCGACGGGTCGACCTGACCGTTCCGACCTTCTCCGATCCGACCAAGGTCACAAACCCGCTTTTCCCGATCAGCAAGCTGCAATCCGTGGTCATCCTCGGCGAGGTCGGTGGCGCGCCGCTGAAGGTCGAGACCACCCTCCTGCCCGAGACGAAGACGGTGCAGTGGAACGGCCAGCGGATCGAGTGTCTGCAATCCCAGTTCCTCGCCTACCTGAGGGGGCGCATAACCGAGTCGGCGATCGACCTCTACGCCCAAGCCGACGACGGCTCTGTCTGGTACTTCGGCGAGGACGTTGTCGACTACGCGAAGGGACTGGCGGCCACGAGTGCGGGCACCTGGCGAGTGGCTGTGAACGGCTACCCCGGGGCGATGATCATGCCCGGCCACCCGAGGGTCGGCGACGCGTACCGGACCGAGAACATCCCTGGTGTCGCCTGGGAACAGGTCACGGTCAAGAGGACCGGCAAGACTGTCCAGGGCCCAGTCGGCCCGATCAAAGGCGCAATGGTTGCTCAGGAGCTGCACCAGGACGAGGTACCGCTGGAGCCGAAGTTCTTCGCCCCTGGGCATGGTGAATTCTTCTCGGGCGGCGGGCACGACTTCGAGGCCAACGCCCTCACGGTTCCGGCCGATGCGGCGTCTGGGGCGGTGCCGACCGCTCTGATGACGCTTCTGAGCGGCGCATACAACGTCGTCGGCGCCGCCGGATCGAAGGACTGGAAGGCAGCTTCGGCAAGCACCGCGAGCATGACCAGCGCCTGGCACGCCTATGAGGGCGGCCAGGTGCCCCCGAGGCTCGCCGGCGAGATGAACGATGCCCGCGGCGCCCTCACCTCGGCGGTCCACGCGCGTGACCCCCAAAGGACGCCCCAGGCAGCCCTCGACGTCGCCAAAGCCGACCTCGACCTGCAGCTCCGCTACCGGGCCCCGGTCGAGATCAACCTGGCCCGTTTCGAGCTTTGGGCCCGGCAGCTCGCGGTGGACGCGGCGGCCCGGAACGCGGGCGACGTGCACGGCGATGTCACGACCCTGGGATTCATTCGCGACCGCATCGCGTTCAACACCGCCGACGGGAACTGGATCGACGACCAGCTCCGCTACCTCAGGGCAGTGGCCGAGGCTCACGAGTTCAAGGTCGCGATCCTGCAGGCGGCGCTGCTGCGCGCGCGGCTCGAGGCAGCCCAGCCGATGTTTTAGAACGGGCTCTCACCGCAAACGACAGCGCGCCCGACAGGATTCGAACCTGTGACCTCTGCCTCCGGAGGGCAGCGCTCTATCCAGCTGAGCTACGGGCGCTTAAGGGATCAGCATAGCCCTCCAATCTCGGACCGAGAATACGAACATATGTTCTGTCCGACCGAATTCCTAATGTGCTGGCGTGCGGACCGGTACGAAGGGAAACGCGACAGAGGCGGCGGTGCTAAACGCGTTCGTCGAACGCGATCTTTGCGTTCTTGTCCCCTTTGGTGAGGGTCAACCGTACGACCTAGTGGTCCATCTTCCAACCAACGCATTTCTTCGGGTTCAATGCAAGAGCGCGCGACCAAGCGGTGGGTGCCTCGAGTTCAATAGCCGAACCACCGATCACGGACGGGGCCGACTGCCCTATACGGGGCTGGCCGACATATTCGGTGTGTACTTCGCGCCAATGCAGTCGGAGAAGCTGGCACAAGAGCATTCGCGCGCGTCGCGTGGCGCATCTACGCTTGCTGTATGGACTTCTCGGTCGCCTTCCTCGGCACCGGTGGATCGGTGCCAACGGCGCGCCGCGCCACCGCCTGCGTGCTCGTGATGCGGGGCGGCGACCGGATCATGTTCGACTGCGGCGAGGGCTCGCAGCGCCAGATGCACGGTTCGCTGGGACTCGTGGCGCTGGATGAGATCTACATCACGCACCTGCACGCCGACCACTACCTGGGGTTGCCCGGCCTGCTGAAGACCTACGACCTGCAGAGCCGCGAGGTGCCGTTGAAGATCTACGGCCCCCCGGGGATGCGGGAGCTGTTCGGGGCGTTGCGGCGGGTGATCGGCAAGACCCGCTATGAGGTCGAGGTGAACGACCTGGCTCCCGAACAGGCCGTCGAGCACGGCGATTACGAGGTGCGGGCCTTTCCGGTCGAGCACCGGATGACCGCCTTCGGCTACCGCCTAGGCGAGCAGGAGCGGCGCGGCCGCTTCGACAAGCAGGCCGCCGAGCGGCTCGGGATTCCCGAGGGCCCGGCGTTCAGCGCCCTGGAGCGCGGCGAGGAAGTGCAGGGCGCCGACGGCGTCGTACGCGCCGAGGACGTGATGGGGGCGCCCCGACCGGGTCGCACAATTGTGGTCACCGGCGACACGGCGCCCTGCATGGCCACCGCCGAGGCGGCGAAGGGCGCCGAGCTGCTGGTCCACGACGGCAGCTTCGCCGAGGAGGAGGCCCAGCGCGCCGCTGAGACCGGGCACTCGACCGCCGGCCAGGCGGCGGCGCTGGCCCGCGAGGCCGAGGTGCAGATGCTCGCCCTGGTCCATGTCTCCTCGCGATACAACGTCGGCCAGGTGCTCGAGGAGGCCCGGGCGGTGTTCGAGCCGACGATTGCGCCGCGTGACTTCGACCTGGTCGAGATCCCTTTCGCGGGGCGCGGCGAGCCGCTGCTGGTCGCCAACGGGGCTCGCGAGCGCCGCGAGGCACCGCAGGCCGATCCGGCCGAGGCCGTTCAGCCGTCGGACTGACCCGCCAGCCCCGCGACCGCCGCGGCAACCGCCGGCGCCTGGTCTTCCTGCAGGAAGTGCTTCGCCGGCAGCAGCGTCGCGTGATCGAGTTTCAACGCCCGCTTGACGGCCTCCATGCGGTTCAGCCGCAGCGCGGGATCGTCCCGGCCCCAGACGACCTGGGCGGGATAGTCGCGCTTCGCCAGCCCCTCCCAAAGGAATCGCTGTTGCGCCTCGGCCGATTCGAAGCTGCGCATGATCCGCAGGAATGCCGCGCCGCCGTCGTCGCGAAGCAGCAGGGCGTGGTAGGCGTTGACCTCTGGCACCGGGACCGCGCCACGGTCCTTGATTCCCTGCTGGTAGAAGAGCTGCCTGAAGAAGAAGCGAGGTGCGCGCAGCCAGATCTCGCCGACGCCTCGAAGCGAGAACGGGTACATCGTCGACACGGGCCGGAAGCCAGCGATGTCGAGGACCGTGTTGAGGGCGGTCAGGGAAAGCACTCGATCCGGATTGCGGACTGCCCAGGTGCAGCCGATCGGCCCGCCGAGATCGTGGACGACCAAATGGCAGCGCTCGATCCCGAGGGCGTCGACAGCTTCTTCGAGCCAGTCCGCGAGGCCGCTCCAGCTGTAGTCGAAGTCCTGCGGGCGCTCGGCGAGGCCGAGGCCCGGAAAGTCGATCGCGATCGCCCGCAGTCCCGCCTCGGCGAGCGGCGGGATCACCTTGCGATAAAGGAAGGAGCTCGCCGGAACGCCGTGCAGGAGCAGGACCGCTGGGCCGTCGCCTTGCTCACGGACAAAACTGCGCACTCCGTCGACCTCGAATTTGCGCCCGGCGGCGCGGTGCTGCTCTATGACCTGATCGACGCTGGCTGTCAAGACAGCCGAACACTAAGCGCCCACTTTGGGCTCCGCATCGCAGCGAAATCGGGCTGACCCGCCTTCTGCCCTGGTACTCTCGCCGCGTCGGTTCCTTTAACCAGGTCCTGAGAGGCCAGGAAGGGGCGAGTTTTGAGCGAGAAGATCGTGCTCGAGCACGACGAGCTGCGGCGCACGCTGGTCCGCATCTCGTACGAGATCTCTGAAAAGAACCCGGGTCCCGAGGGCCTCGCCCTGGTCGGCATCCACACCCGCGGCGCGCTGCTGGCCCAACGCCTGCACGCCCTGGTCGGTGAGCAGACCGGCTCCGAGGTGCCGCTGGGTGACATCGACATCTCCTTCTACCGTGACGACGTCGGCGACCGCGGCCCCGACGCCCAACCCCAGGTGCACGCATCGCACCTCGACTTCGACCTCTCCGGGCGCACGGTCGTCCTCGTCGACGACGTGCTGTTCACCGGCCGCACCGTGCGCGCCGCGATTGACGCCCTGTTCGACTACGGGCGCCCGGCGCGGGTGCAGCTCGCAGTGCTCTGTGACCGCGGCCACCGTGAGCTGCCGATTCGCCCCGACTACGTTGGCAAGAACCTGCCGACCGCCCGCGAGGAGAGGGTCAACGTGCGGCTCGAGGAGTCCGACGGCGTCGACGAGGTGACGATCGCAAGCAACGGAGACCCCGCCGGCGCTCTTGCCGGCGAGGACGACACGGAATCGGAGGATCGCCCATGAAGCACCTGCTGTCGATCGAGACCCTGAGCCGGGACGAGATGGAGGCGATCCTCGAGCGGGCTGCGAGCTTCGCCGAGGTGGGCAGGCGCGACATCAAGAAGGTCCCGACCCTGCGCGGGCGCACCGTCGTCAACCTCTTCTTCGAGTCCAGTACCCGCACCAGCTCCTCCTTCGAGCTGGCCGCAAAGCGGCTATCCGCCGACGTGGTCTCGATCAAGGCGGCGGGCTCGGCGGTCGACAAGGGCGAGTCGCTGAAGGACACGATCGCCACCCTCTCGGCCTACGACCCCGCCGCGATCGTGATCCGCTCGCCGCACGCCGGCGCAGCCGACCTCGTCGCGCGCTGGACAGACGCCTCGGTGATCAACGCCGGCGACGGAAAGCACGAGCACCCCAGCCAGGCCCTGCTCGACCTCTACACGCTGCGCCGCCACCTCGGGGAGCTGGACGGCAAGAAGATCTGGATCGTCGGCGACGTCATGCACAGCCGCGTCGCACGCTCGGACCTGATCGCCTTCCGCGAGATGGGGGCGGAGGTGACCGTCTGCGGGCCGCCGACCCTGATCCCGCGCGGGATTGCCGAGGAGCTGGGCTGCGAGGTCGCCTATACGCTCGACGGCCTCGAGGAGGCCGACGTCGTCTACGCGCTGCGAATGCAGCGCGAGCGGATGAGCGAGAGCTTCGTCCCCTCGCTGCGCGAGTACGCGGCGCGCTATCAGGTCGACGCGAGGCGCCTCGGGCCGCGCCAGCTGCTCATGCACGCCGGACCCGTCAACCGGGGTGTGGAGCTGTCGGGCGAGGTGATCGACTCGCCGCGATCGCTGATCGCCGAGCAGGTCGAGAGTGGGCTGGTGGTGCGGATGGCGATCCTCTACGAGCTTCTGGCCGGCAGCGGCCGGCCGCGCTCCGCGACCCCCGGCGAACCGGTCCTTGATCCGACGACGATCGGACAGCCGGCGTGACTGCGAGCGAAGCGAGCGGACCGATCTCCGAGGCGCTCAGCGGGCGCGACGGCGAGCCCGCCGAGCTGATTCTGCGCGGGGCGACGGTGCTCGACCCCGACGCAGGGATCGACGGCCAGCACGACGTGGTGATCCGCGATGGCCGGATCGCGGAGCTGACCGGCCCCGGCGACGCCAATGACGGCTCCGCCGAGGTGGTCGAGGCGGAGGGGCTGCACGCCTTCCCGGCATTCTTCGACCCTCACGTCCATCTGCGCACGCCCGGGCGCGAGGACGAGGAGGACATCGAGACCGGCACGCGCGCCGCCGCCGCGGGCGGCTACTGCGGGATCCTCGCGATGGCCAACACCGTGCCGCCCGTGTCGACCGCCGCCGACGTCGGATCGCTGCGCGAGCGCGCCGAGCGCGAGGCGTCGGTACCGGTCGGCTTTCTGACCACGGTGACCCGCGAGATGAAGGGCACCGAGCTGACCGAGATGGCCGAGCTGCGCGACGCCGGGGCGATCGGCTTCTCCGACGACGGGCTTCCGATCAGAAGTGCCCGGGTGCTGCGGCGGGCGCTTCAGTACCAGCGCCTCTGCGGCGGGGTGATCGCGCTGCACGAGGAGGACCCCGAGCTCTCCGGGGACGGCGTCATGCACGAGGGACCTGCATCGGCTCTGCTCGGGATGGCCGGCATCCCCTCGGTCTCGGAGTCGACGATGATCGCCCGCGACGCGGCGCTGGCCGGCTACGAGGACGCCCGCATCCACGTCCAGCACCTCTCCGCGCGCGAGTCGGTCGACGCGATGCGCGCCGCGAAGGCGGGTGGGGTACGGGTGAGCTGCGAGGCGACGCCGCATCACCTCACGCTCACCGACGACGCGGTGCGCGGCCTGGACGCTCGATTCAAGATGAACCCGCCGCTTCGCTCCGAGGACGATCGGATGGCCCTGATCGACGCCCTGCGCGACGGAACGATCGACTGCATCGCCACCGACCACGCCCCGCACTCGGCCGACGAGAAGGAGGTCCCCTTCGAGGCCGCGGCGATGGGGGTGACGGGGCTCGAGACCGCCTTCGCGATGCTGCACACCGAGCTGGTCGTGCCGGGCACGATCGACTTGAATCTGCTGGTCTCAAGGCTCGGCGCCGGGGCAGAGCTGTTCGAGCTTCAGCGACCAAGCCTGGCGCTGGGCTGCGAGGCCAACGTCGTGCTCTGCGATCTGGGGGCCGAGTGGACGGTCGGCGAAGATGGCTATGAGAGCCGCTCGTCCAACAGCTGCTTCGCCGGCCGCAGCCTGCGTGGGCGAGTGCTGATGACGGTGGCGGCGGGCCAGGTCGCCTACCGGCTGCGCAGCTTCTCGATGGGGGTTGCCGCATGAGTACGCCGAAGCTCGACCGCGAGCGGGCGGCGCTGGTCGTCGTCGACATCCAGGAGGCGTTTCGCAAGGCGGTGCCGAGCTTCGACGCGGTCGCCGAGTCGGCGGCCAGGCTCGTGCAGGGCGCCGAGGCGATGGGGATCCCGATCGTGGTCACCGAGCAGTACCCGAAGGGGCTCGGCAACACGGTCCCCGAGGTCTCCGATCACCTTCCCGACGGGCTGGAGCCGATCGAAAAGGTCCGCTTCTCGGCGGCGGAAGCCGAAGGCTTTGACCTCAACGGCCGCGACCAGGCGCTGGTCTGCGGAATCGAGACCCACGTGTGCGTCAACCAGACGGTGCTCGACCTGCTCGACCAGGGCATCGAGGTGCAGATCGTCGGCGACGCGGTTGGCTCGCGCACCGACGAGAACCGCGAGTTGGGCCTGCACAAGGCCGAGCACGCCGGCGCCGTGCTGACCAGCGTCGAGACGGCGCTTTTCGAGCTGCTGGGCGGCTCCGACGCGGCCGAGTTCAAACAGGTGCAGGCGCTGGTCCTGTGAGCGCGAGGCTCGAACAAGGAGCATGACGGTGGGCCGAGCGCGAACCCAATTGATACAGAGCGGCTACGTACTGCTCGAGGACGGCACCCGCTTCGACGGTGAGTTGTGCGCGGGCGGTGAGGCGGTGACGGGCGAGGTCGTGTTCAACACCTCGATGACCGGCTACCAGGAGGCGGTCACCGATCCCTCCTACGCGGGCCAGATCATCACCTTCACCTACCCGCTGATCGGCAACTACGGGGTCTCGAGCGAGGCGATGGAGTCCGATCGAGTTCAGGTGCGCGCCGTGGTCATGCGTGACGCCCACAACGGCGAGGACGTGTCCAGCGCCGAGGGAGGCTGGCTGGATTGGCTGGCCGACTGCGGTGTGGCGGCGATCAGCGGCGTCGACACCCGCGCCTTGGTGCGCCACATCCGCGACGCCGGCGCGATGCGGGGCGGGATCTTCCGGGCCGAGCTCTCCCAGGATCAGGCCGCCGAGCAGGTGAGCGCCGAGCCTTCGATGGCGGGCGCCGACCTGGCCCGCGAGGTGACGCCGGCCGAGCCGCTGCGGTTCGAGGGTTCCGGCCCGCACGTGGTCGGCATCGACACCGGGATCAAATTGAGCATCGTTCGGCAGTTGCGAGAGCGCGATTGCCGGGTGACGCTGCTGCCTTGCTCGTCGTCGGCCGAGGAGATCCTGGAGGAGGACCCGGACCTGGTCTTCCTTGCCAATGGCCCCGGTGACCCGGCGGCGCTGGACTACGTGGTCGACAACGTCCGCGAGTTGGTCGGCAAGCGCCCGGTGTTCGGCATCTGCCTCGGCCACCAGCTGCTCTGCCGCGCGGTCGGGCTGGAGACCTTCAAGCTGCCGTTCGGCCACCGCGGTTCCAACCACCCGGTCAAGGACCTCGCCACGGGCCGCATCGACATCACCTCCCAGAACCACGGCTTCGCGGTCCGCGGGCCGGGCGGCGAGCCGACTATCGAGGCCGACGAGCCGGTGCGCTGGGAGACCGACTTCGGAGCCGCCGAGCTCTCGCACCTGAACCTCTATGACCGCACCGTCGAGGGGCTGGTGCTGCGCGACGTGCCCGGCGCAACCGTCCAGTACCACCCCGAGGCCGCGCCGGGCCCGCACGACGCCCGCTACCTCTTCGACCGCTTCCTGGAGCTGGCGGCGGCATGACGACGCCGCCGAGCAACGCCGAGAGGCTTCAGGGGCTGTATGAGGCGTTCGAAGGGGGCGGCCTCAAGGCAGCGGGGAAACTGATCGACGAGATCTTCGACCCCGACGTCGAGTTCAACCCGCTGCAGGCGGGAGGCGCTGGGGGCCGGACCTATCGCGGACGCGATGGGGTGCTGGCGTTCTTCGGCGAGCTGCACGACGCGCTCGGGGAGGTGCACTACGAGCCGCCCCAGTTTCACCCGGTTGGCGACGACTTGGTTGTCGTGTTCACCCTGCTCGTCGGCACCGCCCGCGAGACCTCGATGCCGCTGCGGCAGGACCTCTCGCTGGTCTACGAGTTCGTCGATGGACTCGCGCGGTGCGTCACCGCATACGACTCGCCTGCCGAGGCGCTCGAGGCTGCGCAGAAGGGCCACGCCGATGCCGAGGCGTGACGACATCCACAAGATCCTGCTGATCGGGTCGGGCCCAATCGTGATCGGGCAGGCGGCCGAGTTCGACTACTCGGGCGTGCAGGCCTGCAAGGTGCTGCTCGCCGACGGCTACGAGGTCGTGCTCGCCAACTCAAATCCGGCGACGATCATGACCGACCCCGAGTTCGCCACCGCTACCTACGTCGAGCCGTTGCTGCCCGGGCCGGTGGCGAAGATCATCGAGAAGGAGCGCCCCGACGCCCTGTTGCCGACACTGGGCGGCCAGACGGCGCTCAACCTGGCGATGGCGCTGCACGAGGACGGCACCCTGGAGCGCTTCGGGGTGGAGCTGATCGGTGCCGATCACGAGGCGATCCGCCGCGCCGAGGACCGCGAGGTGTTCCGCGACACGATGGATGAGGCGGGCCTGCGCGTCCCCTGGTCGGTGATCGTCGAGAACGTCGGCGAGGCCGAGGCGGCGCTGGCGGACGGGCGCATCCAGCTGCCGGTGATCGTGCGGCCGGCGTACACCCTCGGCGGCGAGGGCGGCGGCGTGGGGGAGACCGAGACCGAGCTGCGGCAGGTGGTCTCCGAGGGGCTGGCGGCGAGCCCGATAAACCAGGTGCTGGTCGAGGAGTCGGTGCTCGGTTGGGGCGAGTTCGAGCTCGAGGTGATGCGCGACCGCAACGACAATGTGGTGATCATCTGCTCGATCGAGAACGTCGACCCGATGGGAGTCCACACCGGGGACTCGGTCACCGTGGCGCCCGCCCAGACCCTCACCGACGCGCTGTACCAGGAGCTGCGCGACCAGGCGATCCGGGTCATCCGCGCGGTTGGGGTGGAGACTGGCGGCTCCAACATCCAGTTTGCGGTCCACCCGGAAAGCGGCGAGATCGTGGTGATCGAGATGAACCCGCGCGTCTCGCGCTCCTCGGCGCTGGCCTCGAAGGCGACCGGCTTTCCGATCGCCAAGATGGCCGCCAAGCTCGCCGTCGGTTACGCCCTGGAGGAGATTCCCAACGACATCACCCAGGCCACCCCGGCCTCCTTCGAGCCGACGATCGACTACGTGGTCACCAAGGTGCCGCGCTTTGCGTTCGAGAAGTTCCCCGGCGCATCGGGCCGTCTCTCGACCCATATGAAGAGCGTCGGCGAGGTGATGGCGATCGGTCGCACCTTCCGCGAGTCGTTTGCGAAGGCGATGCGCTCTCGGGAGCTCGACGCCCAGCCCGATCTCCCCGATGACGACGCGGCGCTGCTGGCAAGCCTCGAGTCCCCTTCGCCGGACCGCTTCGACGTCGTGCTCGAGGCCTTCCGCCGCGGGATCGGGGTCGAAGAGGTGCACGCGCGGTCGCTGGTCGATCCCTGGTTCCTGCGCGAGCTCGAGCAGCTCGCCAACGAGGGCGACGGGACCGAGGGGCTGACCCGCACCTTCAAGTCGGTCGACACCTGCGCGGCCGAGTTCGAGGCGGCGACGCCCTACTACTACTCGGCCCACGAGCGATCCGGCTCCGACGGGGCCCCGGTCTCCGAGGTGCGCCGCGGCGAGCGCGACTCCGTGGTCATCCTGGGCGCGGGGCCGAACCGGATCGGCCAGGGGATCGAGTTCGACTACTGCTGCGTGCACGCGGCGATGACCACTCGCGAGATGGGGCGCGACGCGGTGATGGTCAACTGCAACCCGGAGACGGTCTCCACCGACTACGACACCTCCGACCGCCTTTACTTCGAGCCGCTGACCGCCGAGGACGTGCTGGCGGTGGTCGAACAGGAGGATCCCGAGGGGGTCGTGGTGCAGTTCGGTGGTCAGACGCCGCTGAAGCTGGCCGGGGACCTGGAGCGCGCGGGCGTGCGCCTGCTGGGCACACCGGTGGACGCGATCGATCTCGCCGAGGACCGCGGGCGCTTCGGGGCGCTGCTGGGCCGCCTCGGGATCAAGCACCCGCCCTACGGCACGGCGCTCTCCGCTGACGAGGCGGCGGTGATCGCCGAGCAGGTTGGCTTCCCGCTGCTCGTCCGGCCCTCCTACGTGCTCGGCGGTCGCGCGATGGAGATCTGTTACTCGTCCGAGGCGCTGTCCGCCTATCTGGAGGCCAACGTGAAGGCCGACCAGGAGCACCCGTTGCTGCTCGACCGCTTCCTGGAGAACGCGATCGAGGTTGACGTCGACGCGCTCGCCGACGGCGAGCAGGTCCACGTCGCCGGGATCATGCAGCACGTCGAGGAGGCGGGGGTGCACTCCGGCGACTCGGCCTGCGTCCTACCGCCGATGAGCCTCGGCGCCGAGATGCTCGACGAGATCCGCGACACGACCCGGCGGATCGCGTTGGAGCTGGGCGTGGTGGGGCTGATCAACATCCAGTACGGGGTCGCAGGCGGCGAGCTGCACGTGATCGAGGCAAACCCCCGCGCTTCGCGCACGATCCCCTTCGTGTCCAAGGCGATCGGCGCCCCGCTGGCGAAGATCGCCTGCCGGTTGATGCTCGGCGAGCGGATCGCCGACCAGGAGCTTCCCGAGTGGAGGGGCGAGCACGTAAGCGTCAAGGAGGCGGTGCTGCCGTTTGCCCGTTTCGCGGGCGCCGACACCGTGCTCGGCCCGGAGATGAAGAGCACCGGCGAGGTGATGGGCGTGGCGGCCGACTTCCCGACCGCCTTCGGCAAGGCGCAGGCGGCGGCCGGGGTCTCGCTGCCGCTCGAGGGGACCGTCTTCATAACCGTCACCGACACCGACAAGCCGGCTGCGACCCAGCTCGCGGCCCGCTTCTGCGATCTCGGCTTCCGGATCGTCGCGACCAGCGGCACGGCGCAGGCGGTCTCGGCGATGGGAGTCCCGGTGACGCGGATCAACAAGATCGGCGAAGGATCCCCGCACGTCGTCGATTGGATCCGCAACGGGGAAGTGGATCTGGTGATCAACACGCCGACCGGCTCCGGCGCCCGCGCCGACGGCCTCGAGATCCGCAGCGCCGCGGTGCGCCAGGGGCTTCCCTGCCTGACGACGATGACCGGTGCCTCGGCAGCGGCACGGGCGATCTCGGCACAGCGCGAGCGCGACGCCGAGGTGGTGTCACTGCAGGAGCTTCACGCACGCGCCGGTGTCCGCGAGTCCTCCGAGGCGGAGGCGTGAGCGGAAACGGCTCCGGCGCCGACCGGGTCCTGGCTCCCTTCGGTCGCAGGGCGCTGGAGGTGGTTGACAACCATCGCTCCGACGGCTATCGCGTCTTCTCGCTGCGCGACCGGGACGGACCGATGCCGAGCGCCGGGCAGTTCTACATGCTGGCGGCGCGGGCCCGCTGGGCCCAACGCGACGAGCGGCCGTTCCTGCCGCGCGCCTTCTCGGTCGCCGACGCGGTCGAAGCAGAGCTGGGCCTGCGGCTGGACTTCCTGGTCGAGGACGTCGGGCCGGGCACAGCGAGGCTGGCGGGGCTTGAGTCGGGCGAGCAGGTCTGGGTCAACGGGCCTCTGGGGCGGCCGTTCTCGACCCCGAGCGATCTCGCGCCGGGGGCCGCCGGCGCGATCCTGGTCGGCGGCGGGATCGGCGTCGCCCCACTGGCGATCCTTCGCCGCCAGCTCGCCGATCGCGGCATCCCGACCCGCATCCTGCTCGGCTTTCGAGATCGCGAGCACAGCGGTGGCCTCGACGACCTGTTCGCCTGTTGCGAGGTGCGTCTCGCGACCGAGGACGGGCACGCCGGGCACAAGGGCTACGTCACCGACCTGCTGGCGGTGCTGCTGGAGGGCGATGAAGCTGGGTCGGCCGCCGTCTATTCGTGCGGGCCGCCCCCGATGCTGGAGGCGGTGCGTGCGATGTGCGAAGCGAGCGGCGTCGCCTGCGAGCTGGCGATGGAATCGCCGATGGCGTGCGGCTTCGGGGCCTGCTTCGGCTGCGCGGTCCCACTGGCCGCCGGCGGCTACATGCGGCTGTGCGTCGACGGGCCCGTCGTGTCAGGCGATCAGATCGAAACGGCGCTCGTCGCCGGGGCGGGGCATAGATGAAGTTTCTAGTTGCTCGTTGCTCGTTGCTCGGGGGATGGAAGTGAGCGTCGATCTCTCCGTGGATTTTTGCGGGATTCGGCTCGAGCATCCGGTGATCAACGGATCCGGGACCTTCGACGCGATTGCCGCCCGGCGTGCCTTCGGCGAGGAGCTTGTGCGCAATTTCCCCTTCTCGGCCTTCGTCTCGAAGACGATCACCGTCGAGTCTCGGGCCGGCAATCCACCGCCGCGGCTATGGGAGACGCCCGCGGGGATGATCAACTCGATCGGGCTTCCCAACAAGGGCCTGAAGGGTTTCTTGGAGCACGACCTGCCAGAGCTCTCCTTGCTGGCGGTGCCGTTGATCGTCTCGGTGATGGGCACGAGCCACGACGAGTTCACGGCCCTCGTCGAGGGGGTCGGGCAGCGCCCCGAAGTGGCGGCCGTGGAGCTCAACGTCTCCTGCCCCAACGTCGAGTCGGGGCTGATCGTTGGCGAGCAGCCGCCCGAGACCCGGGCGCTGCTGGAGGCGCTGCGGCCGATCACCGAAAAGCCGCTGATCGTGAAGCTGACCCCTAACGTTGCCGATCCCGCTGCGGTGGCGCGGGCAGGGGAGGAGGGGGGAGCGGACGCCGTGTCGCTGATCAACACGCTGAAGGCTTCGGCGATCGACCCAACGACGCTGCGCCCCTGGCTCGGGGCGGGAAGCGGCGGCCTCTCGGGGCCCGCCGTTCGCCCGGTCGCGCTTCACCAGCTGCACGCGGTCGCCGACGCTGTTTCGATCCCGGTGATCGGAATGGGAGGCATCTGCAACGGGGCCGATGCACTCGCGTTTATCGGTGCCGGAGCCGCCCTGATCGCCGTCGGGACCGAGAACTTCCGCGATCCGGCGGCCGGATCGCGGGTCCGCCGGGAGTTCGCCGGCGAGTTGGAGCGCCGTGAATTTGGCTCCCCGTCCGAGGTCCGCGGAAAGGGGCTCCCGGAGGCCGCTCTCAACCTCAAGTCGAGGTCGAGCTGAATTTCCCAGGTTTTGCCCCCGACCCCCTTGCACGGGATCGGGGCAGGCATATAATCGCCGCCGCATGGCCCCGCCCGTCAAGACGTCCGTCGCCGCTCCGGAGAGGTCACTGGATCAGCGGATGGAGGCTCTGAAGCGAGCCAACAACATCCGCTCGGCGCGAGCCAAGCTGAAGAAGGACCTCAAGGGCGGCAAGACGAGCATCCAGTCGCTGCTGCTCGATCCACCGGAGTACGTGGAGACGGCGAAGGTCTTCGACATGCTGCTCGCGGTGCCGAAGTACGGCCGAGTGAAGACCAACCGGATCCTCAACATGTGCCGGATCTCGCCGTCGAAGACGATCGGTGGGCTGTCCGAGCGTCAGCGCGCCGAGCTCGTCGCGCAGCTTCGCCGCTAGCCATCTAGCCGACCGGCGCGCCGGTCAGGATTGCGGCCGTTGTCCAAGGTCTTCGTCATCACCGGTCCGTCCGGCGTCGGCAAGGGCACGCTGATAGCCGAGCTGCTCAAACGGGTCCCAGACCTGGAGCTGTCGGTCTCCGCGACCACCCGCGAGCCCCGCGACGGAGAGCAGGACGGGCGCGACTATCACTTCCTCTCCCCGGAGGAGTTCGATCGCCGCGCCGAGGCGGGCGACTTCCTCGAGTTCGCCACCTACAGCGGCAACCGTTACGGGACATTGCGCTCGGAGATCGAGCGCCGTTTGGATGCCGGACACTCGGTCGTGTTGGAGATCGAGGTGCAGGGGGCGCGGCAGGTTCGAGCCGCGATGCCGGAGTCGGTGCAGATCTTCATCGCGCCCCCCGAACCAGCCGCATTGCGCGATCGGTTGCTGGCGCGAGGCAAGGACAGCCCCGAAGATATCGATGCCCGGCTCGCGGTTGCGGCGCAGGAACTCGCTGCAAAGGACGAATTCGCGCACCAGGTCGTCAACGATGAACTGGATCGTGCGGCGGAGGAGCTGGAAGGGATAGTGCGGGCCGAACTCGTACAATCAACGCAATGATCTATCCACGTGTCGACAGGCTGCTGGATCACACCGACTCGCACTACGCGGCAGTGGTCGTGGCTGCGAAGCGTGCCCGGCAGATAAACAGCTACTACCACAACATCGGCGAGGGAAGCTTTGGCGAGTACCCGCCGCCGATGGTGGACACCCAAACCGGGAAGAACTACCTCTCGATCGCCCTCGAGGAGCTGGCGACCGGGAAGCTCAGCTACGAGTACCGGGTCTAGCGCCCCGTCAGGGAGCTGACCGATGGCTCGGGTCCTGCTCGGTGTGAGCGGCGGCATCGCCGCCTACAAGGCTCTGGAGCTGGCGCGCCTCGCCACCAAGGCCGGCCACGACGTTCGGGTGCTGATGACGGAGGGCGCGAAGCGCTTCGTCGGTCCCGCCTCCTTCGAGGGCATCGTCGGGGCACCGGTGCTGAGCTCGGAGTTCGAGCGCGACCCGATGCGGGGCGCCTTCCCTGGTGATCCCGCCCCCGACCACGATCCGATCGGACACCTCGAGGTGGTCGCCAACGCCGACGCCTACCTCGTGGCACCGGCCTCCGCGAACACGATCGCCAAGCTGGCCGCGGGAATTGCCGACTCGATGGTCACCACCGCCTTTCTGGCCTGCACAGCGCCACGGTTGGTCGCCCCGGCGATGAACGACCGCATGTACACCAACGCAGCGACGCAGGCCAATCTGGAGACGCTGCGCGAGCGGGGGATCGAGGTGATCGAGCCGGAGGAGGGCGCGCTGGCCTCGCGCGGCGAGCACGGGATCGGGCGGCTGCCCGAACCGGACCACCTGCTGGCGCGGATCGAGGCGGTGCTGCCGTCCGGTGCACGACCCTGGGACGGCATGCGGGTGATGGTCACCGCCGGCGGTACGCGGGAGCCGATCGACCCGGTGCGCTTCGTCGGCAACCGTTCCAGCGGCCGCATGGGACTGGCCCTGGCGGCTGCGGCGCAGCGCCGCGGCGCCGAGGTGACGCTGGTGGCGGCCAACGTCGCGTTGCCCGAGCCTCCCGGTGTGCGGCGCATCGACGTCGGCAGCGCCGCCGAGCTCGCCGGCGCGCTGGAAGAGGAATTCCCCCGCTCCCAGGTGCTGCTGATGGCGGCGGCGCCGGCCGACTTTCGCCCCGAGGCTCCCGCGGGCAACAAGATCAAGCGCAAGGGAAGCGGCCTCGACCTGCACCTGGAGCCGACCGAGGACATTCTCGCCGGCCTCGCCGCGGATCGGGGCGAGGGCCAGACGATCGTCGGCTTCGCCGCCGAGCACGGGGTCGGGGGGCCTGGTCGCGCGCGCGACAAGCTTGTTCGCAAGAGCGCGGACCTGATCGTGCTCAACGACGTCTCCGACCCCGAGATCGGCTTCGAATCTGAGCGCAACGCGGTCACCCTGATCGACGCCGAGACAGAGAGCGAGCTGGCGATCGACTCCAAGCACGCGATCGCCGATGCGATCCTCGACCGGGTCGACGAGCTGCGCGACCGGACCCGGCAGAGCGCCGAGCGTTAGACCCCCGAAGTGACGAGGTCGGCTCCCTAAACTTCGTTAGGTGCCTGATGCCGGACGAACAGCCCAGGCGGAGTCCACTTACACGCTCTACCGGCGTGGCTTGGAGCTGCTCGAGGACGGCAGCTTCGAAGAAGCGACCGAGCCCCTCGCCGAGGCGGCGCGGCGCGCCCCCGAGAAGAGCTCGGTTCGCGAGGCGCTCGGCCGTGCCTACTTTCGCAATCGTCAGTTCGCCGAGGCGGCGACCGAGTTCGAGGCCGTGGTCGAGACCCACCCGGTCAACGACTACGCCCATTTCTGCCTCGGTCGGGCGCTGAGCCTGACCGGCCAGACGATGCGTGCCCGTCACCACCTCGCGCTTGCGTCGAACCTGCGGCCGGAGCGCCGCGACTACCGGCTCTATCGCGAGCGGCTGGCCGGAGGCCACTGATCGCGGGCGCATGCGGCGCCCCCGGTGGCTTCGCGTGAGGGCGCTGGTCCAGCGGGTCAGCCAGGCGGCTGTCGACGTCGAGGGGGAGCGGGTGGCGCAGATTGGCCCCGGACTGCTCGTCCTCCTGGGTGTCCGCAAGGGCGACGACGAGCAGGCGGCCGATCGGCTCGCCGCGAAGGTGCGCGCGCTGCGAATCTTCGACGACGCCGAGGGGCGGATGAACGAGCCGCTCGGCGAGCGCCATGTGCTGTGCGTGAGCCAGTTCACCCTCTACGCCGATACGAAGCGCGGCAACCGGCCCAGCTACAGCGAGGCAGCGCCGGCCGAGGAGGCCGAGGCCCTCTACGTGCGCTTCTGCGACCTATTGGGCGCCGAACGTGGCACCTTCGGCGCCTGCATGGGGGTGGCGCTGGTCAACGACGGCCCGGTGACCCTAATGCTGGAGGCCTGAGGTTGGCCTTGACAGGAAGGTCGCCGGAGGCCTAGGTTTCGCCCGGCAGGGGAGGGAAAGCAACTTGGATCACACACAAATCGACGACTCGGGCCAAGGCCCTCGGCAAAGGGTGGCTGCTGGCGGTGTTGATCTCGCTCACAGCCCTGATTCAGGCTCCAGACGTCCTTGCCGCGAACATCAACCCGACTACGTTCGCCGATGACAACGCAGTGAACGGCAACTGCACCCTGCGAGAGGCGATTCGGGCCGCCAACGCCAACGCCGCTGTCGACGCCTGTCCAGCGGGCAGCGGTGCCGACACGATCACGCTTGCTGCCGGCGTCTATGGACTCAGCGTGGGTCCCGCGGGCGAGCAGGCTGCCGCAGGCGGAGACCTCGACATCATCGACGGTGACGGCCTGTCGATCGTCGGCGCCGCGGCGGGCAGCACGGTGGACGCCGGTGGGGTCGACCGCGTTTTCGAGCTGATCGGGCCCGGGGTCGCCACTTTCGATCGGTTGTCAATCAGAGGTGGGGCAAACGGCGGCGCTGGCGGCGGAATAGAGGTCGGGGGCGGCGCACAGGCGACGCTCGTCCGTTCGACGGTCAGCGGCAACAACTCTCCCACCGGCGGCGGTCTCGATGCAGTCGGGCCCGCTTCGTTGACTGTCCTCGACAGCACCGTGGCGGGAAACGTCGCTCCCGGCGCGCTAGGTGAGGGAGGTGGGATCAATGCCGAGTCAGGCGCCTTGCTGAACGTCATCAACAGCACCATCTCGGGAAACTCCGCCACAGCCGACGGGGGCGGAATCCGCGTCGTCGGGCTGACGCGGCCGACCGTCAACGTGGTCAGCTCGACGATCACCGCCAACAGCGCCGCGAATGGCGGTGGCACTTTTCCGGAGGCCGGAAATACCGTGAACTTGAAAGGATCGATCCTCGCCGGCAACACGGGCACGGCATCCGGTCCCGATTGCGGCGGCGCGCTCAACTCGCAGGGCAACAACCTGATTGGGAACCCAGGCGGGTGCCCGGTCACGCCCCAGTTGCCCGACGTCATCGGTCAGGCGCCAGGCCTGGAGCCACTGGCCGACAACGGCGGACCCACTCAGACCCACGCTCTGCTCGCCAATTCGCCGGCGATCAACAAGGGCTCAGCGGATGCACCGCCCGCGGACCAGCGGGGGATCACACGCAACGGGCCCGACATCGGCGCCTATGAGCTGGTGACCTGCCTTGGGGTCGCGGTGAACCGCATCGGCACTGACGGAAACGACACCCTCACCGGCACTCCTGGAGCGGATGGCTTCCTGCTTTTGGGTGGCAACGACACGGCGTTCGGCCTGGGCGGGAACGATGGCTTGTGCGGGGCTGCGGGCAACGACAGGCTGAACGGCGGTGCCGGCAACGACAGTGCGACCGGCAATGCCGGCAAGGACAAGCTGACCGGCGGTTCGGGCAAAGACAACCTGAGCGGCGGCAGCGGTGGCGACAAGCTGTTTGGTGGCGCTGGGAAGGACAAGCTCAAAGGCTTTGGCGGCAAGGACAAGCTGAAGGGGCAGGGCGGGCGCGACATCTGCATCGGTGGCGGCGGCAAGGACAAGGCCTTCGGCTGCGAAGTCCGCAAAAGGATCCCCTGAAACACCCGCCAGCCACGCTTGGCCGGGCACGGCGCCGTGGCTATACTGGCTTCAAGCGTTTCCACGTCCAACACCGTGCCGAAGAGTGGGCCTGGCCCACTTTTTTTTCGGTCCGCAGTAGGCAAAACGACAGATGAACGACATTCAAACCCAGATAGAGCAGCGGCTTTCGGAGCTCGATCCGAGCATCGAGTTGATCGCGCTTGAGAACCCGCGACCTGACGGTCTGCGTCTCTACATCGACCACCCCGATGGGGTCGACCTGGGGCTCTGCGAGCGGGTCACCAAGGAGCTGCGCGACCTGCTGCTCGACCATTCGCTCGAGGTTTCCTCACCGGGCTCGGAGCGGCCGCTGACCAAGCCGGAGCACTTTCGACGCTTTCGCGGCCGTCGCGTCAGGGTGCGCACCCGCGAGGCGCTGGAAGGCCGCCAAAACTTCACCGGAACGATCGCAGACGCGGACGCGAGGGCCGTCTCGGTGGATCTCGGCGATCGCTCGGTGACGATTCCGCTCGAGCGCATCCGCCGCTCCAATCTGATGCCTGAACTCAAGGAGGAGAGCCGGTGACCAAGGAAATCGTCGAGGCAGTCCACGCACTGGAGCAGGAGAAGGGCATTTCAGCCGACAAGCTGATGGACGCGCTCGAGGACGCGCTGCTTTCCGCGTACAAGAAGACCCCCGGCGCCGCCAAGTACGCGCGCGTCGACCTCGACCACGAGACCGCCGACTTTCGGGTCTTCGAGCTGATCCTGCCGCCGGAGCTGGAGGAGAAGCTGCTCGAGCAGGCGATCGAGGAGGAGCGCACGATCGACCCCGAGACGGGTGAGATGCGCGAGCCCGAGGAGCCCGAGCTGACCCCCGAGCTGCTTGCCCCCTACGAGAGCCAGATCGAGTCCCGCGACGTCACCCCGGACGACTTCGGGCGGATTGCCGCCCAGACTGCGAAGCAGGTGATCCTGCAGCGAATCCGCGAGGCCGAGCGGGCGATGATGTTCGACGAGTACCAGGACCGGGTCGGCGAGCTGATCACCGGGATCATCCAGCAGTCCGACAAGCGCTACACGCTGGTCCAGCTGCGCGAGCGGGTGGAGGCGCTGCTGCCGAAGTCCGAGCAGGTCTATAACGAGCGCTACGACCACGGCATGCGGGTCAAGGCCGTGATCACCGACGTCTCCGACGCCGCGAAGGGGCCCAGCATCGTCGTTTCGCGGCGCAATCCGGACCTGATTCGCAAGCTTTTCGAGCTCGAGGTGCCGGAGATCGCCGACAAGCTGGTCGAGATCGTCGGCGTGGCGCGCGAGCCGGGCTACCGCTCGAAGATCGCCGTCGTCTCGCACACCGACGGCGTCGACCCGGTCGGCGCCTGCGTCGGCCCGCGCGGCTCGCGCGTGCGCATGGTCGTCTCGGAGCTGCGCGGCGAGAAGATCGACATCATTCCCTACAACGAGGAGCCGGCGCGATTCGTCGCCAAGGCCCTCTCGCCAGCCCGAGTCCGCGAGGTGCTGGTTGACGACGAGGAGCAGCAGGCGACCGTGATCGTCCCCGACGACCAGCTCTCGCTGGCGATCGGGCGCGACGGCCAGAACGCGCGCCTTGCCGCCCGCCTCACCGGCTGGCGGGTCGACATCAAGTCCGAGACCGAGTTCTCCCGCGAGGAGGACGACATTGAGTACGAGGGCGAGGAGGACTTCGACGGGCGCTGCATGGCGATCCTCTCCAATGGCCGCCCCTGCCCCAACGCGGCGCTCTCGGGTTCCACTTACTGCGGGCTGCCCCAGCACCAGGCGCTGGTGCGGTTCGACACCAACCAGGTTGCGGTCCTCTCGGGGCTGTCCGACGAGGAGGTGGCGACGCTCGCCAATTCCGAGTCAGACGACGCTGCCACCAAGCCGATCGTCGAGCGGGCCAGCGCGGCATTCGCGAAGGCCGAGGCAGAATCGGAGGCCGCGGCGGAAAAGGCGGCTGAAGAAGAGGCCGCGGCGGAAAAGGCGGCTGAAGAAGAGGCCGCGGCGGAAGCGGACCCCGAGGAAGGCGAAGAGGCTGAAGAGGAAGTCGTGGCCGAGGAAGCCGAAGAGGTCGCCGAGGAAGAGATCGAGACCGAGGAAGAGGAAGCGGTCGACGAGGAACTCGCCGGGGAGGTTGAGGAGGCCGAGGAGGTTGAGGAGGCCGAGGAGGAGGTGGCAGAAGAGGAAGCCGCCGAGGAAGAGGATGCAGAGGCCGAGGCTGAGGAAGAGGTCGAGGAGACCGAGGAAGCGGAGAAGGAAGCCGAAGTGGTCGCTGAGCAGGCCGACAAGGCCCCGGAGCCCGTGGAGGAACCCGCCGAGTAGATGGCGCGCAAGCGGGTTCACGAGATAGCCAAGGCCCAGGGCCTGACCAGTAAGGAGGTCTTGGCGGCCCTGCAGGCGGCCGGCATCGAGGCCACCGCCGCTGCATCGAGCGTCGAGGAGGACGATGCGATGAAGGCGCTCTCGGCCGCCGCCAAGAGCGACGGTGCAGGCACGGCAAAACCAGCCGGCAAGGGTCAGGCAAAGGCAAAGACCACCAAGTCCAACGGCAAGCCCGCGGCGAAGGGCAAGGCGACGCCGTCCAAGCGCCCCGCGTCCAAGGCCGAGGGCGCGGCCAGCACGGCGAAGTCAGGCGGCAAGCGCCGGCGTCGGGTTGTGATCGATTCGCAGGCTTCACGGCGCGACGACATGCGCCAAGCGCCGCCTCTCCGGCCGCCCCGGCGCCGCGGAGGCCGCCGCCGACGACCGCTTCTGGAGGAGCCGCCGAGGGGGCCGGCGGAGGTTGTTGAGCCGGAGGCGATCAAGGTCCCGTCGGGTGCCACTGTGCGCGAGGTCGGCGAGCTGCTCGGCCTCGGAAGCGCCGAGGTGATCAAGAAGCTGATGACGATGGGGGAGATGGCGACGCTGACGCAGACGCTCAGCGACGAGACCGTGAGGGCGATCGCCGACGAATTCGACCGCAAGATCGAGATCGTCACCGCCGCCGAAGAGGAGCCCGAGAAGCCTGCCTTCGAGGACTCCAAGGCTGACCTCGAGGAGCGGCCGCCGGTGGTTGCGGTGATGGGCCATGTCGATCACGGCAAGACCTCGCTCCTTGACGCGATCCGGGAAACGGAAGTGGTGGCGGGGGAAGCCGGCGGAATCACCCAGCACATCGGCGCCTACCAGGTCCGCCACGGCGACAAGACGATCACCTTCCTCGACACGCCCGGCCACGAGGCGTTCACCGCGATGCGGGCCAGGGGAGCCCAGGTCACGGACCTCGCGGTGATCGTGGTTGCAGCCGACGACGGTGTCATGCCCCAGACCCTGGAGGCGATCGATCACGCTCGCGCCGCCGAGGTGCCGATCCTCGTCGCGGTCAACAAGATCGATCGGCCCGAGGCACAGCCGGAGCGGGTGCGGACCGAGCTCGCCGGCCACGACCTCAATCCCGAGGAGTGGGGGGGAGAAACCGTCTACGTCGACGTCTCGGCGAAGACCAAGGAGGGCCTCGACAACCTTCTTGACATGGTGGTCCTGGTCTCCGAGCTTGAGGAGCTGGGGGCCAACCCCGACGCCCCCGCGTCGGGCAGCGTGATCGAGTCGAAGCTTGATCCAGGCCGAGGCCCGGTCGTCAGCGTTCTGGTCCAGCGCGGCACCCTGAGGATCGGCGACGCTGTCGTCGCAGGGGCGCAGTGGGGCAAGGTGCGGGCGATGCAGGACTTCATGGGCGACCGGGTCCAGGAAGCGGTCCCCGGAATGCCGGTCGAGGTGCTCGGCTTCGAGGGGGTCGCCGAAGCGGGGGAGTTCGCCCAGGTGGTCGAGGACGAGCGTCACGCCCGCGAGATCGCCCAGGAGCGGGCCAACCGCCTCAAGACCGAGGCACTGGCGAGGAGCCAGGCCCGCAAGATCACCCTCGAGGAATTCTTCGCGAAGGCCCAGGAGGGCGAGATCAAGGAGCTCAACATCGTGCTCAAGGCCGACGTTGCCGGCTCGTTGGAGGCGCTCCAGGACGAGATCGCCAAGCTTCCGCAGCAGCAGGTCCCGATCAACATCATCCACGCACAGACCGGGGGCATCAACGAGTCCGACGTGATGCTCGCCTCGGCGTCGGATGCGGTGATCATCGGCTTCAACGTGCGGCCGCTGGCCGAGGCGCGGCGCACCGCCGAACAGGAAGGCGTCGACATCCGCACCTACTCGGTGATCTACAAGGTGACCGAGGAGCTGCGCGCCGCGATGGAGGGCATGTTGGAGCCCGAGGAGGTCGAGGAGACGATCGGCGAGGCCGAGATCAAGCAGACGTTCCGCGCCTCGAAGGTCGGGCGGATCGCCGGCTGCCTGGTCACCGACGGCAAGGCGGCCCGCGACGCCCAGGTGCGCCTGATCCGCGACGGCACGGTTGTCTGGACCGGCCGGGTCGGCTCGCTGCGCCGCTTCAAGGACGACGTCAACGAGGTCGAGGAGGGCCAGGAGTGCGGGATCGTGCTCGAGGGCTTCGCCGACATCAAGGAGGACGACATGATCGAGTTCTTCCGCACCACGCAGGTCGAGCAGACCTTGGAATCATGATCGGCGCATGGACCCCTTCGTCTGCCTGGTCGAGCTTCACCTTCATTACCCCGACTCGCACGATCTGAAGGGCAAGCGAAAGCACGTCCAGTCGCTGAAGACGCTGCTTCGGCAGCGCTTCGGCGCCTCGGTGGCCGAGGTCGATCACCAGGACAAGTGGCAGCGTGCGACCCTGCTCTGCGCACTGGTCGGAGGACGGGACGTCGAGGATCGTGGTGCCGCCCTGGAACGTTTCGCGGAGAGCCGTTGTCCCGATGGGTGCTCAGCCGAGCGCGACCTGCTCAGCCTCGCCGACATCCGCGGATGAGTCGGCGAGCAGCTCTTGTATACAGGCCGGTCTCCGTCTGTATAGTCGCCCCGCGATGCCTTCCGCCCGTATGCGGCGCATCAATGAAATGTTGCGCGAGGTTGTCGGGGCGGCAATAACCACCGACCTCAACGATCCGCGCATCGGATTCGTCACCGTGACTTCCGTCGAGACCAGCCCAGATCTGCGTACCGCGCGCGTCCACGTCAGCGTGCTCGGAAGCGTCGAGGAGCGCGAGGCCACGCTGGCCGGGCTGCGTTCGTCGCATGGGGTGATCCAGGCACGGATTGGCCGCGAGACGCGGATGAAGCGCACACCGACACTGACCTTTCACTACGACGAGACGATCGAGAAGGCCGCCCGCATTTCGAAGCTGCTCGACTCCGAGCAATGAGCGGGCCGACCGAGTTGGTGGGGACCGACATGGAGGCCGTGGCGGCGGAGATCCGCGGCGCCGCGCGGTTCCTGCTCACCACCCACGAGGGTCCCGACGGCGACGCGCTCGGGTCGCTGCTGGCTATGCACCACCTGCTCGACCAGCTCGGCAAGGACTCGGTGATGTTCCTCGCCGCGAAGGAGTTCCCGCTGCCGATCGAGTACCGGTTCCTTCCCCTCGAGGAGGTCTTTCACGAGCCGCCCGCCGACATGGCGGATCGCACGGTCGTGTTCCTCGATTGCGGAAACGTGGAACGGATGCCATTCGACTTCCTCAGCAACGACGGGGCGCACGTGATCAACATCGACCATCACCACGACAACACCCGCTTCGGCGACGTAAACCTGGTCGACGTCGCCGCCTCGTCGACCGCCGAGATCGTCTACGGAGTCGCGCTTCACATGGGCGTCGAGATCACCCCGGCGATGGCCGCGGCGCTCTACGTCGGGCTGGTCACCGACACGGGCCGGTTCTCCTACGAGAACACCAATGCCGGCACGCATCGGATCGCGGCTGCGCTGATCGACGCCGGGGTCGATGTCAACGACATCTATCGTCGGCTCTACGAGCACGTCCCGCTGGAGAAGCTGCGCTTGGTGGCGCGAGCCCTGGATGCGATCGAGCTCCCCTGCGAGGGACTTGCGGTTACCTACATCCGCGAGGCCGACTACGAGGCGACGGGCTCAGGCGAGGAAATGACCGAGGGGATCATCGACTTTCTGCGCTCGCTCGATGGGACGAAGGTGGCGGCCGTGATCCGCGACCTCGGTAGCCGCGGACGGGCTGCTCGCAAGGTCAGCCTGCGCTCCAGCGGCGACGGCGTCGACGTGTCGGCGATCGCCCGCGTACACGGTGGCGGCGGGCACGTGCGCGCCGCCGGGTTCTCGACCGACCTCGAGAAGGACGAGATCGTCAATTTTCTCTGCTCGGAGCTGGCTGGCCAGCCATCCGCTTAGGCCGATGGCGCCCGCGGCCGAAGCCGCTGTGCTGGTCTGCGACAAGCCAGCGGGGATCACCTCACACGACTTGGTCGCCCAGGTGCGTAGGGAGCGGGGGACCAAGGTAGGGCACGCCGGGACGCTCGACCCGTTCGCCACCGGCCTGCTACTGGTCTTGCTCGGGGGCGCGACGCGGCTGCAGCGTTACCTGATGCCGTTGTCAAAGACCTATCTCGCAACCGCCCGGCTGGGCTGGCGCTCCAGCACCGGCGACCCGGAGGGCGAGCTGACCGAGACAGGTCGGATTCCCGAGCAGCTCGCGCTTCCCACAGGCCGGGTGCGCCAGCGCGTGCCGATGACCTCGGCGGTCAAGGTCGCGGGCGAGCGGCTATACCGCAAGGCACAGCGCGGCGAGACGATCGAGACCCCCGAGCGTGAGGTCGAGATCCTGCGCGCCGAGCTGATCGAGTCCGGCGAGGACAGCGCGGCCTACGAGATCGAGTGTTCCTCGGGCACCTACGTTCGGACCTTGATCGAAACGCTCCCGGACGCCTACTGTGAGAGCCTGCGGCGGGTGGCAATAGGACCGTTCAGGATTGAGGACGCGGGGACAGAGTTGAGCCCGGCGGAGGCGCTCGGATATCTGCCCGAATATCGCCTTGACGCGGACGAATCGCAGGCCGTCTCGCACGGTCAAAGGATCGTTCCTCGTTCCTCGTTCCTCGAGGCTGGGGCTCCGGCCGAGCAACGAGCAACGAGGAACGAGCAACGAGCCGTGAGGCTCACCTCCGACGCCGCTCTGCTCGCCGTAGCCCGGTTCGAGGAGGACGTTCTGAAGCCAGAGGTTGTCCTCGCATGAGCATCACAGTCACCAAGCTCCCCGACGCCGAGCCGCGCCCACGGCATGTGGCGATCGGGACCTTCGACGGCGTTCACGTCGGCCATCAGGCGGTCATCGACGACGCCGACACCGTGCTCACATTCGATCCGCACCCGCTCGAGATCCTTCATCCGCCGGCGGCGCCGAAGCTGATCATGCCGTTCAGGGTGAAGCGCGACGTGATCGACGGGCTGGGGGTCAGCGAGCTGGTCGTGATCCCCTTCGACGACGACTTCGCCCAGATCCCGGCGCAGGGCTTCATCGAGCAGGTGTTGATCGAGAGGCTGGGGGCGGAGCGCGTCTCGGTGGGGGAGAACTTCCGCTTCGGGGCCAAGGCGCAGGGCGATCCCGCGATGCTCCAAGCCCGCGATGAGTTCGAGACCCGTGTCGTTCCCCTGGTCGAGGTCGACGGCGAGACGGTGTCCTCGAGTCGGATCCGCGCCCTGGTCGCGGCGGGCGAGGTGGAGGAGGCTTTGCGCTGCCTGGGAGCGCCGTTCATGCTCGAGGGGCCGGTGGTCGAGGGCGACAAGCGGGGGCGTGAGCTGGGCTTTCCGACCGCCAACCTGATACCCGACGACCGCCTCGTCACTCCCGGCCACGGTGTCTACGCCGCCTTTGCCAACGGTCATCCCGCCGCCGTCAACATAGGGGTGCGGCCCACCTTCGAGAGTGGGCGAGGGGTGCTGGTCGAGGCCTACCTGATCGACCATGAGGAGGACCTCTACGGGCAGAACCTGCGGATCGCATTCGTCTCGCGATTGCGTGGCGAGAGACGCTTCCCGAGCATCGAGGAGCTGGTTGCCCAGATGCACCGCGACGTCGATGAGGCGCGAGAGGTCTGTGCTAGCTTCCAAACGCCCTGAGGCCCACTGGGCCTCTATCTTTTTGCCATGACTTTGCCCAAGGAACAAAAGGCGGAGCTGATCAGCAAGTACGGGCGCTCGCCCGACGACACCGGCTCCGCCGAGGTCCAGGTCGCGCTGCTCACCGAGCGCATCAACGAGCTGACCGAGCACCTCCGTGGCCACGTCAAAGACCACCACTCGCGCCGCGGGCTGCTGATGCTGGTCGGAAAGCGACGCCGGTTGTTGCGCTATCTGGAGCGCAGCGACCTGGAGCGCTACCGGACGCTGGTCGGCGAGCTCGGCATCCGCCATTGATCGAAGCCGGCGAACCGGCGCCGGAGTTCACCCTTCCCAACCACAGGGGCGAGCCGGTCTCGCTTTCTGACTTTGGCCGCCGCAAGGTAATGCTGGTCTTCTACCCGGCCGACTTCAGCCCGGTGTGCAGCGATCAGCTCTCGATCTACCAGGAGGTTTTGGGAAAGATCGAGGAGGCCGGGGTGCAACTGATTGGGATCAGCGTCGATTCGAGCTGGGCCCACAACGCGTTTCGCAAGCAGCTCGGGCTCGACATCCCGCTGCTCGCCGACTTTCACCCCAAGGGCGAGGTGACCCGCAAGTACGGCGCCTACATCGAGGAGTTCGGAACCTCCAACCGCTCGCTCGTACTGGTCGACGAGGAGGGCGTCGTGCGCTGGGTGCACGAGTCGCCAAGCGTGTTGGACATCCCAGGCGCCAACCTGATCTTCGACGCGCTCGAAGCGGTCGCGGCCTAGCTGAGCCGCCCACACACGTTGTGAACAGCTGAAAGGCCATCCGGGCCCAACCAGAGGCTGTGGGTGTCTACGCCCAAGCTCAAGGAGGACCCGGATGAAGGTTCACGCTAACGCTGCCCTCGGACCCGCAGG
>JBBQNM010000019.1:0-35821 GCA_038329895.1 Solirubrobacterales bacterium | reverse complement strand
GCGCGTCGCCGTCAACAGCAGCCGCAAGGACGGGCAGACCGGCGAGTGGATCGACAAGCCCAACTACTTCGACGTCACCGTCTGGGGGGCGCAGGGCGAGAACTGCGCCAACTACCTCTCCAAGGGCCGCCCGGTCGCGGTGTCTGGCCGGCTCGACTGGCGCGAGTGGGAGGCCCAGGACGGGAGCAAGCGCCAGGCGATCGAGATCATCGCCAACTCGGTGCAGTTCCTCGGCTCGCGCGACGGCGGCGGAAACGGAAATGGCTTCCAGGCCAAGTCCGACGTCCCAGCCGACACCTCCGACTTCGAGGAGGCAGGCGTGGGCAGCGACAAGGGCGACGACATCCCCTTCTAGCCCGCATGGGGCCCAGCCCCATGGGCGACTGAAACCTACGAGGGGCCCCGCAGGGGGCTCTCGTAGGTTTTGGAGCGAATCTCGACGAGCGGGACGTCGGCCGGCGGCGATTGCCGACCCGCTAGCATTGGCGCGCTCGGTTCGCCCGGCAGAGGCCGGGCGTCTTTACGCTAGGACCCAATGGCAAAGCAACGAGGCGACTCAGCACCCAGGCGGCGGCGCGGCCCGTCGGACCGCTTCCGCCCGCGCAAGTACACGCGGATCAACGTCGAGGAGATCGACTACAAGGACCTGACGGTGCTTCGCCGCTTCATCTCCGACAAGGGCAAGTCGCGCTCGCGCCGGGTGACCGGGCTTTCCCGCAAGCATCAGATGCAGCTAGCGCTGGCCGTCAAGCGGGCCCGGGAGATCGCGCTGCTGCCCTACGTGGGCGAGCGCTGATGGCACAGGCCATCCTGCTTCAGGACGTCGAGGACCTCGGCAGTCGCGGCGACGCCGTAGACGTCTCCCCCGGCTACCTGCGCAACTACCTTCTGCCGCGCAAACTCGCCCAGCCGGCGACCAAGGGCGCCCTCGAGGAAGCACAGCGCCGCCATGAGGCCCAGGAGCGAGCCGAGCGCGAGAGGGCGGATCGAGCCCAGGAGACCGCGGCCTTGCTCTCCAAGACCGTGCTGACGATCCATCACCGAGCCGGCGAGGACGGCAAGCTGTTCGGCTCGGTGACCTCGAAGGAGATCGCGGACGGAATCCGCGACGCGCGTGATCTGAAGGTCGACCACCGCAAGATCCAGCTCGAGGAGCCGATCCACGAGATCGGCACCTACATGGTCGATGTCGATCTGGCCAGCGGCGTCACCGCCAGCGTCAAGACGATCGTCGCCGAAGAGAAGTAGTCGCAGAGATTTTTCCCGGCGTTTGGTGAAACGCGCCACACACGTGGGCGCGGACCATGGTTTCTTTCATCAATCCGGCTGGGGCGGGATGAATCCGCCGCCGCGCGGCCTTTACTGAGTGCAGATGGCCCAGCCGCAAACCGCAAACGTCCCACCCCAGAACCTCGACGCCGAGCGCTCCGTGCTCGGGGCGATGATGGTCTCCGAATCGGCGGTCTCACCGGTCATCGACGAGGTGAAGCTGAAGGCGGAGGACTTCTACCTCGACCGCCACCGGGCGATCTTCGCCTGCCTCTATGACCTCTACGGCAAGTCGAGCGCGACCGACGAGCTGTCGGTGATCGAGGCGCTGAAGGGTCGTGGGGAGCTGGAGAAGGCGGGCGACCGCCACTACGTGTCGGAGCTGGCGGCGAGCGTCGCCGCGGTAGGCAACGCCGCCCACCACGCCCGTATCGTGCAGGAGAACTCGCTGCTGCGACGCCTGCTCGGCGCCGGCGGGCGGATCCAGGAATGGGTTCGGGAGCGCGACGGCGAGCCGCGCCAGCTCGCCGAGGACGCCGAGCGGCTGCTGTTCGAGGTCGCCCACGAGGAGCAGGCGAGCGACTTCCGCCGCATCAACGAGATCCTCCACGACGAAGTCGATCGGCTCGAGAAGCTTTCGCTTGGCGACGCGGAGTTGACCGGTACGGCGTCGGGTTTCCGTGACATCGACGGCATCACCGGCGGCTTTCAGCCCGGCAACCTGATCGTGATCGCCGCCCGGCCGGCGATGGGAAAGAGCGCCTGGGTCGCGAACATCGCCGAGAACGTTGCGGTCAAACAGGGGCTTCCGGTCGCATTCTTCTCGCTCGAGATGTCCGAGGTCGAGCTGGCCCAGCGCTTCATCGCCTGCCGGGCGCGAATTGCCGGCGATCGCCTCCGCAAGGGCAAGGTCAAGAACGACTGGCCGAAGGTGCTGCGGGCCGCCAATGAGCTGGAGGATGCACCGCTGTGGTTCGACGATTCCTCCGACCTCGGCATCCTCGACCTGCGGGCCAAGGCACGAAGGCTGCACGCTCAGGCGCAATCCGAGGGTGGGCTGGGCCTGGTGATCGTCGACTACCTGCAGCTGATGCGCGCCGACGACCCGCGCGCCAACCGCGTCGAGCAGGTGGGCCAGATGAGCCGCGGACTGAAGATCCTTGCCCGGGAACTCAACGTGCCGGTAATCGCTATTTCGCAGCTCTCCCGTGCCCCCGAACAGCGCCATCCGCCCCGGCCCCAGCTCTCTGACCTGCGGGAGTCCGGCCAAATCGAGCAGGACGCCGATCTGGTCGCATTCCTCTATCGGGAGGACGCCTACGGCCAGCGAGACCCCAACTACGAGCCCACGGGTCTCGCCGAGGTGATAATTGCGAAACACCGGAACGGTCCGGTCGGCACGAAGCGCTTGGTGTTCCTGGACCGTTTTCCCAAGTTCGCCGATTACAGCGGACAGGACGATCCGGTCGAGCAGCCGGCTGGTGAGGAGTCAATCGAGAGCGAGCAGATCAGCTCGGCGGCCGAGGGGCCGGCCTTCTAGATGCCTCGCGCCTCCGAACTGCGGGTGGATCCCGAGCCCGCCTGCCCGCTCGGGGTCTGCGACGGCTCCGGCTGGATCCTCGGTCCCGAGGACGTCGCGCGCCCCTGCGAGTGCCGTGCGGAGCGCCTGCGCCGCGCCCGCGGCCGCGGGATCGCGTCGGTGATCCCGGCCAAGTACCGGGGGGTCTCCTTCGACCGCCCGCCGGTGACCGAGATCGAACCGATGGTGGTGCGCGTGGTGCGCGCATTCACCGAGGATCTCGACGCGAACCTCGACGCCGGCAAGGGCCTGTGGCTGATGGGCGACACCGGCACCGGCAAGACGACGCTCGCGATGCTGATCTCCAAGCAGGCGCTGGCCAACGGCCGCCCGGTCGCGATCTACTCTCTGCCGAAGCTGCTGGCGCGAATCCGCCGCACCTACGACGCCGAGGCCGGCCAGGACAACTACCTGGCGCTGTTCGAGCAGCTGACCTCCGTCGATCTGCTGCACATCGACGACCTCGGAGCCGAGAAGAGCTCCGACTGGGTGCTGGAGCAGCTATACGCCTTGGTCAACGAGCGCTACGAGGCACAGCGCTCGATCCTCGTCACCACCAACCTCGACCAGGCGGCGCTGGAGGAGCAGATCGGCCCCCGCACGGTCTCACGCCTGGTCGAGATCTGCGGCGATCCGCTGCCCCTTTTCGGCGAGGACCGGCGGATCCAGGTCAGCGGCGGCTAGCCGCCTGCGCGGCAACGCGGCATCCGCGCAGTCCTCATAATTCCCCCGCCATGCCAGGTCTCGTCATAGTCGGCGCCCAGTGGGGCGACGAAGGCAAGGGGAAGGTCACAGACCTTCTCGCCGAGCACGCGGAGATGATCGTGCGCTTCCAGGGCGGCAACAACGCCGGCCACACGATCATCCGCGACGGCGAGACGTTCAAGTTCCATCTCATCCCCTCGGGGATCCTCTACCGGGACAAGATCTGCGCGATCGGCAACGGGGTCGTGCTCGACCCGCGGGTGCTGTGGCAGGAGCTCGACGAGCTGCGGCGCCGACGTGTCGACGTCAGCAGCCTGCGGATCTCCGCCAACGCGCACCTGATCATGCCCTACCACGTGCTGCTCGACACGGCCGGCGAGGCGAAGCTGGGCAAGCTCTCGATCGGCACCACGCGGCGCGGAATCGGCCCCTGCTACGCCGACAAGGCGTCGCGGCTGGGGATCCGGGTCCAGGACCTGCTCGACGAGAAGATCCTGCGCAAGAAGATCATGGCGGCGCTGGAGCCAAAGCGGTCGGCGCTGCGGCCCTACGAGAAGGACCCGGCGCTCGACCTACACGCGATGACCGAGGAGTACAGCTCCTACGGGCACCGGCTCGAGCCTTACATCGCCGACACCGCCCACCTCTGCTGGACCGAGCTCGACGCCGGCCGAACAGTGATATTCGAGGGTGCCCAGGGGACGCTGCTCGACCTCGACCACGGCACCTATCCCTTCGTCACCTCCTCCAACCCGGTGGCCGGGGCGGCCTGCGTGGGCGCCGGGGTCGGGCCGGGAGACATCGACGAGGTCTGGGGCGTCGCCAAGGCCTACGCGACCCGGGTCGGCGCCGGTCCCTTCCCGACCGAGCTCACCGACGAGACTGGCAAGCTGATGCTCGAGCGCGGGCACGAGTTCGGGACCACGACCGGCCGCGAGCGGCGCTGTGGCTGGCTCGACCTGGTGGCGCTGCGCTACGCGGTGCGGTTGAACTCGATGACGGCGTTGGCGATCACCAAGCTCGACGTGCTGGCCGGCCTTGACCCGCTGCGGGTCGCGGTCCGCTACCGCTCCAGCGAGGGAGCGGCGCTGGACGAGTTCCCCTACCACCAGTCGATCCTGCACGGGGCGCAGGCCGAGTACAAGGAGCTGCCCGGGTTCAGCGGTGACCTCGGCGACGCCCGCAGCGAGGCCGATCTGCCGCCGCAGGCGCGCGACTACCTCGCCTACGTGAGCGAGTTCGTCGGCGTGCCGATCCGCCTGGTCGGGGTCGGGCCGGACCGCGAGCAGGTGGTCTGGATGGGCGAGCGCCCGGCGCTCAAGGCCGCCTAGGCCTACTCGTCCGCTGCCGGTCAGGTGCTGAGGCCGTGGTGCGGAGCGCCCTTGGGGATCGCCCCGGCGGCCTCCTGGCGCAGCTCGCCGCGCTGCAGCATCCGCAGGCCGAGGATCGCTGAGCCGAGAATCGCGCTGAGGCCGAGGCTGAGCTGGACGCTGAGCAGTCCCTGCCGGGTCCAGTAGACGTCGCGCAGGTCAAGCAGCAACGCCGCCTCGTCGAAGGTGAGGCCCATCCCGATCCCCATCGGGATCGCGAGCTTGTCCTCGATCTCCTCGTTCTCGGTTAGAAGCGCAACCGTCCCTGAGGTGAACGAGATCAGGATCCCGGGGACGAAGTGGTGGATGTGCTGGCCGCCGACGCTGGTGTTGCTGAGCGGCCACCAGCCGCCGCGAATCCCGTAGGTCGAAAGCCGCACGAAGCCGAAGGCGCCGAGAAAGCCCGCCAGCAGGTTGAAGAGCACCGTCTCCGAGCGCGGCGCCGCGGCGTAGCCCTCGACCGCGACCCCGACCGTGTCAAACGCCGCCGCCGGGGCGGCGTCGATCACTCCGTCACCGTCGCCACCGCCCGACGCGCGGCGCCGCCACATGCGGGCGAACTGCCCCGCCATCACGGTGCCGGCGCTGGCGAACGAGACCACTGCCAAGCCGGCCGTGATCTGCTCGGAACGGCGCCAGCGCCAGCGCGCCCTCGCGCGGGCCCGCCGGCTCAGCCGTGTAGGGAGTCGTCCAGCACGCATCGCCGCCAGACTAGCTGCCTTGTGCCTCGCTACAGACGCACCAGGTTGTCGGCGGAGATGTCGCGGGTGACGCCGCGGAAGTCCACCACCAGCTGAGCGTCGGCGACTAGCTTGCGGTAGTCGACCTCGGGGTGGGCGGTGACGATCGCCACGACGTCCGCGGCGGCAGTCTCCTCCTCGAGCGAGACGGAGCGAAGGTCGAAGTCGCGCAGCTCCGGCACGTGGGGATCGTGGTAGGACAGCTCCGCGCCGAGCTCGCCCAGCAGCCGCATGATCTTCAGCGCCGGGGACTCCCGAATGTCGCCGACTCCGGGCTTGTAGCTGACCCCGACCAGCAGCACGCGCGAGCCTTTGACCGGCTTTCCGGCGTCGTTGAGCGCCCGGTCGATCTTCTCTGCGCAGAACTGCGGCTGGGCCTGGTTGATCTTCCCGGCCAGCTCGATGAACTCGGGGTAGAAGTCGTGCTCGCGCGCCTTGAAGGCGAGATAGAAGGGGTCGACGGGGAGGCAGTGTCCGCCCATTCCCGGGCCCGGGTCGAAGCGCATGAAGCCGAATGGCTTCGTGGCAGCTGCGTCGACCACCTCCCAGACGTCGACCCCGAGCCGGTCGCAGAGCTGGGCCAGCTCGTTGACCAGTGCGATATTGACCGACCGGAAGATGTTCTCGAGCAGCTTCGCCAGCTCCGCCGCCTCCGGGGTCGACAGCGTCTCGACCGTCTCGCAGATCTCGCCGTAGAGCGCCGCCGCTCGCTCGGTGCAGGCCGGGGTCAGCCCGCCGACCAGCTTCGGCGTCGTGCGAATCGTGTAGTCGGTCCGGCCCGGATCGATCCGCTCGGGGGAAAACGCGAGATAGAAGTCTCGCCCCGCGGCCAACCCGGACTCCTCGAGCAGCGGGCGCAGGCGCTCTCGCGTGGTCCCCGGGTAGGTCGTGGACTCCAGCACCACGAGCTGCTCGGGCTGGAGCACAGAAGCGAGCGAGCGAGCGGCGTCGATCATGTGCGAAAGGTCGGGCTCCCTGGAGCTGGTCAGGGGCGTCGGCACACAGATGATCACGGCGTGACAGGAGGCGAGGTCGGCGTAGCGGGCGGTGGCGTGCAGGCGCTCCCCGGCCCCCTCGATCGCCGAAGACGGCACGTCCTCGATATAGCTTCGCCCCTCGCCGAGGCTCTCCAGCTTACGTGGGTCCGCGTCGAGGCCGACCACCTCGTGCCCCGCCTCCGCAAAGGCGACGGCGAGCGGCAGGCCGACGTATCCGAGTCCGATGATTCCAACCTTCATTACGCGAAATTCTAGGGACGGCCCCGGTTCAGTATTCGGAATTTGGGTAACTGACCCCTGCGTCACGACCGTTTCCCGAAATAGGATTGAGGTTGATGAGGAGGATTTTCAGGCCAACTGTTGCCGGTGTTCACGCGGCCCGCCACTTCGTCTGGTACCTGAACTACCGGATCTCCGGCGCCAGGGACCACGTCCGTTAGCGTCCGGCGAACGCGGCGCTAGCTGCCAGGTGGGGCGTCGGGCAGGTCGCCGCCCATGGCGTGAAAGCCCCCGTCTACGTGGAGGATCTCGCCGGTGATCCCGCGCGACAGGTCCGACAGCATGAAAGCCGCGGCCTCGGCCACGGGGCCAGCGTCCTTCACGTCCCAGCCCAGCGGTGCCTGGTCGAGCCAATCCGCGACCAGGGCCTTGAAGCCACCGATGCTGCTGGAGGCGACCGTCTGGAGCGGGCCTGCGGCGATCAGGTTGACCCTCACGCCGCGCGGGCCGAGGTCGCGGGCAAGGTAGCGCGCCACCGATTCCAAGGCTGCCTTCGAGACCCCCATCCAGTCATAGGACGGCCAGGCGAACTGGGCGTCGAAGTCGAGCGCAACGATGCTCCCCGAGCCATCGTCGGTGCCCTGGCCTTCGAGCAGCGGCAGAAGAGCCTCGGCAAGCGCCTTCAGCGAGAAGGCGCTGACCTCGAAGGCCTTGGTGGCGCTCTCCAGCGGCGTCGAGACGAAGTCGCCGCTGATCGCGTCCGGGGGTGCAAACGCGATCGCGTGGACGGCGCCGTCCAAGCCACCCCAACGCCGATCGAGCTCATCGCGCAGGGCGGCGAAATCCTCGGGACGAGTGACGTCGAGCTCCAGCACCTCGGGGGGATCCGGAAGCCCCGAAGCCGCCCGCTCGGTGATCCGCCGAACGCGGCCGAAGCTGCTCAGCAGGACCTCGGCTCCCTGTCGCTGCGCCTGTTCGGCGATCGCGTAGGCGATGCTGTGGCGGTCAACGACGCCGGTGATCAGGATTCGCTTGCCGTCGAGGAGCACGAGAGGTTCGCCCGAGGTTAGCCGGCGTTCTCGATGTCTCCGCTCAGCGCCCCGCCCGGGCGGTCAGCGTCCAGGCAAGGCGCTCGCGGGTTTCGGCCGGCTCGATCACCTCGTCGACGAAGCCGCTGGCGGCAGCCACGTCGGCGACCAGATGCTCCTCGGCGTAGGCGGCGGTGAGCGCCGCATGCAGGGCCTCGTGCTGATCGGTGTCCTCGAGCCTGCGCCGGTCGACGATCCTCACCGCCTCCGAGGCGGACATGATCCCGAACTCCGCTCCCGGCCAGGCGAAGACGGCGTCAGCGCCGAGGTCCTTGGAGTTCATCGTGATCACCGCGCCGCCGTAGGCCTTGCGAAGCACGACCGTGAGCCGCAGCACCGAGGCGCTCGCGAAGGCACGCACCAGCGCCGCTCCGTGGCGGATCACGCCGGCGGCTTCCTGGCGTCGGCCGGGCATGAACCCCGGCGTGTCGACGAGCACGACAAGCGGCAGCCCGAAGCGGTTGCACGAGTTGACGAACAGCGCCGCCTTCTCGGAAGCCGCGACGTCGATGACCCCCGCGAGCTGGCGCGGCTGGTTGGCGACTATCCCGACCGGCTGGCCCTCGATGCGGGCCAGGGCGGTGACCATGTTCTTGGCCCAATGCGGGCTCAGCTCGAGCATGCTGTCGACGTCGGTGATGCCCCGCGCGACATCGCGGACGTCGTATACGCGGCGTGATTCCTCCGGCACCAGCGGCGAGGGGTCGAGAAGCGGTGCTGGGACCGGTTCGGCGATCGATGGGCGGTCACCGATCGCCGCCGGCAGGAACCCAAGCAGCCGGCGAACCCCCACGACCGCCTCGACGTCGTCGACGGCAACCAGCTGGCAGACCCCATTTCGCTCCTGGATCCGTGGGCCGCCCAGCTCCTCCATCGAGACGTCCTCGCCCAACGCCGCACGGACGACCCTGGGGCCGGTGAGGAACATCCGCGCGTCCTCCGTCATTACCACGAAGTCGGTGAGCGCCGGGGCGTAGGCGCCGCCTCCCGCGGAGACCCCCGAGACGATGGAGATCTGCGGCGCGCGTCGCGAGAGCTTGACTCTGGCCCTGAAGATCCGGCCATAGCCAGCAAGCGCGGCGTGCCCCTCCTGCAGGCGGGCGCCGCCCGACTCGACGAAGCCGACGATCGGGGTTCCGGCGCTGTCCGCCAGCTCCAGGGCGCGAATTATCGAGTCGGCGTGCGCTTCCCCGAGCGACCCTCCCATGAAGCTCGGGTCCTCGGCGTAGCAGACCAGCGGCCGGCCACTGACCCGCCCGACGCCGACCAATACGCCGTCGCCGGGCTGACCATCGATATTTCGCGACACCACCATGGTGCGCAGCGCCCGGAAGGTGCCGGGATCGCAGAGCATCTCGAGTCGCTCGCGCGGGTCGGCGAGCGAGCGCGGCACCTCGCCTCGCAACTGCGATGGCGTGCCGCCGGCCCTCTCGGTTATCGCATCGGATGCCATGACAGACCTTCTGCCTATTCAAGCTCGGCACCTGCCGCGGTTCCTTGAGCGCCGCCGGCTCCCGCACGGCTCCTGACCAACAGTCAGGCGAACCGCATGTGTGCCCAGGCGAGCACGGCCTGGACGCGCCTAGCCTGAGTGCTCGGCCTGCTGGAGCGCCTCGCGGGTCGACTCGGCGAGATCGGATCCGGAAAGGTCGATACCGGGCGGCAGCTCGACATGGGGTCGTTGGAGGGGTCGATCTGGACTCGGGCGCGGGCTGGCGTGCAGCTCAGCACGTGGCCACCCCTGCTTCGGTCGTCGGTGATGAAGTGCAGGTGGTAGCCGCTCACCTCGAGGCCCTCGGCGAAGTCGGGAAAGCGAAAGCCGACCAGCGTGCCGCTGGCCTTGCGGAAATCGAAAACGTGCTGATCGGCAACCACCTCGCCGAGGGGACGGTACGGCGGCTCTTGCCGAGGCACCGAGCGCGCGTGCACGAGGTCGAACTCACCGTCGATTCGCAGAGCGCATGAGCTGGCGTCGGCGGGCATGCGCTCGTCCAGCTTGGCCAGGAACTCGTCGTTTTCGAGTCGCTGCTCGAGCTCAAACTCGACCGTCGGCTCGAACCACACCGTCACCGCGAATGGCGTCCGGTCGGCCCCGCCGACCTCGTGAACCGCCCCATCGACGTCGGCCCGGTAGAAGCGGCCGTCGAGGGCGATCATCTCCCCGTCGAGACCGTTGAGCGTGCCGAGTCCCAGGTCGCCATGCTCGCTCAGCTGCGCGAAGCTGACGTCGCCCTCGTAGGCGCCATCGAGCAGCGCCCCGATCGTCGAGGCTTGGAAGAGCACATGTGCCTCGTACTCGGCGTGGAGCGTGCTGCTGCGCATCTCCTGCACGTGCAGGGCGGTGATCAACCGCTGATCGAGCACGGCGGGCAGTCTGGCAAGCGCCGGGGACCGCGCGGTCGTCCTATGGGCCGTGAAGGACTCGAACCTTCAACCTTGAGATTAAGAGTCTCCTGCTCTGCCAGTTGAGCTAACGGCCCGTATCGTGCGGCGGCCCCGGAGTCCCCGAGGCCGAGGTCAAGTATAGGAAGGCGACGTGGAGCAGATCAGCCGACCGGGATCGGTTCGCTGACCCCGTTCATTGACGCTGCGGCGACCAGGCGCGGCGCCGTTCCCGACGCCTACGGGGCAGTCGCTCCGGCGCCGCTCCCGCCGCCGGAGAGGCCGCCGAGCGGGTTCTCGAGCGCCTGCTTGCCGGCGCCGCTCGGATTGAACTTCGACGCGGACTTGACCTTCTTCTGGATCTGCGCGCCCTGTTGGCGGTACTGGGCGACCGCCTGCTTGACCGCCGGTTGCTGGCTCTTGGGCGCCTCCTGCTCGGCCTTGCGCCCAGCCTGCTCGCCGCCCGCAACGTCGCCGGCGAAGAACCTGTACTGCGCCAGCGTCACGTAGGCGTTGAGGCTCGGCTTCGCGTCGGCGAATACCGCCTGCGCGGCCGCCGCAGCCTTGATGTCGGTCGGGAAGTCGATTGCGGTGCTCGCCGCGGCGGAGTAGAGCAGCGCCTGGGCCGCCAACTGGGCGGCGTTTGCGTCCGGCTTGCTGGGGTTGGTTTTGAGGTATCGCTGCCAAGCGTCTCCAGCTTTGTTGAAGTCATCGATCGCGCTCTGGGGAATGCTGATCAGCTGACCGCTGGTGGGGTCGCGTTTGATCCCGGCGTTGCCGGCGTTGAAGCTTGTTCGGGTGAGCTCCGCGAGCAGCGCCGGATCATTCGGATTCTTCTTCAGCTGGCGGTCGAGCCGCTGCACCTGGTCGTCGAAAACGCTGCTGCTGTTGGTCGTGCCACTGCTGCCGCCGAACAGATCTCCGAGGCTGGCCCCGCCGGTGACCGTGAACAGGCTCAGCGCCATGAGCAGCGCCAACCCCCCGAAGGCGAACTGGATCACGCGTTTGCGCCGACCGCGTAGGTCGAACAGCATTCTGTGCTCGCCGTTTTTCGCCACGCTCTATCGCTCCTGCGTCGAGGGCTCCGGCAATCGCCCGCTCGCCGGCCTGCCGAACAGGCGGGCCAGCACGATACTCAACTCGTACAGCACCATCAGTGGCAGCATCTCGATCAGCATCGTCACAGGATCGACGCCGGGAAGCGCTGCGGCGACGACAGCGATGATCAGGTACGCGTAACGACGATTGCGCGAGAGCTGCTTCGGGGTGATGATCCCCAGCCGGGTGGCGGCGAGGATCCCCACCGGGACCTGGAAGATGATCCCCACCGCGAGCAGGGTGGTGGAGAAGAACGAGTAGTAATCGCGGGCGCGGACCTGCACGTTGAACTGGTTGTTGTTGAAGTTGAGCAGGAACTTGGTGGCGGTCGGCATGACCACGAAATAGGCGAAGACGACGCCGGCGATGAACAGCAGCGGGATCAGGAGCAGAAGCGGCGTCATCACCTTGCGCTCGGGCTCGCTGAAGGCCGGCAGCACGAAGGCGTAGAGCTGGTAGAGGATGATCGGCAGCGAGAGAATGATCGCCCCATAGGCCGCGACCGTGAAGGTGGTCATGAACGGTTCGGTGACGCCGAAGGTGAGCAGGCGGTCGTGGTCGCTCGGCAACGGTCCCTTCGCGATGTCGAGCAGCAAGTGGTTCTGCCAGAAACAGAGGGCCAGCGCCACGCCGAAGACGGCGATCGAGACGATCAGGCGCCCGCGCAACTCATCGAGATGCTCGACGAGGGTCAGGCGGTCCTCATGCCTCACCCCCTTGAGGCGGGCCATCGAGGGGCCCCCTAAGCGCGCTTCTCGGTGACTACCTCGCCCTCGACGGACTCGACCCCTTCGGCGTCAGCCTTGGCCTTCGATTGCTGCAGCTCGCGCAGCTCTCTGTCGTCATCGTCGTTGTCGCCGCTCACGGAGCCCTTGAACTCACGAATTCCCTTGCCGAGCGAGCGTCCCAGCTCCGGCAAGCGCTTGGGCCCGAAAACGATCAGGGCAATGATAAGAACGACCAGCAGCTCCATTGGTCCGACATTGGGCATCGCGCTAAATGGTACCGCCGCGTCGCCGCGGGCCCTGCATGGACCCTCGCTAGGTGGGCTCGCGCTCTCCGTCGGGGTCGAAATTCAGATAGAAGCGACTCGGCGTCGGCTCCGCCTGGCCCTGGTACTTGCTGCCAGCCGCTTCGGAGCCGTACGGGCTCTCGACCGGCCCGTCCATTCGCATGAAGGAGATCTGGCCGATCGGCATTCGGTGGTAGATCGTGATCGGAAGGTTGGCGACGTTGGACAGCTCGAGGGTGAGGTTGCCCTCGAACCCGGCGTCGACGAAGCCGGCAGTCGAGTGGATCAGCAGCCCCAGCCGGCCGAGCGAGCTCTTGCCCTCCAGCCTTGCGACGAGGTCGTCGGGCAGGCGCACCCGCTCGAGCGTCTGGCCGAGCACGAACTCGCCCGGGTGCAGGATGAACGGCTCGTCGCCGCCCACCTCGACCAGCTCGGTGAGGTCCTCCATCGGCTGCCGCACGTCGATGAACGGGTAGCGGGCGTTATGGAAAACGCGAAAGCGGTTGTCGACCCGCACGTCGATGCTCGAAGGCTGCACCATCGCCGGCTCATAGGGGTCGAGAACGAGGCGCCCGGCCTCGATTTCCCGCCTGATCGTGCGGTCGCTCAGAACCACCGCTGATGCACCTTTAGAGGCCAATCCATGGGCAAATCCAGTCTATTGGGGATGCACCCCTACCCGGTAATTGGGCTTTCCGGGGGTTTCCCAAAATTGAGGATCAACCTCGGCAGGGTCGCGCTCGATATTCGGGGCGTGATGCCCGCCAGCAAAGGAAAGTCCAAGGCCCCGCAGAGCCAGAGCAAGGTTGAGTTGCACGTCTGCCCCGAGTGCACCTCCGCCCTCGTGCAGCCGGTCGCCTGGGAGCAGGTTGCCAGCAACACCGAATGGCGTTTGTGGCGGCGCTGTCCGGAATGCGAGTGGAACGGCGACGACGTCCACCGCGAGGCCTCGATCGACGATTACGACGAGCAGCTGGACTTCGGCACCCGCGAGTTGGCCGAGGAGCTGCGGGCACTCGAGCAGTCGAACATGGAAGAGGCGGTGGACCGCTTCATCGCCGCGCTCCAGTCCGACCTCATCCTCCCCGAAGACTTCTAAGCCGGTCGCCGGCTCCTAGCCGTAGCGGTCGACGATCCCGCCGGCAACCATCTCCAGCAACGAGCGCTGTTCGGCGTCGAAGGCCGCAGCTGACAGTTCGTGCTTCGCGGCGGCAACCATCTCCAGCGCCCGGGAGCGAACCTCTTCCAGCGCTCCCGTAGCGGCGATCCGGTCACAGATCCGCTCCGCCTCGGCTTCGTCCAGACCGCGCAGCTCGACCTCCGCGAGTACCGGGTCGCGCTGCATCGCGATGATCAGCGGCAGGGTCACTGTTCCGTCCAGCAGGTCCGTGCCCCGAGCCTTGCCGGTGCGCTCCGCAGGCCCGGTGACGTCGAGCACATCGTCGAGGAGTTGGAAGGCGAGACCGATCTCCAATCCGAAGGCGCGTAGCTCGCCCTCGCCGGCGGCGCCGTTTGGCCCCGACTGCGCGGCCGCACCGGCGCGGGCGGTCCAGCCCATCAGGCAGGCGCACTCGAACAGCCGCCCGGTCTTCAGCCGGCAGCGCTGCATGTAGCGCTCGGCCGTGATCGAGGTGTCGTACTCATCGTGGCGCTGCGCGAGCTCCCCCTGGGCCAGCGCCACCGAGGCCTCGCTGAGCAGCGCGACCTGGGCCGCGTCGCCCGCCTCGGCGAGGATCGCGAAGGCGCGCGAAAACAGCAGGTCGCCGATCGCCGTGGCCTGGGCGCGCCCCGAGGTGGCGGCGACGGTCGGCCGCCCGCGCCGCAGCGGCGCGTCGTCGAGGACGTCGTCATGGACGAGGGTCGCCATGTGGACGAGCTCAACCGCGGTGGCGGCCCGGACCGCGGCATCGCCGCCTCCGGCGCCGCCACAGAGCAGGACCAGCAACGGCCGCAGCCGCTTTCCCCCGGCCAGAAGGGTGGCCGACGCGTCGCGCTCCAAGGTCGCGCCGTGGCCTTGCGTGGCTTCGCGCAGGCGCGTCTCCACGGCGCCCAACCGCGTCGGCAACCAGGCGCTGGCGGCGTCAAGCACCGCGGTCACCGGCGGCGGCACGGCGGAGTGACGCCGGCTCATCCCATGCTCCTGCGGCCACTGTGGATGGCGATGATCCCACCGGCCAGGACCGTGACTCGAATCCGCTCCAGTCCCGCTGCGTCCATTCGCTCCGCAAGCCCGCGAGGCGATGGGAAGCTGCGCACCGACTCGGGCAGATAGCTATAGGCGTCGCGATCGCCGGCCAGCGTGCCGAGCAGCGGCACGACGCGATCGAACCACAGCGAGTAGAAGATCGAGAGCGGCGGCCGGGTCGGCTGGGTTATCTCGAGGATCACCAGACGCCCACCAGGCTTCAACACCCGCGACATCTCCTCGAAACCACGGTCGAGATCAGCCAGGTTGCGCACCCCAAAGCCGACCGCGGCCGCGTCGAAGGACGCGTCGTCGTAGGGAAGTCGCAGAGCATCGGCCCACTCGAAGCGCACAGCGGTCGCTCCGCGCTGCGCCGCCTTCGCGCGCGCAAGGTCGAGCATCTGCTCGGAGAAGTCGCAGCCGACCACGCTGCCCGTGGACCCGACCTGTCGCGCCAGCTCGAGGGCGAGGTCGCCGGTCCCGCAGCAGACGTCCAACGCGCTGTCGCCCTCGCGCAGCTCAACCCGCGCGGCGGCGCGTTGGCGCCAGCGGTGGTGCAGGCCCGCGGTCATCACCGAGTTCATTGCGTCGTAGTGACCCGCGATGCGGTCGAACATCCGGTTCACCTGGGAGGCGAACTCACCGGATTCGCGGGTTGGACGTTCCGTCGAGCTCATTCCAGCGATCCTTGGGCGGCAGGTGGCGCCCGCAGCGATCTCAGTCCAGCGAAGCCAGGAAGTCCGCCGCGTCGTTGAGCTTCTTCGGCGGCAGATCCGTGTAGGAGGGCATGGTGCCCGGGCCGATCTGCAGCGAGCGGAGGATCGCCGCGCGTGGGATGCGTGCACCGATGTGGGTCAGCTCCGGCCCGGGGCCGTTGTTGCCATTGGTCCCGATCTTGTGGCAGGCGCCGCAGCCCGACTGAGCCACAACCTCCTCGCCGGCCTTGTATTGAGGCGGCACCGCAAGGGCGATCTCGTTTGGCGAGCCTGCCTCGGCGCCGAGGTATGTCAGATAGAACATCGCGATGATCGTCAAGATTCCCGCCGTGGTGGCGATCGGGCGGCGCTCCGGGCGGCGCTCCGGACCGCGGTCGTAGAAGGGCAGGAGCAGCAGCAGGACCATCGCGATCGTCGGGATGATCACCGTCGCGAGCGGGACCAACGCAGGCGGCTTGATCACCCGCAGCAGCTCGAAGAGGAAGAAGAAGTACCAGTCGGGCCGCGGCACGTATGAGGTCGTCGTCGGGTCGGCCTTCGGCCCCTGATCGGCGCCGAGGATCAGCGACATGGCGATTATCACGACGACGACGATCAGCGTCATCGCCGAGTCCTTGAGCACCGCGTAGGGGAAGAAGGGCTTGCCCTTCTTCTTCAGGACCTCGTATTCCTGGAGGTATTCCTCTTTCGCGCGGTTGTCCAAATTCGTTCCTAGTTGGTTGCTAGTCGCTAGTCGCTAGTTGCTCGAGGCTAGGGCTCATTTGCGCGGCACAGCTCCGTTGCCGCCGCCGTTGGCGCCGGCATCCACCCGCTCGACCGGCAGCGTCGGCTTCGGCTTGTCCGCCTTCAGCCAGGGCGGCGCGGTGGTGCCGAGCTTCACCACCAGGTAGAGGTGGGCGCCGATCAGCGCCACCAGCGCCCCGGGTATCAACAGCATGTGGATCGCGTAGAAGCGCGCAAGAGTGGTGGCCCCGAACTCGGGCCCGGCGCGCAGGAAGTCGGCCAGGTAGGGACCGAGGATCGGCCCCGTCGCGGTGATGTTGTTGGCCACCGTCGTGGCCCAGAAGGAACGCTGGTCGAAGGGCAGCAGATAGCCGGTCAGCCCCATGACCATGGTCAGGATCAGCAACACGACACCGATCACCCAGTTCAGCTCCCGCGGGTACTTGTAGGCGCCGAAGAAGAAGGTGCGTCCCATGTGCAGGAAGATCAGGATGATCATCACGCTGGCTCCCCACTTGTGCATGCCTCGCACGAACTCGCCCAGGAAGACGTCGTTGGTCAGGTGGGTGATCGAGGGGTAGGCCTGGGTCGGCGACGGCGTGTAGAACATCGCCAGGAACACGCCGGTGATCGTTTGCACCACGAATGCAAACAGGGTCGCCGAGCCGAGCGTGTAGAACCAGTTGGTCCCCTTGGGGACCTTGCGGTAGAGCATCCCGGTGAGAAAGCCCGAGGCCCCGGTCCGCTGGTCGACCCAGCCGACCACGTCCTTGCCGCCCTCGACGGCGCCCTCGCGCAGCCGGTCGGAGTGGCTGGGGCGCTCCGGCGGCTCCTCGGTGAGATTGGCCGGTGCCGGGTCCTTGCCGCGACCGTCGGAACCCGGCTTGGCCGGCTTTCGAAGCGGGGCGGGGATCAGCGAGTCGGGGAACTTCATCGCCTATTTGGGTGGTGGGAAGGTCGATGGGCGCGGCGGATACAGATACTCCCAGATCCCCCCCACGAACTCGCCCGGGTCGCGGGCCCGGACCGGCTCCAGCTGCGAGGTGACGCTGTAGCGGGGCCCGACCTCGACCTTGCCGGCCCTCACCCGGGTCTGGAAGCGGTCCAGCGGCCGCACCGGCGGGCCGCCGATCCGCTTGCCCTCGAAGTCATAGACACCGCCGTGGCAGGGACAGATGAAGTTTCCGCTCGCTTGCGAGAAGCGGACCGGACAGCCGACGTGCGCGCAGCGCGAGGAGATCGCGATGAACACATTCGGGTTCTCCTTCAACTGTGAGGAGCCGCGGCGCACGTAGGCGGTCGTCTTGCCCGCCTCTCCGATCCCCGGCACCAGGGTGAAGACGACCTGCTTGTAGGTGTCGGAGGTGAAGTCGCCCACCTGCCCGACCGCCTCCCAGCGCTCCTTGCCGCGGTGAAAGAGGGGCGCGATCGCGAAGCCGATCGTCGGCAGCGCAACGGCGGCCCCGGCCACGCCACCCAGCGCCTGGGCGGCGACCGTGAAGGCCCGCCTGCGGGTCATCGATTCGCCAGGGAAGTAGCCGGGTGGATCGGGCTTGGCCGGCTCCTGCCCCGCGAAGGGCCCCGCCTCTCGCTTTTCGCTTGCGTCAGCCACTGTCAGCCGGTCTCGGAACGGCCAAGTCTATTGACTCGCCAACGCGATCCAGGTCGACTTTCAGGCCCCCGGCGGCCGCTGTCTGGTGGGCCGACTTCAGCAGCGCCTCGGTGGCGCCGGGCCTCGCCGAGCGCGCCGCTGCCTTGGCGGCATTGTGCGCTTCGCTGCCACCGCATCCAACCGCCACGGCGGCGGCCAGCCACAGGGCCGGGACGATCGGCTCCGATCCCTCCGCGTGGCAGGCGGCCGAGAGGCTGATCAGGTCGGACAGCTCGGCCACGGCCTCGTCGTCCCCCAGCCCTGCGAGGCGCTCGAGGCCAAGCGCGTAGAGGTAGTCGCCGGCCAGCAGGCCCAGATTCTCGTCCTGGCCGTCGAGGATGCGCGACGTTCCGTAGTGCAACTCGTAGCCCTCGCGGATCGACTCGACGACCAGCGAGTACTCCGCCTGGGCACCGGCCGCGCGCGGCCCAGCCGCGGTGAGCGGTCCGAGCACGGGCTCGGAGGAAGGCTCAACCACGTGGGACGAGATCACCGTGTCCTGGTGCCGCAGCTGCTCGGTGAGCTGCTGCAGCGCAGCCTCAGGGCCTTGCATGCAAGGGCAAGGTTACCGGCCGGGACCGCCCAGACGTGACTTAGGCAAGCGCCTCCCGCAGCGACTCGCCGGCCGCCTCGACGGTGCGGTCGATCGCTTCTTCGGTGTGGGCCAGAGAGACGAACCAGGCCTCGAACTGCGAGGGCGGCGGGTAGACGCCGCGCTCCAGCATCGCGCGGCAGAAGCGCCCGTGCGCTGCGGTGTCGCAGGCCGATGCGGTCGCGAAATCGACCACCGGCTCGGCGCTGAAGAAGAGGGTGAGAAGCCCAGGCGCGCCATCCAACTGCAGCGGCATGTCACCGGCCGTCTCGCGCAAGCCGGCGGCGAGGCGGTCGGTCAGCTCGCCGAGCCGCGCGTAGGCGTCGGCGTCCAACTCACGCAGGGTCGCCAGACCCGCGGCGACGGCGAGCGGGTTGCCGGACAGCGTGCCCGCCTGGTAGACGTCGCCCGCCGGGGCCAGCCGCTCCATCAGCTCGCGGCTGCCGCCGAGCGCCGCCGCCGGCAGCCCCCCTCCAAGCACCTTGCCGAGCACGGTGAGGTCGGGCTGCACGCCGTAGAGCTGCTGGGCGCCGCCGCGGCTGACCCGAAAGCCGGTGATCACCTCGTCGAAGACAAGCAGTGCGCCGTGCTCACGGGTCGCGTCGCGCAGGAACTCGAGGAAGCCCTCGGCCGGCGGCACGACGCCCATGTTGGCGGCGATCGGCTCCGCCAGCAGCGCGGCGACCTCATGCTGGGCGAGCGCCCGCTCGACCGCCTCACGATCGCTCCAGGGCACGACCACCGTGCCCGCCGCCTGCGCGGCGGTGACCCCCGGCGTGGCAGGGACGCCGAGCGTCGCCATCCCGGAGCCGGCGTCGGCAAGCAGCCCGTCGGAGTGGCCGTGGTAGGCGCCGGCGAACTTGACCAGCACCTCGCGGCCAGTGGTCGCGCGGGCGAGGCGGGCGGCGCTCATCGCCGCCTCAGTCCCGGAGCTGGTCATGCGCAGCATCTGCACCGACGGGATGCGATCGGCGACCTCGGCCGCCAGCTCGACCTCCGGCTCGGTCGCGGCGCCGTAGCTGGTGCCTCGGCCCGCTGCTTCGCGAACCGCTTCGACAACCCTCGGGTGTGCGTGGCCGAGGATCAGCGGGCCCCAGGAGCAAACCCAGTCGATGTAGCGGTTGCCGTCGACGTCGTAGAGGTGGTAGCCCTCACCGCGCTCGATGAAGATCGGGTCGCGGCCGATCTGGCGCATCGCCCGAACGGGGGAGTTGACGCCACCTGGGAGCACCTGGAGCGCCCGGGCGTACAACTCGCTGGATCGTTCGGTGCGCGGTCCGGGCACCGTTCCTAGTTGCTCGTTGCTCGTTGCTCGGCCTTGGGCTCAAACGAGGAACGAGGAACGAGGAACGAGGAACGATTCATCCGTGCTCCTCTTCCCACCGCGCGTAATCCTCTGTGAAGTAGTGAAGTCGCACCTTCTTGTACTCGGTCGACGAGTAGAGCGTGGCGCGGTCGGGGCCGGCAAGGCAGCACTCCTCGGCGATCGCGTCGAGGACCGCGTCGCACTCCTGCTTGGAGCGGCCGTGGGCCATCGTGAAGACGCTGTAGGGCCAGTCCGGATAGGTGGGCCGCTGGTAGCAGTGCGAGATTCCGCGGAATGCGGCCATGCGCCGGCCGGTCTCTTGGATCTCGTTCTCCGGCACCCGCCAGACGCCCATGCCGTTGGCCGAGAAGCCGGCGCGGCGGTGAAAGAGGATCGCCGCCACGCGGCGCAGCAGCTTGCGGTCCACCATCCCGCTCAGGTGCTCGAGGAAGACGCTCGGGTCCATCCCGACCGCGTCCGCCGCGGCGTCATAAGGTCGGTCGCTTACCTCCATCGGTCCCTGCAGGGCGCGGATCACCGCGACGTCGGTCTCGTCGTAGGGCTGCGCCTCCAGCTCGCGCGGCGGAGCGGCGGCGACCGCAGAGGAGAGGGCCTCGGTGCCGCCCTCCATCTCCAGGTTCATGTTGATCTTGAACAGGGTCAGGGTGGGCAGCTCGCGCAACGACTCGGCGCCCGTCTCGCGCATGAGCGCCTCCAGCGTCCCTTCGAGGCCGAGCTCGGATTCGGGCGGGGTTGCGATCGTGAACCAGAGGTTGAAGTCGTGGGTGCGCAGGTAGTTGTGCGAGACGCCGGGGTGCGAGTTGACGATCCGCGCCGCCCGTTGCGGGTTCTCCGAGTCCACCCTGGCGGCGACCAGCATCGAGCTGTAGCCGAGTGCCCGGGTGTCGAAGATCGGTGTGATCTCGCGGATGATCCGCTCGTCGAGCAGACGCTGGGTGCGGGTCATCACCTCGTCGAGCGCAAGCTCCGCCTCGGATGCGATCAGCTCGTAGGGCTCGCGCTGGAGCGGAAAGCTCGACTGCAACAGGTTCATCAGCCGGCGATCGGTGGCGTCGAGCGGCACCGCCGCGCCGTCCTTGCGCGAGCGCAGCTTAGGCTGGGGCGCTTCTACTCCAGCCAAGCCGCTACCTCTTTGGCGTAGTAGGTGACGATCACGTCGGCGCCCGCGCGGCGGATCCCGGTCAGCGTCTCGAGAACCGCGGCGCGCTCGTCGATCCAGCCGTTGGCGGCCGCCGCCTTCAGCATCGAGTACTCGCCCGAGACGTGGAAGGCGGCCAGCGGGGCCCCGGTCTCCTCCTTGACGCGACGAATCACGTCGAGGTATGGGCCCGCGGGCTTGACCATGACCATGTCCGCCCCCTCCTCGAGGTCGAGCTTCGCCTCGCGCACCGCCTCGGCGGCGTTGGCGGGGTCCATCTGGTAGCCGCGCCGGTCGCCGAACTCGGGAGTCGACTCGGCGGCCTCGCGGAACGGCCCATAGAAGGCGGACGCGTATTTGGCGCTGTAGGCGAGGATCGGGACATTCGTGCCCCCCTCCTCGTCGAGCTGGTGGCGGATCATCGACACGCGGCCGTCCATCATGTCGCTGGGCGCCACCGCGTCGGCACCGGCATTGGCATGCGAGATCGCGGTCTTGGCCAGCAGCTCGATCGTGATGTCGTTGTCCACCTCGCCGTCGCGCACGAAGCCGCAGTGACCGTGCGAGGTGTACTCGCAGAGGCATACGTCGGTGATCACGATCAGGTCGGGGTGCGCCTCCTTCAGCGCCCTAACCGCCATCTGCACGACCCCCTCGTCGTCGTAGGCGCCCGAGCCCTGCTCGTCCTTGTCGGCGGGGATCCCGAACAGCAGCACGGCGCGGACTCCGGCCGCTGCGATCTCGTCCGCCTCGCCGACCAGCTCGGAGATCGAGAAGCGCTCGACGTCGGGCATCGAGGGCACCGGTTGACGCACGCCCTCGCCGGCGACCACGAACAACGGCTGGACGAGGTGGCCGGGGCTGAGCTCGGTCTCGCGGACCAGGTCACGGAGCGCCTGTGTGCGCCGCAGGCGGCGCATGCGTGTAGCAGGAAAAGTCATTGGAGCCGATTCTAGGGTTCCGGCCATAACGCCTACTGAAACGTTCGTTGCTGGTTCCTCGTTCCTCGTTGCTCGGGCGTCGACTCAGACTGAGGAAAAGCGGCGCAGCGCGAAGCGGGCCAGCGCCCCGTAGACGACGGTCAGCGCCGCTAGATGAAGGAGCGCGGTCCCCATGCTCGGGCCGGCCTCGTCGAGCGCCGACTCCATCGCATGCAGGGCGGGCTTGAACGGGAAAAGCCCGGTGATCACCTTGATCACGTCGAACAGCGTCGGGCTGACCGAGCCCGAGGGGACGAGCGAGAGGAACGCAATCGGCAGCGAGACCATGAAGGCGAGCAGCGACGCGGCGCGCACCTCACGCGTGGCGGCGCCAAGCGCGGCGCCGGCGGCCGCGAACCCGGCGCCGCCGGCAAGGATCGCGACCAGCCACAGACCGATCCGCTCCCAGTGCAGGGAGAGGAAGATCTCGAGTCCGGCGAGCATCAACATCGTCACCACGAGCGCCAGCAGCATGCCGAGGCCGACCTTCTCGACCAGCAGCCCGGACCTCGAGATCAGGCCGCGGGTGAGGCGCGAGAAGGCGTTCTCCTCTCGCTCCAGGGCAAGTGAGCCGGCGACCAGCAGCACGGTCACGAACATCAGCGTGACGGTGGCGGAGACCGCGATCGCGAACACGTCGAGCGGCGGCGTCTCGCCCGAGATCACCTGCTTGTCGACCTTGATCGGCTCGGCCACCGAGGACAGCAGCGGACTGGCGAGATCGAGGTTCTGATTGGCCAGCGACGCGAAGCGGATCACCTTGTCCAGCGCCGCCAGCTCGGGGCTCGAGGTGATCGCGGGGCGCAGCGCGCGCAGGATCTGATCGCTGCTGGCCAGACCAAGGACCTGGATCGGCTGGCCGAGAAGGCTCAACGTCCCGCCGCGCTGGATCAGGTGCAGGTAGCGGGTCGAGATCCGCGCCACCTCGCGGGCGATCGTCAGGTTCGCATCGGTGAGCAACGAGGTGATGCGATCGTTGACCAATCCCTCCTTGATCGGGTCCTCCTGGTTGACGATCACCTGCACCGTCGCCTGCTCGGGGTTCAGCCCGGACAGCGACTCCAGCTTGGTCACCAGGTCCGCGGGCAGGATCAGCGCCCCGAGCACGTCGCCGCTCTTTACCTTGTCGATCGCCTGCTGGCGGCTGTGGACCCGGACGCACTTGATCCGCTCGCAGAGCGTGTTGCGGGTGCCGACGATATCGACGTGCTGGGAGCCGATCTTGAACGGAGTGTTCTGCGGAACCTCATTGAGGAATGCGACCCGCGGCTTGCCGGGGTTGCGCGAGATCGCAAACCCGACCAGCAGTGCGATCAGCACCGGGTAGATCACCAGCAGCGCCGCCTGCAGCGGCGAGCGGCGGAGGATCTGAAGGTCCTTGAGCAGAAGCCAGCGCATCAGTGCCCCCGGTGGTGGAGGTAGGCAACGAAGGCCGTTTCGAAGTCGGCGTCGGCGGCTTCGGGAGCCTCGCGCTGCACGGCCTCGCGCAACTGCGCCGCCCCACCGTCGAACAGTCGCTCGCCGTCGGCGATCACCAGCAGCCGCTGCCCGTAGCGCTCCGCCTCCTGGATGTTGTGGGTGGAGAAGATCACCGTCGTGCCGCCGGCCGCAAGCGCAGCGACGAACTCCCACAGCCGGGCCCGCTGTCGCGGGTCCAGGCCGGCGCTCGGCTCGTCGAGCAGCAGCACCACGGGCTGGGCGAGCAGGCCGATCGCGATGTTGATCCGCTGCTGGTTTCCGCCCGACAGTCGCGCCACCTGGTCGTGGCGGCGGTCGGCGAGGCCGCTTTGATCGAGCATCTGGTCGACGCTCGCCTCGACGTCGGGATGTTTCTCGAGGCGGGCAAACAACCGCAGGTTCTCCTCCACCGTGAGGCGGCGGTAAAGGGCCGCCTGCTGGGGCACCCAGCCGACCTCGCCGCGCGGGAGGTGCACCTCTCCCTCGTCGGCCCGCACGATCCCGGCCAGGATCGAGAGCAGCGTCGTCTTGCCGGCCCCGTTCGGACCGATCACCGCCAGCAGCTCGCCCGGATCGGCTTCGAAGTCGACCCCGCGCAGCGCTGGCTGGCGCCCGTAGCGCTTGACGATCCCGCGCGCCTCCAGCGCGGCCCCGGCGCCGGCCCTGCCGCTCACCGGAGTACTCCCGGGTCCCGTGGCTGCCATCGCCGACAAGCTAGCGGCACCGGGGTACGCTCCGCGCTGTGCGCGTGCTCTTCATCGGAGACGTAGTCGGCAGCCCCGGGCGTCGCGGGCTCCAGAAGGCGATGCCCGGCCTGCGCGAGCGCCACGCTCCCGACCTGGTGATCGTCAACGGTGAGAACTCAGCCGGCGGGCTGGGCATCACCGAGGGAACCGCCGACGACCTGTTCGCCGCCGGCGCGAACGTGATCACGACCGGCAACCACGTCTACAAGCACCGCGAGGTCTACGAGTACCTGGATCGCTCCGACCGCGTGATCCGGCCGGCCAACTACCCACACGGCAATCCGGGGAGCGGCCACACCGTGGTCGAGGTCGGGGGCCAGCGCGTCGCGGTGGTCAACCTGAGCGGCGCCGTGCAGCTCAAGGTGACGCGCTCGCCGTTCTCTGCGATCGACTCGATCCTCGATCGCCTCGACGGCCAGGCCGACGCCGTGGTCGTCGACTTCCACGCCGAGGTGACGAGCGAGAAGGTCGCGATGGGCTGGCACCTGGACGGGCGGGTCGCAGCCGTGTTCGGCACCCACACTCACGTGCCGACCGCGGACGCGCGCGTGCTGCCCGGGGGCACCGCCTACATCAGCGACGCCGGAATGACGGGCTCCCGCGCGGGCGTGATCGGCGTCAAGCGCGAGCAGGCGCTCGAGGCCTTCGTCACGCAGATGCCGGTTCGCTTCGAGACCGCCGAGGAGGACGTTTGGGTGATGGGGGCGATCGTCGAGATAGGTCCGAACGGGCTGGCGGAGTCGATCGAGCAGGTTCTGGTGCCGGCCGGGGGCTGAGGGCTCCGAGCGCCACCAGGACCAACGGCACGAACCAGACCAGGTAGAGATAGAACCAGTGCTGGGCGATCAGCTGGGTGCCGATCAGCAGCGCCGCGCCCAGCGCCGCCACCTGCGCCGCTGACTTGCGGCGGGGACGGAAGGCGACGAGCACCGCAAGCGCCCCCACCGCGACCATCACCGCGACACGCAGCGGCTCCAGCGAGTGGACCTGACCCCAGACGCTGAACGGGGAGTCGCGGTCGATTTGGCTGGCGATCGTTCGGTGCCAGAAGGTGACCAGACCGGGGTCGATGATCGTCTGCGCCATCACGATCAGGGCCGCCACTAAGAAGCCCACTCCAAAGCGCACTACCACGGGTCCTGTCACGGCGGACGCAATCCGGCCCGTGCTCCACGGTCCGCGCGGAGCCGGATCGGCGTCCGCCGCACCACCCGTGGAAGAAGCGTTGTAGGTGGCCATCAATGGGACCAGAATCAAGGGCGCAAACTTCGTCAACCCCGCTAACGCCAGGGTGGCGCCGCGGGCCGCCGGGTGGGTGAGGACGAGGAGGGTCGCGACGAGCAGCATCGCGACCAGGCTGTCGTTGGCATTGGACTCCAGCACGAAGGCGGCGTAGGGATACGCCGCCCACCCGAACCCAAGCATGGCGCCGAGCTGGCGGCCCTCCGCCCCGGGGCGAAGGCGCCGTCCAAGCAGCACCAGGCCGGCGAAGGTCGCGAGGTCGAAGAAGATCGCGGCGGCATGGGCGGCGGGGAGGTCGTCCCAGCTGCCGCTCCAGGGCAGCGCCTGCTCGAACGGAACGTAGGCGTAATAGTTGGCCGGCCCGTACGTATCGCCGGAGCTGACGTCGTCGGGGAACGCGTTCTGCCCGTAGATCGAATTGCCGTCCCCGATCCGATCGGCGCCCACCACGCCCGCGTAGCCGACGTCGATCACCCCGGAGTCGGCGACGTTCAGGCCGCCGCGGAACCCGAGCAGGAACAGCGCCGCGATGATCAGCCAGGCGGCCGGCCAGACCGGCCGCAGGCCCTCTCCCCTGCCGCGGAAGCCGACCCAGAGCATGCGGCCCATCAGGTAGAGCAGGGGCGGGTAGACGAGTGGCACCGAGAGCCCGATGTCGCCACGGTTGAAGAAGAAGTGCGAGGCGCCGAACGACAGCAGCACCAGCAGGTCGAGGTTGGCGACTCGCCATGGCCTCCGCCAATCGACGAGACCGAGCAGGAACAGCGCGCAGAGCGGCAGCCAAACGTAGGGAGCGTTGAGCCGGTGGCCGAAGGCACCCGAGTAGCCGCGCGCCATCTTCCAGGCGACCTGGTAGCCGGTCCACGACTCGCGCACCAGCCCGGTCGTGGGATCGACGACCACCTGGACAAGGCCCTTGCCGTCGGAGAAGTAGTCGACCTGCCAGTTGCCGTCGATCAGCGTCGCAGTGGGGGTCAGGTGCGAGTACTTCGCCCGCTCCGCGATCACCTTCGAGTCGAGGTTGGCGACCGCGATCGCATCGTGCTTGCTGACAGTGGTGTCGGCCGCGTTGGCGACGCCGGTCCCCGCCGAGAACACGAAGACCAGCCCAAGGACGGCGGCCGCCAGCCCATTCCCCCGCGTCCTCTGGCTCATGTCCTTACCCCAGCCTGCGCGACCCGTGATCGGGCAGCCACGTCCAATCCAAAGTGCTCGAGCACGATTGGAGCGACGTCCCGCAGCGACCATTGATCGCGCGCCGCCGCGTTCTGCGGCCCGCAGCCGCAGAACAGGATCGGGCCGAGTGAGTCGCCGCGGTGCAACGAGCCATGGCTCCCCCCGCCGACATGTGAGGTGCCTCCCCAGTCGACGCATTCATAGCCCAGAGTCGCGGAAACGATCAGGTCGCCGGCGTGCGGCGCGCAGAGCGCCGACCACAACCGGCCGAGAGCGTCGGGGTAGCTCTCGCTGCGAACCTGACCGTCGGCGATCTCGAGGTCCAGCGCGGCGGAATCGCCGCCCAGCTCCCAGCCGCCGCCGCGCAGGTCGGTGACCGCGTCCCCGGGCCGAAAGCGAAGCTCGGTTCCGGCGCGGCGCGCGACGACCTCCGCGGTGGGCGGCGGTGGGCCGGGCGTCTCCCTGACCAGCGGCTCCCCGCCGACAGAGAGGTAGGCGACCACGTCAGCGCCCTCCATCGCTTCGACGGCCACGCGCACCTCGTCGTGCTCGGCCTGCGAGCCGTTTCCGGGCAGCAGGTAGACGTTCGCCGCGCGGGCGGTCGGGCTGACCGCGAGCTGGGCGCCCTCGGGTTGATCCTCGGAAGGCTGCAGCACCGTCCAGCGCTCACCGAGGTCGGCGGCGATCGGAAGCTCGTGATGGACCGGCGTCTGCGCGTGGTCGGCCATCAGGATCAAGGCGTAGTCGGTGAGAAAGCCGTCCAGCCCCCCGGCCGCCGCGATCAGCTTCGCGAAGGCGCGGTCGGCCGCCGCGATCGAGTCGACCTGGCTGTCTGGCCCGTGGCGATGCGAGTAGTGGTCGTTGTCGGGCAGGGAGAGAAGCAGGAAGTCGAACAGGCCCTGGGCGGCAAGGTCGGCCGCGCAGCAAGCCGAGTACTCGTCGACCGTCCCCGGCCGCGAGGTCGGGCGGCAGGGCACTCGCCTGCTTGCGTAGAGCTCACCGTAGAACAGCTCTTTGGGTCCCCAGGTGGCGTGGCGGAGCTTCAGCCCGCTCACGTCGACCGCTCGGCGCATCAGTCCCTCCAGGGATATCTCGTGGCGGTGGCGACCGCGGTAGATCAGAAACGGCGTGCACGCCGTGCGCAGGCCGGCGTCGTCGAGTCGTTCGAAGACCGTGTCCACCGCCGGGCTCAGGTGGGCGAGGTTCATGTTGTAGACGAGGTCGTAGAGGGATCGAAACAGCCCGAAGGTCCGCGTCGCCTCGAACGAGGACCCGTACTCGACGTAGCGGCGTTCGAGCCGGTGGTACCAGTTCATACCGGTGATCCAGTGACGGTCGGCGGCCACGCCGGTGGCGATCTCGGCGCTGGCGACCGGTGTCACGGAGGGAAAGCTCGACACGCAGTCAGGCACCAACACCCCGCGGCGCAGCAGCTTGGCGAAGGTGGGCGCCTCCCCCTCGCGCGCGGCCAGCTCGAGCATGTCGGTTCGCATCGAATCGACATAGGCGAGGACGAGGCCCTTTCTCATCTCATCTCAGGATTCGCAGGCCCTCGTACTTGCGCTGTGCGCGGCGGCGGCGGGCAAGCGCGAGCCAGCCCAGCGCCAGCAACGCCGCAAGTGACACCGGCGGCAAGAGGATCGACAGCCCGACCAGCGCCGCGGCGGCGAGGGCGACGATGAAGCCGACCGCGCCGACGCCGCCTTCGGCGCGCCCGGCGGCTCCGGCGACCACGGCGGAGATCACGGTCGCCGCCAGCCAGCCGCCGACGGCGCCGACGGCGATGCCGCCGAGGATCGACCGGTCGCCGATCGACATCGAGAGGGCTGCCACCGCGGCGCCGGCGGCTGCCGCCGCCAGCCCGAGCACGGACGCGGTTCCGCCCTGCGGGCCGGTGGCGCCGGCGAGCACCCCGACCGCCAGGGCGATCCCCAGCGCCTGACAGATGGCGAAGAAGTAGTCCAATCGAGCTCGCGGGAGAGGCTACCGGGAGCCCTCCTGGCGGTTTTGCGCCTGCGGCGAAGCACGCCGCCCGCTTCCAGCCCCCGATTCGGCCACACTTAGCTCGTGACCGAGCCCCGCGAGCCGCCTCACCGGCGCCGCTCCCACACGACAGCCCACGACATCGAGCGCTACGCGGGCCTGTTTGCCGAGCGCACGCAGGCGATGCGCTCCTCGGCGATGCGCGACCTGATGGCGATCACCGCCCGACCCGAGGTGATCTCACTGGCCGGGGGCCTGCCCGACACCTCCACCTTCCCGCCGGCCAGCTTCGCGGCCCAGATGACCAAGATCGCGCAGGAGTCGGCGGCGGAGGCGCTTCAGTACGGGCCCACCGAGGGCTTCGAGGAGACCAAGGACTGCATCCTCGAGGTGATGGGGGCCGAGGGAATGCTTCCCGATCACGAGGACGTGATCGTCACCACCGGCGGCCAGCAGGCGATCGACCTGATCTGCAAGACGCTGATCGACCCCGGCGACCCGGTGATCTGCGAGGCGCCCACCTATCCGGGGGCCGTGCCTGTCTTTTGCAGCTATCAGGCGGACGTGATCCAGATCGAGTGCGACGAGGACGGGATGCGGGTCGACGAGCTCGAGGGCGTGCTGCAGCACCTCGCGAAAGAGGGTCGGCGGCCGAAGTTCATCTACTCGGTGCCGACCTTTCAGAACCCGGCCGGCGTCACACTCTCCATGGAACGCCGGCGGCGGCTGGTCGAGCTGGCTCGCAGCCACGAGGTGCTGATCGCCGAGGACAACCCCTACGGGCTGCTGCGCTACGAGGGCGAGCCGCTGCCGCCGCTCTACCAGCTCGAGGGCGGCGACTACGTGATCTACCTCGGCACCCTCTCGAAGATCCTCTCCCCCGGGATCAGGCTCGGCTGGGCGGTGGCGCCGCCGCCGGTGATGGAGAAGATCGTGCTGGGCAAGCAGGCAGCCGACCTCTGCACCTCGACTCTGACCCAGTACTTCGTGCGCGAGTACTTCGCCGAGGGGCGTTGGCGTGAGTACGTCGACAGCCTGGTCGAGCACTATCGATCGCGGCGCGACGCCATGCTCGACGCGCTCTCCCGCCACTTCCCGCCGCAGGCCCAGTGGACCCACCCCGGCGGAGGCCTGTTCGTGTGGGCCACCCTGCCCGACTACATCGACACCACCGACCTGCTGGCAAAGGCGCTGCGTGAGAACGTCGCCTTCGTCCCTGGCCAGGCGGCCTACGTGGACGGGCGGGGCGGCAGCTCGATGCGACTCAACTTCTCCGCCTCGACCGAGGAGGAGATCGACGAGGGCATCCGGCGCATCGGCCAGGTGGTCTGGGAGCAGGTGCAGCTCTACGAGACCCTCACGGGGGAGCTCCCGCCCTCGTCCGAAGCGGCAGCCGAGGAACGAGGAACGAGGAACGAGGAACGCGAGCCGGCGGGTGGCGACGTCGTCCCGCTGCGGAGACGCGCCAGCGGCGAACGATGAAAGTCGCGGTCCTCCAGGGCGGGCGCTCGCTCGAGAGGGGCGTCTCGCTGCGCTCGGGGGCCCGCGTGGAGGACGCGCTGCAACGGCTTAGACATGACCCGCTGCCGCTCGACGTCGGCGCCGACCTGGTCGAGCGATTGATCGACGAGCGCCCCGACGCCGCGTTCGTCGCCCTGCACGGGCCCGGCGGCGAGGACGGCACGGTCCAGGAGTTGCTCGAGATCCTCGACATCCCCTACACCGGTCCGGGGGTCGCCGCCTGCGCGCGCTGCATGGACAAGACCCTGGCCAAGCACGAACTCCGCGAGGCCGGCATCCCGACCCCCGACTGGTTCGCGTTCAACGCAACGGCATTTCGCGAATTGGGCGCCGCCGACGCACTGGAGCAGATCGAGGCCAGTCTTGGCTTTCCGCTGGTCGTAAAGCCGGCGAGCGGCGGCTCGGCGCTCGGGGTGAAGCTGGTCAGGGGCCGCGACGAGGTCCCGCAGGCGCTGGTCGCGGCGTTCAGCTACGACGACCGGGTGCTGCTGGAGCGCTACGTGCCCGGGCGGGAGCTCGCGGTCAGCGTGATCGGGGAGGATGCCCTACCGATCCTCGAGGCGATCCCCCGCGAGGGCGACCTCTACGACTTCGAGGCCCGATATGAGATCGGGCGCACCGACTTCGTCTGCCCCGCGGACCTCGACGCGGAAACGGCAGCCGCCGTCACCGAGGCGGCGCTGGCGGGCTTCGCGACCCTCGGGTGCTCAGGCTTTTCCCGCGTCGATTTGATGTTGGGCGACGAAGGGCCTCAGGTGCTGGAGGTAAACGCGATTCCCGGTCTCACCGATACAAGCCTGCTTCCGCAGGCGGCCGAAGCCGCCGGGCTGGAGTTCGAACAGCTCGTCGAGCGGGCCCTTGAGCTGGCGCTGGAGCGCGGCTCGCACCCCGCGGTAACCCGTTAGTCAGACGCCCCAGGGTCGGATGTCGCGCACGCCGGACGTGCGGGGGTCGTCCGGGGTCGGAGGCCGCTCATCGGCGCGCAGCTCCGTCCCTGTGATCTCCTCATCGGCTGGGGGCAGGCCGATCTTCGCTACTCGCCATCCGCCATCCGCCTCCTCCACCGGGACCCAGCGATGCGTATGCCGTTCAGGGCTCTCGGCGCGCAGTCGCTCGCACTCGGCTTCCGCTTCAGCCCGGGTCATCGAGCTTTATTGGTCATCGCCGCCCTGGGCGAAGTCCTCGGGCGTGACCTCGTCGAGGAAGTCCTTGAACTTCTCCACGACCTCCTCAGGGTCCTCGACTTCCTGCTCGAACTCGATCGCCGACTCCTCGATCACATCCTCGGCAGCGAAGATCGGCGCCGACACCCGCACCGCGAGGGCGAGCGCGTCGGAGGGGCGGGAGTCGATCTCCAGCTCGGAGCCGTTGACCGAGATCGTGATCGAGGCGTAGAAGGTGTTGTCGCGAAGCTCGGTCACCGAGACCCGCTCGCACTTGGCGTCGATCTGGTCGAGCAGGTCGGAGAACAGGTCGTGGGTCATCGGGCGCGGGGTCGAGGCGCCCTGGAGCTTCATCAGGATCGCCGCCGCCTCCGGGTGCCCGATCCAGATCGGCAGGAACTTGTTGCCGTCGACGGTCTTCAGCAGCACGATCGGCTGTTTTCCGACCATGTCGAAGCTGACTCCGTAGATCTGCATCTGCTGCAAGGAAGCTCTCCCGGGCGGCTGGCCTTCGAAGCGCCATTATAGGTACGAGGCTGAGCTCGCCCGAGCGGCGATTCGTCCATTGACCTGGGAGAATCCGGCCCGATGTCGGAGGTCCGCCAGCAGGTCCTGATCGAGGCCCCGCCCAACGTCGTCTGGGCGCTGATCACGGACGTCAACCGCCATCCGGAATGGTGGCCGGATGTGGAGGAGGTCCATTGCGAAGACTTCCACGAGGGCTGCTCATACCGCGAGGTGATCAAGGTGCCGTTGGGAACAGCCGAGCGGGAGTTCGTCGTCAACGAGGCGACCGACTGCCAGCGCTTCGGATCGACTGCGTGGTCAGCGGCGCCTTTGTCGACCTCGGACTCACCGAGGCGCAGGGCAGCACGTTCATCGATGCCGCCGCCGGAATGAACCCGATCGGCATTCGCTACAAGGCCTTCGACGCGATCGCCGGCGGCAACTACTTCCGCAAGTGACTGGACCGGTCATTGGAGGCAATGAAAGGCGCCGCGACGAACCGCGCCCCGGAAGCCACGGACCGCGCCGCCGGGGGCTGAGCCCCGAGGGTCGGGGAAGAATTCTTGCCCCCGCCCTCGGGCTCGTCAGGGTCTCAAGCCACCTGATCGCTCGCGGATTCCGAAAAGCGCAGGGAGCCAGGGGTTGTGAGCTGCTCGCCTGTCTCGAGCAGCGTCTTGAGACCGGAGAGGATCATCGGCCAGCCGCCGTAGAGTTCGCCGTTGGCGTCCTCGCGGAGCTCGTCGTGGGTGACTGTCAGCCGGCACGAATCGCCGACCGGCTCGATCTCCCAGGTGATCCTCGACTGCCCCTCGCGCTTCACGTCCTCGCTCCAGAGCATGGTTGCGCTCTGGACTAGCCGGCGCGGCGGGTCGACTTCGAGGTTCTCCCCCTCCCCCAAGAGCCCGGGGGCGGCCGGGTGGCTCATCTCGTAGCGCGAGCCGGGCGTCCAGTCCGAGCTGACCAGGGAGCCGAAGTTGTATTTGCTCCTCATCCCGCCGTCGGTGATCGCCTCCCAGAGGCGCTCCGGTGTCGTCTTGATGTAGATCTCGAAGACCTTTTCCATTCGTTGTCCTCCTCGATGTCTTTCTTGAGCCCGGTCAGCGCTGCCGCCCAGGGCTCGGCGTATTTGCTCACCCACCGGTCGTGGACGAGCCAAATCGGGACGGGGTTCAGGAAGTGGAGCTTCTCGCGCCCGCGCCGCTGCGTGGTCACGAGGCTCGCCTCCTCGAGCACCCTCAGGTGCTTCATGACGCCGAAGCGCGTCATCGGCAGCCGCTGCTCGAGCGCGCTGAGTGTCTGCCCGTCCTGCTTGAAAAGCTCGTCGAGCAGGCTCCGGCGCGTCGGGTCGGCAAGGGCCTTGAACACCGCGTCCATTGCCGCTGATAATACGTGATCGTTTGGTCACCTGTCAAGCACGCGGGATCGCCAGTAAGCGGCGAAGGCGGCCCTCTTGCGGGCGCAACACCGCCGCTTCCAGCCGCCGAGCGTTACCCGTCGCGTACCTCTCTGCAGGGCGGGCGCGAGACGTCAATCACAAAAGCTCCGCAGACGCCGTATGGGCGATCCTGGACTCGAACCAGGGACCTCTTCCTTATCAGAGAAGCGCTCTGACCGACTGAGCTAATCGCCCGCTTGCGGCCGATCATAGCGACGGCGCGCGGGGCCGCTCAGGCGTCTCGCTCGGGGACTGTCAGGCCGCGCGCTTGCCCTTCAAACGGCGCGTCAGAGCGAGCAGCTCGTCGAGGTCGTCGAAGCGGATCTCGGCGCGGATCTGCTCACCGCGCACCCCCAGCTTCACCTCCTGACCGAGCGCCGACTCGAACATTTCCTCGGCGTCGTCGAGCGCCTCCCGGAGCTCCGGATCGAGCGCCGCCCGGCTCCTCTTGGCTGTCCCTCCTCGCCCTGGCTGGCTAACCAGCTTAGCCCTGTTTTCAGTCTCGCGGACTGACCAGCCGGCCGCGGCCGCGTCACGCGCCAGGCGCCGGCGCACGTCGTTGCCGCGCACCTGCAGAATCGCCCGCCCGTGTCCCTCGCTCAGCTCGCCGCTCTCCAGCAGCTCCAGCGCCTCGTCGGGCAGGTCGAGCAACCGAACCAGGTTGGAGATCGCCGAGCGGCTGCGGCCGACCCTGCGGCCGACCTCCTCCTTCGAGAGCTCGAGATCTTCGACCAGGGCGGCGCAGGCGCGGGCTTCCTCAACCGGGTTGAGGTCCTCGCGGACCATGTTCTCGACCAACGCCGTCTGCAGGCGCTCGGCTTCGGCGGACTCGCGAACCACCGCCGGCACCCGCTCAAGGCCAACCTCCTGGGCCGCCCGCCAGCGCCGCTCGCCGGCGATCAGCTCGTAGCTTCCATCCGCGAGTGGTCGGACGAGCAGCGGTTGGACCAATCCGCTTGCCTGAATCGACGCGACGAGCACGTCCATCGACTCGGGGTCGAAGCGGCGCCGTGGTTGGCTCGGGTTCGGCTTGATCAGCTCCACCGGCAGCTCGCGCAGCTCGGCGTCCCCGTCGGGACCCTCGGGGAGGATCGCCGCCAGGCCGCGCCCGATACCGCGCCGCTCGCTCATGCCGCCTGCTCGCGCAGAGATCTCGCCTCCGCCTCCGTCTCGCGCGCCACGATCTCGGCTGCCAGCGCGCAGTAGGCCTGCGCCCCGCGCGAGGCGGGTGCGTAGGCAGTCACCGGCTCGCCGTAGCTCGGGGACTCGGCCAATTTGACGCTGCGGGGGATCGCGGTCTGGAACACGAGCTCACCAAAGTGGTCGCGCAACTCCCGCTCCACGTCGATCGAGAGGCGAGTGCGCTCGTCGTGCATGGTGATGATCAGACCCGACAGCTCCAGCGGAGGGTTCAATTCACGCCGCATCAGCGCCAGCGTGTCGAGGAACTGGACCAGGCCCTCGAGGGCGAGATACTCCGCCTGCACTGGCACGATCACCCGGTCGGCGGCCGCCAGGGCGTTGACGGTCACCGGGCCCAGCGACGGGGGGCAGTCGATCAGAGTGAAGACGAAGCGCTCGCGAACCGGCCCGAGACGCTCGCGCAGCTGGGTCTCGTAGCGCTCGATCCGTGGCAGCTCCACCGACGCTCCCGCCAGGTCGCGGCTTGCGGGGACCAACCAGAGGTTGTCCGGCCCGGCCGGGCGCGCGGCCTCGGCCACCGACACCTCCCCGCAGAGACAGTCATATGACGACGGGGTGGCGTCGCGGTCCGCACCGAGCGCCAGCGTCGCGCTGCACTGCGAGTCGAGGTCGACCAGGAGGGTCTGGGCGCCGCTCGACGACACGCAGGCGCCGAGGTTGACGGCGGTCGTCGTCTTGCCGACACCGCCCTTCTGGTTGGCAATCGCATAGACCGCACCCATCCCTTCCCAGCCTAGCCAGCGCCTCGGCGCCTACCGAAGGGGCGCTTCTTGGCCAGCCCCGGCCGTCTCGGAAGCCCCTCGGGGGTCGGGCCGGCCTTCTCGATCACGTGCAGGTGGCGGTGCCGACTGCCTGCGTAGGGCCCCACCGCGAGTACCTCCCGCGGCTGCATCCCCAGCCGCTCTGCCGCCGCCGCAAGCTCGGCCTCCTCGTCGGCGTTCCGTCGCCCCTTCCAGGCGACCAGCACGCCGCCCTCGCCCAGCAGCGGCGAGGCCAGCTCGGCGAGGGTCGAGAGCCGCCCCACCGCGCGGGCCGTCACCGCCCCGTAGGCCTCGCGACCTCCGGCCGGCGGCGCGGCCCAGGCCTCGGCTCGCTCGTTGATCACTCGCACGTTCTCGATCCCCCCGGCGGCCGACGCCCGACGCATGAAATCGCACTTTCGCTCCACCGACTCGATCAGGTCGACGCGAGCCCCTGGCAGGGCGGCCGCGACCACGAAACCGGGGAAACCGGCGCCCGACCCGAGGTCGGCGATCTCCGTTGCGGCGACAAGCTCGGGAACCTGGAGCCCAGTGAGGCTGTCGGCGACGTGCACCCGCCAGGCTCGTTCCGGCTCGGTGACCGAGCTGACCGAGGCGCGCTCGGAGCGCAGCAGGGCCAGCACACGCTGAAGCGCCTCGCGGGCCCTCGGGTCGAGCTCGACCGGCGGGCCCTGCGGCTCAGGCGCGGCTCGGCCGCTGCTCACTCGGAAAGGAGCGGCGCCACGACCACGCAGCGATGCGGCTCGGTGCCCTCGCTGTAGGTCTCCACCTCGGGACGCTCCTTGAGATATTCGTGCACGACGCGGCGCTCCGGAGCGCTCATCGCATCCAGCTCCACCGGGCGCGCAAGGTTG
>JBBQNM010000018.1:0-36450 GCA_038329895.1 Solirubrobacterales bacterium | reverse complement strand
ACCTCGATGAGTTCAACTTCGACCGCCCCCACAACGGGCGGTTGACCAAGGGGCGGGTGCCCGGGGATATCGTCTTCGGCGCCCGCAAGATGGGGACGGTCAGATGAGCGCGAACTGTCGGCACATCTCGGGGTTAGGACGTACTAGGCGCCGGCGGCGCCGCGGTTCATCACGAGTACCGCGGCTAGGCCGCCGCCCCCTCCGCCTCCCACTCCGCGCGGTGCACGGTGTGAGTCCCGGCCATCCCCTTCAGCTCCAGCTCGCGGCCCTCGCCGAAGGCCAGGCCGTCCTCGCCCTCCGCCTGCTCGCGCAGCGCCTCGGAGACCAGGATCTCCCCGCCCCGCGCCTGACCGGCGATGCGAGCCGCAAGGACGACGTTGCGGCCGAAGAAGTCGCCCTCCTCGGCGATTGCCTCGCCGGTGTGCAGGCCCATCCGCACGCAAATTCCATCGTCGGGGTTCTCGGTGGCGCGCTCTGCGAGCGCCCGCTGGACCTCGATCGCGCAGTGCAGGGCCGCCGTCGGCTGGGGGAAGACGAGCATGAAGCCGTCGCCCTGGTTCTTGACCTCGTAGCCGCCGTGCTCGCGCAGGTGCTGGCGGAAGATCGAGTTGTGGGACCGCAACAGGTCCAGCCAGCGCTCGTCGCCGAGACGCTCGGTGAGGATCGTCGAGTCCTCGATGTCGCTGAACAGGATCGTCACCGTGCCGTCCGGCGCTGCGTAGGCGAGGATGTCGGGGCGCTCCGACTCGACCGCCGCGATCACCTCGTCGATCGAGGTCGTGGCGTCGACCCCGGCCAGCCCCTGTGCGGCCAGCTTCGCGGCCAGGGCCTGGTCGGTGATCGCCCGCATCCTCATCTCCTGCGCGGCGTCGAGACAGCGGTCGAGCAGCTCCAGCGCCCGCTCGCGGTCGCCGGGCGAGCCGCGGTCGAGCAGCACGCGGGCCAGATTGAGGTGCGCCTGGGCGAGGAACGGCCGGTCGCCCATGCGCTCCGACAACGCGATCGCGTCCTCGAGCTCGGTGACCGCACGGTCGAGCTTTCCGGCGGTTGCCGAGCTGATTCCCAAGAAGCGATCGATCGGTCCCCAGCAAGCCGCGGCCCGGCCGGCAACCACCGTCTGGCCGCTGAAGGGCTCGAGCAATCCGTGAAGCTTGTCCGCCCTCTCTCCGTCCTCGAGCGCTGCGGCGATCTCGCAGAGGATCGCGACTGCGGTTATCCACTGGGCGGCCGCAAACGGGATGCCCGCGAAGTCGTCGACGGCGATCCGCTCGAACTCCGCCCGTGCCTCGTCGAGCTGGCCACGGTCGGCATGGGTCAGCGCCGCGGCGATGCGCCAGGCGGCGATCGCCGGATAGCGCGCGGCGAGCTGATCGATCGCCGGAGCGATCTCCTCCAACCGGCCCTCGAGGCGGTAGCGCAGCGCCGCCTGGATCGCGAAGAACTGCTGCGCGAGCGGCTCTTGGGCGCGCTCACCGCCTGCGCGAGCCTCGGCGGCATACTGCTCGGCGGCGTCGAAACGCCCGTCGATCATCGCCCGCATCCCGCGCAGCAGCGGCACGTGCCAGAGGTGCTGGGGTTGGCGCAGCTCGGCGGCAAGGCGGGCGTATGACTCGAGGTCGCTGTCGACCGCCGCGATGTCGCCGAGCCCGAGGTGACCCGCGAGGCGCAGCACGTGGGCGCGCAATTCCAGCTCGCGGTCGCCAACCCGGCGCGCCAGCTCGAGGACCTCGGTCTGCACCGCGACCATGTTCCGCGCCGCCTCCGGGTCGAGCTCGATGAAGGCGCCGCGGCTCAACGTGAAGGCGAGCGTGCGGTCGTCGCCGAGGCGGCGCGCCATCTCGGTTGCCGCGTCGTGCAGCTCCTTCGCCCGACCCTGGGGATCGACCCAGAAGTACTCCTGCGCGAGCCAGGAGAGCAGCCGCGCCCGCTCGAGGTTGTCCTCCGGACCAACCGCGTCCAGCGCCGCCTCCACGACCTCGACGATCCGATCGTCCTTGCCGCCAACTTCCGACACGTAGGCGCGGCCGAACGCCGCCCGCACAAGCAGCTCCGTAGAGCCGAGCGCAAGCGCCGCGTCGGCAGCCCGGTCGAGCGTCCCGCGCGCTTCGGCGAGCTTGCCGGCTCTCGTCTGAACCTCACCCAAGACGACGAGCAGCCTGCAGCTGCGCTCGTCGTCGCGCTCGCAGAGCTCGAGCGTCTCCAGCGCCCTTTCGTACAGCTCCACCGCCTCCTCGTAGCCAAGCTGCGCGGCCGCGCTCTCGGCCGCCCGCACCGCGTAGTCGACCGCCTTCTCCGCGTCCCCGCCTGCCGCCCCCTCTAGATAGTGGTGGGCCACCTCGTTGAGGCGGCGCTGAAGCCGGGCCGGATCGGACGAGTAGAGGTCCTCGAGCGCCTCGGCAATCCGCCGGTGCAGGGCGGGGCGCTGCGCTGCGCTCAGCTCCTCGTAGAGCGTCTCGCGCACCAGCGCGTGGGAGAAGCGGAAGCGCCCGGGGGAGCTCTCTGCCAGCAGTTGGGCCGAGACCGCGCTGGCCAGCGCCGCCTCCAGAGTCTCGCGCTCGGCGCCCGCCACCTCCGCAAGCACTTCGGAATCGAAGTCGCGCCCGATCGCGGCCCCGATGGTGAGCGCCTTGTTGGCCTCCTCGTCGAGGCGGTCAAGACGCCGCCCGACGACGTCTCGCACCCCCTGCGGAATGACCAGCGACGCGGCCCCCGGCGCCTCCAACGACCCCTCCGCGGCAAGCAGGCGCACGACCTCGGCGAGGAAGAACGGATTGCCCTCGGTCTGGTCGTGCACGACCCAAACCAGCTCCGGCGCCGGCTCGGCGCCCGCGGTCATCTCGATGTAGCGGCGCACCTCCTCGCCGCTCAGGCCGTGCAGCGCCACGCGGCTCGCTCCGCCTGTGCCCGACAGCTCCCCGAGCACCCGTGAGAGTGGGTGGTGGCGGCCCAGCTCGACGTCGCGGTAGGTGCCGATCACCAGCAGGCGCGCGTCGCCCAGCCCGCGGGCGAGGAACTGGAGCAGCAGCAGCGAGGGCTCGTCGGCCCAGTGCAGGTCGTCGAGCACCACCACGAGCGGACGCGAGGCGGAGGCGCTGGTCAGAAAGCTCGAGATCGAGTCGAAGAGCCGGAACCGCGCCGCCTCGTTGTCGGCCTCGGCGGGCCCGCTGACCTCGCCGACACGCTCCGCGACCTCGGGCACCACCCGGGCGATGTCGGCGGCACCGCTGCCCATCTCCCAGGCCAGCGCGACCGGGTCGGCCTCACGCACATAGGAGCGGATCACCTGCATCCAGGGCCAGTAGGCGGGCGCCCCGTCGTCCTCGTGGCAGCGGCCCCAATGCACGTTGGCGCCCCGCACCTGCGCGTAGGTCGCCAGCTCCTCCGCGGTGCGGGTCTTGCCAATCCCCGGCTCGCCGGCTATCAGCACCAGCCTCCCCCGGCCCGCGAGCGTCTCGTCCGCGGCCCCGCGCAGCTCCTCAAGCTCTGCCTCGCGACCGACGAAGACGCGCCCGGCCAGACCCTCGAGCGGGTTCTCCTCGGCCGCCTCGGCGAGCTTCTCGGGCTGGGCGGGAGCGTCGCGAACCGCCACCAGGGCCTCGCGCACCGCCGCGGCGCCATCGGGGCGCCCGTCGGGCGACTTCGCGAGCAGGCGCAGGATCAGCTCGTCGAGCGCCGGCGGCACGGCCGGGTTGTGGCGCGATGGCGCCACCGGGTCCGCGTTGAGGTGACGGCCGATGATCGACACCGCGTCGCCGCCGGTGAACGGCGGCTGGCCGGCGACCATCTCGTAGAGCAGAGCCCCGAGCGAGTAGAGGTCCGAGGGCGGACCAGCCGGGCGGCCGAGCGCCCGCTCCGGCGGAAGGTAGGCGACCGTCCCGACCAGGGCCCCGGTCGAGCCCCGGGCGGCGGTCTCGGCGAGGCTGAAGTCGCCCAGCCGCGCACCATCGTCCTCGGCGAGCCAGACGTTGGCCGGTTTGAGGTCGCGATGGACGATCCCACGGGAGTGGGCGTGCTCGAGGGCCCGGCAGACGTCGATGCCGATCGCGATCGCCCTGTCGACCGCCAGGCGGCCGTCCTCGCTGGAGGCGAGCAGCCGCTGCACGTCGCCGCCGGGCATGTAGCGGCTGACGATGTAGGGGCGCCCGTCGCTCTCGCCGGTGTCATGGACGGTGACCAGGTGCGGGTGGTCGCCGAGCTTCTCCATCGCCTGCATCTCACGGCGGGCGCGGGCCAGCGCTGCCTCGCCCAGCCCCTCGGTGTCGAAGAGGGCGACGGCGACGTCTCGGTCCAGCTCCGCGTCGCGGGCCAGGTAGACGTCTTTGCGACCGCCGCGCCCGAGGAAGCTGCGCACGTCGTAACGGTCCCCGATCGAGTCGGGGGCGTCCTCCGGGGCCGCGGGGGCGAACGCGTCCGACCGCGTGGACGCATCGGGGCCTCCGTTTACCGGCGCGGCGTCGCCGGGCGTCGCGGGCACGGCTTCGAGGGGCGCCAGCTCGAATCCGCAGGAGTCACAGAATCTGGCGCCCTCGCGGTTGGGTTTGCCGCAGGCTGGGCACTCCATCGGTCGTTAAGACATAGTTTGCCGCCCTCATGATCGGGACGTACATCTCGGCGGCGCTGGTCTGCGCCGCGTCGCTGCTGGTGGGACGCTCATTGCTGGCCGCTTCGGGGCACGAGCGATGGTCGTGGCTGGAGCCGGCGGTTGGATTGGCGGCGCTGTTCACGGTCGCCGGATTCTTCGCCCGCGCTCCGGGACACGCGACCACAGCCGCCGTATTCGTAGTCCTGCTGCTGGTCGCCGCGGCGCTGGCGCTGCGGCTGCCGTACAGCCGCGGTGATGCGGCGCGAACCGGATTGCCGGTGGCGCTGGTGGTCGCTGTGGCGCTTGCGATTCCGTTCGCGATCAGCGGCCGCTTCGGTCTCATCGGGGTGGGTTTCAACAATGACCTCGGCCTGCATCTGCAGTGGGCCGAGTGGCTAAAGAACGGCCTCGGCCCGGCGCCGGACAGGGGCTACCCACTCGGGCCGCACGGGCTCTGCACGACGATCTCGGCGTTGCCCGGGATCGGCCTCGACCGGGCCTTCATGGGACTCGTGATTGCGATCCCGGTGCTTACCGCGCTGACCGCGCTGGCGGCGCTGAAGGAGCTGCGGGCCGGCAGGAGGACTCTCGGGGCAGTGCTGGTCGCGCTCTCCTACCTGGCCGTCTCCTACTACGCCCAGAGCGCCTTCAAGGAGACCGCCGAGGCGCTTTTCGTGCTCGCCTTCGCAATTGCCCTACCAACCGCGTGGCCGATTCCCGCCGACCTGCGCGGGCGCCTGCGGACACTCGGGCCGCTGGCGGTGCTGGCGGCCGGGATCGTCTTCTCCTATAGCTTCGCCGGCCTTGCCTGGCCGCTCGCCGCAGCGGCGATCTTCAGCCTCAGCTTCCCGGAGGTGCGCCGCGGCCTGGCGCCGCGCCGGCTATGGCCCACGGTGACCCGGCCGGCCGTGCTGGTCGGGGCCTTCGTGGTTGCGCTCGGCGTCGTCGTGCTGGGGCTGGCCGGACCATTCGGCTTCGGCAAGAGCTTCGCCGAGGTGCAGGGGGCCAATACCTTCGGCCCGGTCAACCCGGCTGAGGCGCTGGGCTTCTGGACTTCCTCCAACTACCGGCTCGACACCGCCGGGGGCGCGCACCTGCCGTGGCTGACGAGCGCGGTCGCGGCCGTGGCCCTCGTGGCGGGGTTGGCCTGGTGGCTGCGCCGGCGCGACTACGCGGTTCCCGCGGCACTCGCCGGCGGAATCCTGATCTACCTCGCCACGCTGACGCCGCTGAGCGGCGACTACGTCCGCGCCAAGGCGTTGATGATCATCGCGCCCCTGGTGATGCTGGTCATCGTCCGCGCACTGCTCTCGGCGCCGCCCGCGGAGTGGAGGGTGCCGCGCGCCGCCTGGGGCGCGCTCTCCGCCGTCTTCCTGGTCGGCGCCGTTTACTCAAGCCTGCTGGTGCTGCGGGACACGCCGATCGCGCCCCCCGGCCACGGAACCCAGCTGCGGGCCTTCCTGCCCCAGGTTGCCGGCAACTCGGTCCTCTACGCCGGCCAGGACCGCTTCGCGCAGTGGGAGCTGCGCGGCGCCGACACCAGGATCCCGCTGATCGAGTTCCCCGACGACCTGGCGCAGGAACGGCCGACGAAGCCGTTCGACCTCGGGGTCGCCTACAGCCCGATCGACTTCGACTCGTTCACCCCCGGCACCCTCGACCGCTTCGAATACGTGGTCACGACGCGAGCCGCCTACGCGAGCAAGGCGCCCCCCAACTTCCGGGCGGTCCAAAGGACCCCTTCCTACATCCTCTGGAAGCGAATCGGCCGAACTCCGCGCAAGCGAACGACGCTGCTCGAGGGCGGCGCTCCGGCCGCACCCCTCGACTGCACGGCGCCGGAGACGAAGCTGATGATCTCGCTACCCGGCAGCGCATCGATTTTCCCGACCCCGGTCGTGGGGCCGAAGGAGAGCTGGGACAACGGGCCGACGCCGGGCCTTGGGGAGCAGACCAGCCAGACGCTGAGCATGCCTTCGGGCCGCTGGAACCTCTCGCTTCAGTACTTCAGCCCGGTGCCGATCCAGCTACGGGCGCCCGGCGCCGGCCTCGACGAGCATCTCCCCGCGGCGCTGGACGGGCAGCGGCCCAACCAGCTGACGCTCTATAACGACGGTCAGTACTGGCCCGCCGGCTCGCTCGACCTAAGCTCGCCTGCCCGATTGCGGTTCACGGTCGCTGTCGACGACCCGAACACTCTCCAACGCCTCACCGGCTACGACGGCACCGTCTTCCTCGGCGAGCTGACCGCACGGCCGGTCGGCGCAGAGCGCCGAACCACCCTGGCGCAGGCCTGCGGCTCCTGGGTCGACTTCTACTCGGGCGGCCGCCAACCGTGATGTTTGCCGCGGCGTTGCGCCGGGACACTGACATGTCAGGCGGCGAAGCCGCCGCAAATTGTGTGGGGTGTCTCATGACGTGGGCCAGGGAATGACGAGGACCAGGCGCCGTCAGGCAAGGACGCAGGGAGGCCGAATGGCAACGCCATTCGGCCGACCGAGGACGCAGCATGGCGGCGAACTGGGGCCGTCATTTCCGGTCCAACGTCGTGAGAGGCCCCACTAGTGCCGGCTCGCCCCGAGATCTGGCTGGCCCGCCACGGGGAGACGGAATGGAGCCGCACGATGCGGCACACCGGGCAAACCGACGTCGAGCTGACCGAGCACGGCCGTCAGCAGGCGCGATTGCTGCGCCGGGGGCTCGAGGGCCGCAACTTCGACCGCGTCATCACCAGCCCGCTCTCGCGCGCGGTCGAGACGTGCAGCCTGGCTGGGCTCGGAGACGGTGCCGAGCGCAGCGGGGCGCTGCTCGAGTGGGACTACGGCGAGTACGAGGGGCTGACAACGCAGCAGATCCGCGAGCACCGGCCGGGGTGGGTGCTGTGGCACAACGGCTGCCCGGGGGGCGAGACTGCCGCCGACGTCGGCGCGCGCGTGGATCCGCTCGTTGCCGAGTTTCGCCAAGCCGACGCTGACGTCGCGCTGTTCGCGCACGGGCACGTGCTGCGGGTGCTCGCCGCTCGCTGGCTTGGTCTAGAGCCGCAGTCCGGCGCCCTGCTCGCGCTGTCGACCGGCACCCTCTCGGCCCTGGGCTGGGAGCGGGAGACGGCGGTGGTCAGGTGCTGGAACGCCCTGGTGTTCTAGGCCGTGACACAAGGTGTCACGGCAGTGGCATGTCAGGCCGGCGAAGCCGGCCGCAAGTGATTCAGCTTCTTTCCCGCGCCGCCCGGTAGCGACGGATCAGCTCGCTGGTCGAGCTGTCGTGGTCGAGCGGCGATTCTTCGTCGGCCTGCAGCTCGGGCACGATCCGCTTCGCCAGCGCTTTGCCCAGCTCGACGCCCCACTGGTCGAAGGAGTCGATTGACCACACGGTCCCCTGGGTGAAGACGCTGTGCTCGTACAGCGCCACAAGCGTACCCAGCATCTCGGGGGTGAGGCGCTCGGCGAGGATCGTGTTCGAGGGACGATTGCCCTCGAAGACCCGATGCGGCGCCAGCTCCTCCGAGGTTCCCTCCTCGCGCACCTGTTCCGGGGTCTTGCCGAAGGCGAGCGCCTCGGTCTGCGCGAACACGTTGGCGACCAGCAGGTCGTGGTGCTCGCCGAGCGGGTTGAGGCTCTGATGAAAGCCGATGAAGTCGCAGGGGATCAGCTTCGTCCCCTGGTGGATGAGCTGGTAGAAGGAGTGCTGGCCGTTGGTCCCCGGCTCACCCCAGTAGATCGCGCCGGTCTCGTAATCCACTCCGGTGCCGTCGAGGGTCACGTGCTTGCCGTTGGACTCCATGGTCAGCTGCTGCAGATAGGCCGGGAAGCGCTTCAGGTACTGCTCGTAGGGCAGCACGGCGACCGTCTGCGCGCCGAAGAAGTCTCCGTACCAGACCGCCAGCAGGCCCATCAGCGCCGGCAGGTTGCGCTCGATGGGGGTCTCGAGGAAGTGCTCGTCCATGGCGTGAAAGCCGGCCAGCATCTCGCGGAAGCTCTCGGGTCCGATCGCGACCATGGTGGATAGGCCGATCGCCGAGTCCATCGAGTAGCGGCCCCCCACCCATTCCCAGAAGCCGAACATGTTCTCTGCCTCGATCCCGAAAGCAGTCACCTCCTCGGCGTTGGTGGAGACGGCGACGAAGTGCTTCGCGATCGCGTCTTCGTCGCCCAGCGCCTCAACGACCCAGGCCCGGGCGGTATGCGCGTTGGTCATCGTCTCCAGCGTCGTGAAGGTCTTCGAGGAGACGATGAACAGGGTCTCCGCCGGGTCGAGGTCGCGGGTCGCCTCGGCGAAGTCGGTGCCGTCGACGTTGGAGACGAAGCGGAAGCTCATCTCGCGCTTTGAGTAGTGGCGAAGGGCCTCGTAGGCCATCACCGGCCCGAGGTCCGAGCCGCCGATGCCGATGTTGATCACGTTGCGGATCGGCTTGCCGCTATGGCCGCGCCACTCGCCGCCCCGCACCCGCTCGCAGAAGTCGCTCATCCGGTCGAGCACCTCGTGGACTTCCTTGACGACGTCGACGCCGTCGACGACCAGTGAGCGATCGCGCGGCATCCGCAGCGCCACGTGCAGCACCGAGCGATTCTCCGAGACGTTGATGCGCTCGCCGCCGAACATCGCCTCGCGGCGCTCGGCGAGGCCCGACTGCTCCGCCAGCTGGAACAGCAGCGAGAGCGTCTCGTCGTCGACCCGGTTCTTGGAGTAGTCGAGGTAGAGCCCGGCGGCTTCGGCGACCATTCGCGTCCCCCGCGCCGGGTCCTCGGCGAACAGGTCGCGCAGGTGGCGAGACTTGACCTGGGCGTAATCGCGCTCCAGCTCCCGCCACGCCGGGCGCTCTCTGAGCGGTGCGATCTTCTCCTGCGCCATCCGCGCTCCTCAGGGCGGCCCGGGAGAGGTCAATCAGGCGACCGCTTCGAGCTTGCGCCCGACCGTCTCGAGCAGGTCGTTCCAGGACTTGACGAATGTCTCGGCGCCCTCCTTCTGGAGGCGGGTGGCGAGAGCGTCGGTGTCGATCCCGGCCTCGTTGAACGCGGCCAGCACCTCTTCGGCGTCGCCGCCGTCGGGGGGCAGCGGCTCGCGAACCTGGCCGTGGTCGGCAAAGGCAAGCAGCGTTTTGTCGGGCATCGTGTTGATCGTCAACGGCGCCGCGAGCCCTTCGACGTAGAGAACGTCGGAGGCCTCGGGGTCCTTGGTGCCGGTGCTGGCCCAGAGCAGGCGCTGCGGCCGCGCCCCCTCGTTCTCCAGCCGCTGCCAGCGGTCGGAGTCGTGCAGCTCGCGATAGGCGCGGTAGGTGCGCTTGGCGACCGCGATCCCGAGCTTCCCTCGCAGAGAATCTGGAACCTCGTCGATCACCGCTTTGTCCCAGCGGCTGATGAACAGGGACGCGACCGACGGCACGTCGGGGTCGTCTCCGTCTTCGATTCGCCTCTCGATTGCGCGCATGTAGGCCTCGGCGGCGGCAACGTACTGCTCGGTCGAGAACAGCAGCGTCACGTTGATCGGGATCGCCGCGTGGATCGACTCCTCGATCGCCTTGGCCCCCGCCATCGTGCCGGGAATCTTGATGAAGATGTTGTTGCGCCTCGAGTCGTTGTGCAGCCGCTCGGCCTGCTCGATCGTCGCGTCGGAGTCGTCGGCGATAAGCGGCGAGACCTCTAGCGAGACCCACCCATCGACGCTGTCGGTGCGCTCGTGGACGGCGACGAACAGGTCCGCGGCCTCGCGCAGGTCCTCCAGCGCCAGCTCGAAGAACAGGTCCTCACCCGAGCGTCCCTGCTCGTGCAGGGCGCGGATCGAGTCGTCGTAGGCGGACCCGGAGCCGATCGCGTTGTCGAAGATCGTCGGGTTGGAGGTAAGCCCGGTGACCGACAGCTCGTCTATGTAGTTGCGCAGCTTGCCGCTCGCCAGCATGTCGCGGTCGATGTTGTCGACCCAGAGGCTCTGGCCCAGCTCGTGCAGCTCCCGTGTCGGATTCCGATCGCCGCTCACAGAAGCTCCCGTGCCGCTTCCACGACTCCCTCGGGGGTGAAGCCGAATTTTCGCTGCAGCTCGGTAAGCGGCGCCGAGGCACCGAAGGTGTGCATGCCGACGATCTTGCCCTGTGGGCCCACGTAGCGATCCCAGCCCAGGGTCGAAGCCTGCTCGACCGCGACCCGCGCCTGCACTGCCTCCGGAAGCACACTCTCCCGATATTCGGGGGACTCGTTGTCGAACAGGTACCAGGAGGGCAGGCTCACCACCCGAGCGCGAACCCCGTCGGCGAGGAGGTCCTCGTAAGCATTGACGGCGAGGTGCACCTCGCTGCCGGTCCCGATCAGGATCACCTCCGGATCTCCTTCGCAGTCGGCCAGTACGTAGCCACCGCGCGTCAGCCCTTCCGCGGAGGCGAAACGGGTTCGGTCCAGGGTCGGCACGTCCTGACGGGTCAGCACCAGCGCCGTCGGCTGGTGGCGCTGTTGCATGATCACCCGCCACGCTTCGGCGACCTCGTTGCCGTCGCAGGGGCGAATCACGTTGAGACCGGGCATCGCTCGAAGTGAGGCGAGCTGCTCGACCGGCTGGTGCGTCGGCCCGTCCTCGCCAAGGCCGATCGAGTCGTGGGTGAACCAGTGCACGACCGGCAGCGCCATCAACGCCGAAAGGCGGATCGCGGGCCGCGCGTAGTCGGAGAAGATCAGATACGTGGACCAGACCGGGCGCAGCTTGCTCAGCGAGAGGCCGTTCGAGATCGCCGCCGACTCGTGCTCGCGGATCCCGTAGTGAAGCTCGCGGCCGCCGCGGTCCTCGGGCGAGAAGGTCCCGGCGTCCTCGACGTCGAGGCTGCTCGAGGCCGAGCCAGTGAGGTCGGCCGAGCCACTGACCAGCCACGGCACCCGCGGCGCGATCGCGTTCAGCACCTTGTTGGATGACTTGCGAGTGGCCAGACCCTTCGGGTCGGCGTCGAAGCTCGGAATGTCGTTGTCCCAGCCGTCCGGAAGCTCTCGGTGCTGCATCTGGTCGATCCCGTCGGCCAGGGTCTCGTACTCGCGGTGGAAGCTGACCTGGAGCCGCCCCCACTCCTTGCGCAGGCGATCGCCACGCTCCCCGATGCCGCCCGCGAAATGCTCGTAGACCCCGTCGGGGACCAGGAACTCGGCGTCCTCGGGCCAGCCGTAGGCGCGCTTGGTCTCGCGCACCTCCTCCTCGCCCAGGGGCTCGCCGTGCGCCTCAGCGGTGTCCTGCTTGTGCGGCGACCCGTAGCCGATGTGGCTGTCGACGATGATCAGGGTCGGGCGGTCGCGCTCCTCGCGGAAGGTCTCGAAGGCGCGGGTGAGCAGCTCGAGGTCGTTGGCATCGCCGACTCTGGTCACGTTCCATCCGTACCCCATGAAGCGGGCCGCGACGTCGTCGGTGTAGGTGATCTCGGTGTGGCCGTCGATCGAGATGTGGTTGTTGTCGTAGATCCAGCAGAGGTTGTCGAGCTGCTGGTGTCCCGCCAGCGACGCGGCCTCGCTCGAGACCCCCTCCATCATGTCCCCGTCGCCGCAGACCGCGTAGACGTCGAAGTCGAACATCTGAAAGCCGGGCCGATTGAAGTGCGCCGCCTCCCACTGGCCGGCGATTGCCATCCCGACCGAGGTGGCGATGCCCTGGCCGAGCGGGCCGGTGGTCGTCTCGACCCCGGAGGTGAGGTGGTACTCGGGATGACCTGGCGCATGCGAGTCGAGCTGGCGGAACGACTTGATGTCGTCGAGGCTGACGCTCGGCTCGCCGAGCGTCTCGTAGTCGGGGTCGACGGCCCGCACCCCGGTCAGATGAAGCAGCGAGTAGAGCAGCATCGAGGCGTGCCCGACCGAGAGCACGAAGCGATCGCGGTTTGGCCAGATCGGGTCGGCGGGGTCGAAGCGCAGGAAGCGCTGCCACAGCGTGTAGGCCATCGGCGCCAGCGCCATCGGCGTGCCGGGGTGGCCCGAATTGGCCTTCTGGATCGCGTCGATCGACAGCGTGCGGATCGTGTTGATGCAGAGGGTGTCGATGTCGGTCTTCGGCGCTGCAGCTACTTCCATGCCTGGCTCCGATCCTAATGATCGCTGAATAGATTCCCGAGTACGTGACCGATCAAACCAACGTCGAGACCGAGAAGCGACTCGCGGCCGAAGCCGCCGCGGAGCTGGTCGAGGACGGGATGACGGTCGGCCTCGGCACCGGCTCGACTGTCGCCTACCTGCTTCCGCCGCTCGCCGAGCGCGGCCTGCAGCTGCGCTGCGTCGCCACCTCGGTGGAGACCGAGGAGCGGGGGCGCGAGCTGGGCCTGGTGGTGGAGCCATTCGACGCGCTGGACCGGCTCGACATCGCGATCGACGGCGCCGATCAGATCGCGCCCGACGGATGGTTGGTCAAGGGCGGCGGCGGCGCGCACACTCGGGAGAAGATCGTCGCCGCAACGGCGGAGCGCTTCGTGGTGATCGCTGACTCCAGCAAGCCGACTGATGAGCTGGCGCCACCAGTGCCGTTGGAGCTGTTCGAGTTCGGGCTCTCCGCAACGATGACGCGGCTCGGCGAGCTTGGCGAGGTGCGCCGCCGCGATGCTCCCTCAAGTCCCGACGGCGGCGTGATCGCCGACTTCTTCGGCGAGGTCGGCGACCCGGCCGAGCTGGCCGCACGGCTGTCGGCCGAGCCCGGCGTCGGCGGCCACGGCCTGTTCCCGGCGTCGATGGTCAGCGACGTGTTGATCGGCCGGGGCGGCGAGGTCGAGCGATTGACGATCGCCTGAGAAGAGAGCGGGAGCGAACGACGGCAACGGCGCTGTGGAGAAGACAGCTGCGCGCGATCGCCCTGCTGCCGGCCATGGTGGCGGTCGTCGTACCGGCTCTGCTCGTTTGGGCATACGGCGCCCACTTCGGATGGGATCTGCCGGCGCCCGCGTCGATCCTGCTGGTCATCGCGGGACTCTGCCTGCTCGGCGTTGGGCTGTGGCTCTGGCTCGAGACGATCCGTCTCTTCGTCTCGGTCGGGAAGGGCACGCTCGCCCCCTGGGACCCGCCGCGTAGGTTCGTCGTCAGCGGGCCCTACCGGCGCGTGCGCAATCCGATGATCAGCGCCCTCGGCTTCGTGCTGCTGGGCGAGGCGGCGCTGCTGGGGTCGCGGGCCGTGTTGATCCTGTTCGCGGGCTTCGCGATCACGAACCTTTTGGATCGCCGTCGCCGGCGCGATCGTCCTCTACGCCTTCTTCGTCGCGCTGGCCGGCGTCTCGCTCTCCCAGGTGGTCGGCGTGACCATTGTGGTGGGCGCCCTCACGGCCATTTTCATAGTGCGCAACCTGCGCTTCGCCAGCGAGCTGGCGAAGCGCGGCGGCGACCCGCGCCGGCGTCGCACCCTGAACCGGATCCGCGAGCGGCGCGGCTTCTAGCAGCGGTCGACCGTTTCGCGGCCCGGCGGTTTGGGCAAAACGCCCCTGCTAGGCGATCTGTCCGGCTGCGGCCTCGTCGGCGATCACGATCGACTCATGAGCGTCGACTCGTCCGGCCGGGGTCGAGTGGTCGCCCGACATCAGCCAGCCCAGCGGGTCGCGCTTTTCCTCGCCGGTGATCAGCCAGAAGACGCGCTGTGCCCTCTCGAGCTCGGGATAGGTGAGGGTCATGCGGCGATGTCCGTGGTAAGGGTTGGTGATCGCGACGCGCCGGTCGTCGACCTCGAGCACGGGATCGCGCGGGACCAGCGAGGCGGTGTGGCCGTCGGGACCGAGGCCGAGGTGGACCAGGTCGAGTGTGTCCGGAAGCTGCTCCGCGTAGCGAGCCGCCGCCCGCTCGAGGTCTTCGTCGGTGACCGGCATCGCGCGCACCCTGGCGCGCGCCGGCTCGGGCAGGCTCTCGAGCAGGTGGGTGAAGTTGCGGTCGGGATCGCCATCCGGAGCGACTCGCTCGTCGACCTGGAACACCTCGACCCGCTCCCACTCGACTTCGAACTCGGCCAGCTGCCGGTACATCTCCCAGGGCTCCGTGCCCCCACTCGCGGCCAACGCGAAACTCCCGCGGGCGGCGATTGCTTCACCCGCCGTCTCGGCGATCAGCTCAGCGCCGCGCAGCGCGGCGGCCTCTGCGTCGCGCAGCACCTCGAGCTGGTGCTCGGTCACTTCGTCTTTTCCTCGTGACCCCCGAACTGCTTTCGCATCGCCGAGAGCACCTTGTCGGCGAAGTCGTCGAGACCGCGCGAGGCGAAGCGCGAGTAGAGCGCCGTGGTAAGCACCGGGGACGGCACCCCCTCCTCGATCGCCGCGATCGACGTCCAGCGGCCCTCGCCGGAGTCCGACACCCGACCCTCGAAATCGGCCAGGTCGGGCGACTCCTGTAGCGCCGCCGCCGTGAGGTCGAGCAGCCATGATCCGATCACGCTGCCCCGCCGCCAGACCTCCGCGACCTCGGCGATGTCGACCTCATACTTGTAGTAGTCGGGGTGCTCGAGCGGCGCCGTCTCGGCGTCCGCGGTGACCTTTCGGCTGCCGGCGTCGGCGTTGCGGAGGATGTTCAGACCCTCGGCGTAGGCGGCCATGACGCCGTACTCGATCCCGTTGTGGACCATCTTCACGAAGTGCCCGGCGCCGTTGGGACCGCAGTGCAGGTAACCCTGCTCGGCCGGGGAGGCGTCGCCGTCGCGACCGGGCGTCCGCTCTGCCGCATCGACACCGGGGGCCAGTGAGGCGAAGATCGGCTCCAGGCGCTTGAAGGCCCCATCCGGCCCGCCGATCATCAGGCAGAAGCCGCGCTCGAGGCCGAACACACCGCCGCTGGTGCCGCAGTCGATGTAGTCGATCCCCTTCTCGCCGAACTTGGCGGCGCGCCGCATGTCGTCGTGGTAGTAGGAGTTGCCACCGTCGATGATCGCGTCACCGGCCTCCATGCGCTCGGCCAGGTCAGTCACGGCCTGCTCGGTGATCTCGCCCGCCGGGACCATCACCCAGGCGGCGCGGGGCTTTTCGAGTTTGGAGACGAACTCGTCCAGGTCCGTCGCGCCGGTCGCACCTTCGCTCTCCAGCGACTTGATCGCCTCGGCGCTGACGTCATAAACGACGCACTCGTGACCGTCGCGCATCAGACGGCGCACGATGTTGGCGCCCATGCGACCCAGTCCGACCATCCCCAGCTGCATAAGTGGAGTATGCCGCGGCGTTGCGCCGCGGCACTGGCACGTCAGGCGCCGGTAGGCGCCGCAAGTTGTTCGATGCCGCGCCGTTGCGGCGCGGCACACGTCCTTGCGCCGGCTACGCCGGCTGACATGCGACTGCCGGCGCCTAACGGCACCGGCCGAGCCCAACTGTCAGGCGGCGAAGCCGCCGCAATTTGCTGTGGGCGACTAGCCTGCGCGGCGTGAGCGAGAAGCAGGCCGACGTGCTGGTGATCTTCGGGATCACCGGCGACTTGGCGAGGAAGATGACCTTCAGGGCGCTCTACCGGCTCGAGCGTCGCGGTCGCCTCAAGTGCCCGATCGTCGGCGTCGGGCGCCGCAAGGACTGGGGCCACGAGGACCTGCGCACCCGAGCTCGCGAGTCGATCGAGGAGACCGTGGATGGATACGACGAGGAGGTGTTTCGCAGTCTCGCCGCCCGGATGACGTTCGTGGACGGCGACTACACCGACTCGAAGAGCTACAAGGGGCTTGCCGAGGCGCTCGAAGGCAAGAAGCGGCCGGTCTTCTACCTCGAGGTCCCGCCCTCCCTGTTCTCCACCGTCGTGCACGGCCTGGGCGAGGCCGGGCTGACCGAGTCAGCCCGCGTGGTGGTCGAAAAGCCCTTCGGCCACGACCTCGAATCGGCCAAGCAGCTCAACGCCGAGCTGCGGGAGGTGCTCGAGGAGGAGCAGATCCTCCGCATCGATCACTTCCTCGGCAAGGAGCCGGTGATGGACATCAGCTACCTGCGTTTCACCAACACGCTGCTGGAGCCGGTCTGGAACCGCCAGTACGTCTCCCACGTGCAGATGACGATGGCCGAGGACTTCGGGGTCGAGGACCGGGGCCGATTCTACGACCCGGTCGGGGCCCTGCGCGACGTGGTCCAGAACCACCTCCTCCAAGTGCTCGGTCTGGTCGCGATGGAGCCCCCGGCCGGAAACGCAGATTCGGTGCGCGACAAGAAGCTGGAGCTGTTCAAAGCCGTGCGGGCGGCGGACCCGAAGCGCTACGTGCGCGGCCAGTACAAGGGCTACCGAGAGATCGACGGCGTCGATCTGAAATCGAACACAGAGACCTACGCGGCGCTGGAGCTGGAGATCGAAAACTGGCGCTGGTCGGGCGTTCCCTTCTTCATCCGCGCCGGCAAGTGCCTGCCGGTCAGGGAGACCGAAGTGAACGTGATCTTCAAGCGCCCGCCGCGGCTAGGCATCGGGCCCCGCTCGCGCCCGGACCCCAACCTGATCACGATCCGGATCGACCCCCGTCCCGGCGCACGGATCCGCTTCCTCGCCAAGAAGGCGGGCAAGGAGGCCTACGAGCCGGCAGACTTCACGGTTCTGTTCGAAAAGAAGCCCGGCGAGGAGCCCGAACCGTACGAGCGCCTGCTCGACGACGCGCTGCTCGGCGAGCCCGGGCTGTTCACCAACGAGGACCAGATCGAGCAGACCTGGCGGATCGTGCAGCCGCTTCTCGACCAGCCCGCGGAGGTGGAGACCTACGAGCCCGGGAGTTGGGGCCCGGAGGGCGCAAAGTCGCTCTGCCGCGGGATCTGCGAGTGGTATGAGCCCTGGCTGCCGGACGGCGGGGGGCCGGTGGAGCCTCCGTCATGAGCGAGGAGGGAAGCAGCTCGCTGGTCGATCGGATCATCACCCCGATCGCCTCCTCCAAACCCGCCTCCTGGTTCTACGTCAACGTCGCCCCTTCCTTGGACCGCGCCCTGCTGCGCCTCACCGGAGGGCGATTCACGACCGGTGGCCGGCACCGGGTCGGCTTTCTTCGCGTCACCGGGGCGAAGAGCGGACTCGAGCGGGTCACGCCGCTCATGTACACCCGCGACGGCGACAGGATCGTGCTCGTGGCCTCGCGCGGCGGCGACAGCAAGCATCCCGCCTGGTACCGCAACCTGGTCGCCAATCCGGATGTTCGGTTCTCGATCGACGGCGACGAGCATGTCTACCGGGCTCGCGAGTTGGAGGGGCAGGAGCGCGAGCTGGCCTGGGAGCTTGCGGTGCGCCGCTACGGCGGCTACGCCGTCTATCAACGCCGCGCCGGGGGGCGCAGGATCCCCGTGATGGTGCTCGAGCCTGGCGATGGCTAGACGCCGCCTGTCGGTTGCCCTGTTGGCGACCGGCGTGCTCGGCGGCGCTCTCTGCGGCTCGACCTGGCTCGCCGTGCCGGCGACCGCCGCCGGCCCCGGCGCACAGCGGGGATATCCCTGGCCCCGGCGGGTCGCCGCCGCGCGGCGCTTCGCCCGACATCGGATCGGCACCGTCTCCTTCGCGATCCTCGGCGAGCACGGCAACCTGCGCGGCTACAAGCCGCAGCGCGAGTTCCATTCGGCGAGCGTCGTCAAGGTGATGCTGATGCTCAGCTATCTACGCCGGCCCAGCGTCCGCAATCGCCCGCTCGATGCGCACGACAAGAGCCTCCTGCACCCGATGATCACGCGCTCCGACAACACGACCGCGACCGAGATCTACGACATCGTCGGCAATCGAGGCCTCAACAACCTGGCGCGAGCCGCGCAGATGCGCGACTTTCATCCCAACGTGGTCTGGGGGCTGACCGAGATCACCGCCCGCGACCAGTCCGAGTTCATGTACCGGCTGCGGCGCTACATCCCCCGCCGCCATCGCCGCTACGCGCTGCACCTGCTCTCCCACATCGTCTCCTACCAGCGCTGGGGCGTCCCCCCGGCCAAGCCGCCCGGATGGCGGGTCTACTTCAAGGGCGGCTTCATCCCCGCCGCCGATGGCTGGCGAATCAACCAGGTCGCCCTGCTGCGCCGCGGCTCGCGCAAGCTGGCTCTCGCGGTGCTCACGCACGGCAACCCGACGCTCCAATACGGCGCCAAGACGGTGCAGGGGGTCACCGCGAGGCTGCTGCGAAGCTACGATCAGCTGGTCCCCGGGCACCGGCTCCAGCGAGTCGCCGGCAGCGGTTAGGCTGCGGCCATGCGCAGGCTGGTCCTCTCGGCTGCTCTTCTTGCCGCGGCGATCGCGCCGGCGAGCGCCACGGCGATCGTCGGCTTTCACTCGCCGTCGGGGAACATTCGCTGCGACATCCTGAAGACCGGCGTTCGTTGCGATATCCAGCAGCGCAGCTGGCAGTCGCCGCCGAAGCCGAACTCGTGCGAATTTGACTGGGGCCAGTCGATCGGCCTGGGCAGGAAGGGCAAGGCCCACTTCCTCTGCGTCAGCGACGCCACCGACCCCGGTGCCGAGCTCGCCTACGGCGACTCGATCGCCCGCCACCGCTTCCGCTGCAAGAGCCTCACCTCTGGAGTGCGTTGCGTGAACAAGCGCAACGGACACGGATTCAAGGTCTCGCGCCAGAGCTACCGGTTCTTCTAAACAGCGCCCGGCGGGACCTACCGCGCCAGCCGCTAACCAGACGCTCGGTCACGCACGACCTCGTATAGACGTCCACGGCTGTGCGCTCGCTCACCGAACCCGCCGGGGCGCCGATAGTCACTGCATGGAGAAAAGGCGCTCATGGCTGTGCCCGACCGAGCTCGACCGCATGCGCGTGGTCGAGGCCAGCGACCGCGTGCGCCACGCGCGCGTCTTCATCTGGCTCACGATCGGGGTGATGCTGGTCGTCGTCTCGCCGTGGAACGGTTGGTGGTCGCTGTTGCTCTTCGCTCCCGCGGGAGCCAACCTCGCGCTCCTCGAGCTAATGCTCAGGCGAAGCGACCACCCCGAGCGTTGGGCGATGGGCACGACGGTCTTCATGATGGGCCTGTTCGCGGCCGCGATCCCGCTCACCGGCGGGGCGAACAGCCCGGCGATCCCGCTGACCATCATCCCCGCCGCCGTTGCGCCGATGCGCTTCCGGGGCAAGGTCGTGCTCGCGTTCGCCGCGCTGACGGCGGCCGTTCTGATCGCGGTCACGGTGGGCTTCGATCCGAACGGCGCCGCCCATGACCCGAGGCTGATCTTGGCGTCGATCGTGCTTCTGGTCAGCGTCACGGTGGCGAACTGGGCGCTGGTGGTAGCAGAGATGACACAGCGAGACGCCGCCGTGCTCGACCCGCTGACCGGGCTGCTGAATCGCAAGGCACTCGAGGCAAGGGCGATGGAGCTCGAGCAGCAGGCTCACCTGACTGGCGGCTCGGTCGCCCTCATCGTCTGCGATCTGGACAAGTTCAAGAACGTCAACGACACCCACGGACACGACCGCGGCGACGCCGTGCTGCGCTCCTTCGCCTACGGGGTGCGCAAGGCGCTGCGCTCGTTCGAGCTCATCTACCGGCTCGGGGGCGAAGAATTCCTCATCGTCCTTCCTGGCGCCGACCTCGACAAAGGCATGCTGGTGGCCGAGCGCCTGCGCCGCACCACCGAGGAGGCGCAACCGGGTGGTCTGCGGCTCACAGCCTCGTTCGGGGTCAGCGCCGCGGCCGGTGGCGAAGTCGTCTACGACCGCTTGTTCAAGGGAGCTGACGAGGCGCTCTACAACGCTAAGGCGGCTGGGCGTAACTGCGTCGTCCCGGCCGGGTCGCCCGATCCGGCCCCGGTGGTCCAGGCGGCGCTGGCGCCGGCCGGCTGATCCGGACCGCGATCCCGTCTCACTACCCTTCCAGGGGTAGTTGCTCGCCAACATCACTGAAACGGGAGACGACGATGGGCCAAAGCGAAGTGCTTTTCGGGCAGGAGCATGTGGACCGCTACCGCGCGACCGACGGTGAGGGGGGTCACGACTGGCAGGGGACCCACACCCTGATCCTCACCACAAAGGGGCGGCGCTCGGGCGAGCAGCGCAGCACGCCGCTGATCTACGGCCAGCACGGCGACGACTACCTGGTCGTGGCGTCCATGGGCGGTTCCGATCAGCCGCCCGCCTGGTACGTGAATCTGCGCGAGAACCCCGATGTCGAGGTGCAGGTGAAGGGCGACCGCTTCAGCGCCCGCGCCCGCACCGCGACGCCGGAGGAGAAGCCGGAGCTGTGGAAGATCATGACCGGGCAGTGGCCCGCCTACGACGAGTACCAGCAGAACACCGACCGCGAGATCCCGGTCGTCGTGCTGGAGCGAGCCTGACGTCCCAGAACGCCTAGCGCGGACCGCCCACGATTAGCCCGCCAGAGCGCCGTCTCGAATCAGATCGGCGGCCTTCTCGCCGATCATGATCGTCGGCGCGTTTGTGTTGCCGCCCGTGATCGTCGGCATCACCGAGGCGTCGGCGACGCGCAGGCCCTCGACCCCGCGCACCCGCAGCTGCGAATCGACCACGGCGCCGTCGTCGCTGCCCATCCTGCAGGTCCCGACCGGGTGGTAGAGCAGCTCGGTCTCGCGTCGCAGGAAGGCCTCGATCTCGGAGTCGCTCTCGACCTCCTCCCCGGGCACCAACTCGCGGCCGCGGACGCTGTTCAGCGGCTCGGTCCGCCCGATCTCACGCAGCTTGCGGAACCCGGCGACCAATGAGGCGACGTCCTCGGGCTCGGCCAGGTGGTTGCCGACCAGGTCCGGCTTCGCGTCGGGGTCGGCCGAGCGCAACCGCAACCGACCGCGGCTGTGCGGCGCCAGCAGCGCCGCCGCCAGCGAGAAGGCATGGTCGTCGATGGTGTCGAAGCCGTGCTCGTGGTAGTAGACGGGGCCGAACAGCAGCTGGATGTCGGCGGCCGGCAGGCCGGGGCGGGTGCGGATGAAGGCCATCGCCTCCCCCACGTTTGAGGACAGCGGACCGGTGCGACGCAGGATGTACTCGAGAAGCGCCTTCGGCTTCTCGGCGTCGGCGAGGCCCTCGGGCGCGGTCGACTCGTAGCAGAGCAGGAAGAACGGATGATCCTGGAGATTCTCGCCGACCCCGCCGAGGTCGACAAGCGGCTCGATCCCGATCGAACTCAGGTGCTCGGCCGGACCGATCCCGGACAGCATCAGAAGCTGGGGAGTGCCGATCGCGCCCGCCGACAGCACGACGTCGCGCTTCGCCGCAGAGGTACGGACGCGACCGCGCGAGTCGCGCCAACGCACGCCGACCGCCCGCTCACCGTCGAGGACCAGGCCCAGCACATGCGCCTTCGGCTTCACGGTCATGTTGGGGCGCTTCATCGCCGGGCGCAGGTAGCCATCGGCGGTGCTCCAGCGGCGGCCGTTTCGCTGGAACACGACCGTCATCCCGACGCCGTCCTGCTCGGGCGAGTTGAGGTCCGGGTTGGCGGGGATCCCAGATCGCTCCGCCGCCTCCAGGAATCTCTTCGTCAGTGGCCGGGGCGAGCGCTGGTCGGCCACGTTGACCGGCCCGCCGGACCCGTGGAACTCCGAGGGGCCGCGCTCGAAATTCTCGGCGCGCTTGAAGTAGGGCAGAACGTCCTCGTAGCCCCAGCCGTCACAGCCTGAGTCCCGCCAGCCGTCGAAGTCCACCGGGCGACCGCGGACGCACATCATCGCGTTCATCGAGCTGGATCCACCGAGGCTGCGGCCGCGCGGCACGTACAGGTTGCGGCCGTCGAGGTGTGGCTCGGGACCGGTGCTGTAGTCCCAATCGAGCTTGGTCTTGAACTGCTTCGCGAAAGCGGCCGGGATCTTGATGTTCGGCGAGCGGTCCTTACCCCCGGCTTCGAGCACCAACACCGAAGCGTTGGGGTCCTCGCTCAATCGACCGGCTACCGCGCAGCCCGCGGACCCGGCCCCAACGACGACGTAGTCGAAGCTCTCCTCCACCGGAGGCGAGCCTACCGCAGCCGCAAATCGCCTCTACGGCGGCGCCGCGCGGCGCCGCCGCCGCCGTGAACCGGGGGGCAGTTTGCCGATTCTGTCGGAGGCATCCACTGACTATTGGGTAAGAGGTCTGGAGATCTGCTGGCCGGCCGGCCAGTTGCATGGTAGGGTCGGCCGCGAAAGCCGTCAGGGACTGGTCGTCGGAGGAGAGAGATGCGGCGTTTGGTGATCGTCATGGCATGGATGCTCGCGCTGACCGGCGTGATGGCGATCCCCGCCCAGGCGCACCGGGGGCATCACCACCATCACCACCCCGGCCCCCTCGACCGCGACTACGCGCAGACGTCGCTCAACGTCATCCCCTCCGGGCAGCTGGGAGGGCTGCCCGTCGCGCCCGACGCCAACCGCCAGGCCCTGATGTACGACGGGCTGACGCCGCTGTTCGACCAGGTCACCAACTCCGACCTGACCACCTACTTCAAGACCGAGCGCTTCGGCCTCGACACGTCCGGTCCGGGTACGAACGAGCCCGTCCCGCGAGCGGGCGTGACGATCACTCGCGATCAGTTCCACGTTCCCCACGTCAACGCGACCACCCACGACGGCGGAACCTGGGCCGCCGGTTGGATCGGCGCCGAGGACCGCGGCCTGCTGCTCCAGCAGGCCCGCAACAACGCCCGCGTCGCGGCGATCGACGCTCCCGGGCTCAGCGCCCTCGACCTGATCGTCGGCCTACAGAACTTCCAGCCCAGCCAGCAGACCGAGACCGAGATCGCAAAGCAGACCCGGGCCTTGCTGCGCTACGGGCACCAGGGCCGCGCCGTGCTCCACGACATCGACGTCTTCATTTCCGGCATCAACGCATACCTGGCCGCCAACAGCCCCACGACCGCGCCGTGGACGCGCAACGACGTCTATGCCCTCAACGCACTGAAGGGCCAGTTCGTCGGCGAGGGCGGTGGCGACGAGGCACGCCGCTCCCAGTTCCTCGGCGGCCTCGTGAATCGCCTCGGCAGCAGCCAGGGCATGAGCATCTTCAACGACCTGCGCCAGTTCAAGAACGAGGGCAGCCCAACCTCGATCGACGAGCGCTTCGACTACGGGCGCATACCGGCGAAGGCAAACGGCAGCGTCATCCTCGACCCCGGCAGCTTCCAGGCGACTCCCTCGGTTGCCGCGAGGCTCGCCCGAGAGGTCGGCTCGGCGCCGAAGCCGCGGACCCAGGCCAGCAACACGCTGATGATCACCGCCAATCACTCCGAGACCGGGCACCCGTTGATGGTCGGCGGGCCGCAGATCGGCTACTTCTACCCCGGCCTCACCTACGAGATCGACATGCACGCGCCCGGTCTGGTCTGGCGCGGCGCGACCTCGGTCCCCTTCCCCGGCTACATGTTGATCGGCCGGGGGCCTGACTTCGCGACCACCCTCACCTCGTCGAGCGGCGACATCATCGACCAGTACGCCGAGACGCTGTGCGGCGGCAGCGACCAGAAGTACCTCTTCCGCGGTCGCTGCCTGGCGATGCAGCGCTTCGACGCCGGCACTCTGGCCGGGAAGGCGGTCAGCTTCCTGACCACCGTACATGGCCCGGTGATCGGCTACGCGACCGTCAACGGGACCAAGATCGCGATCTCCCGCAAGCGCTCCAGCTACGGCAAGGACGTCGTCGACCAGCTCTTCTTCCGCCGCCTCTCGACCGGCCGCGTCGACAGCCCACGGTCGTTCTTCAAGGCCGCCTCGCTCACGCCCCAGACCTTCAACTCGTTCTACATCGACAGCAAGCACATCGCTCTGTTCACCTCCGGAAGGCTGCCGCTTCGCGACCGCGACGTCGACCCCGGCCTGCCGACCAAGGGCACCGGCCAGTACGAGTGGCGTGGGTTCCTGCCGGCCCGCAAGCACATCCACGGCACCGACCCCGGCGACGGCACGATGACCAACTGGAACAACATCTCCGCCCACGGCTTCGGCGCCGCGGACGACAACTGGGGCGGCAACGGCTCGGCGGCCCGCGTCGACCTGCTCGACAAGAACCTTGCGCGCCTCGCTAACAACGGCAGGTGGAACCTGGCCTCGGTGGCCTCGGCGATGAACGGCGCCGCGACCCAGGACGTGCGGGCGATCGACACCGTGCCGCTGCTGGTGCGGCTGCTGCAAGGCTCGTCGCCGCCGAACAGCCAGTCGGGGCAGATGCTGATGCTGCTGGCCGCCTGGCGCGATCACGGCGGCAGCCGCCTCGACCGCGACCTCGACGGCAAGATCGACGACCCCGGCGCCGCGATCATGGATGCGTCATGGCCACTGGTCGCCGATGCCTTCATGGCGCCGAAGCTGGGCCCCCAGCTCGACGAGCTCAACTCGCTGTTCTCGCGCTTCAGCCTGCCGCCCGGCGGCCAGTACGACGGCTGGTACCAGTACTTCGACCGCGACGTCCGCAGCCTGCTCGGGATGCCGGTCGCCCAACCGCTTAACAACCGCTACTGCGGCAACGGCAACCTGACGGCCTGCCGCAGCGCCGTATGGCAGGCGATCGCGCAGGCGGGTGCGGCGCTCACCACAGCACAAGGGACCTCGAACCCGACCCTTTGGCGCTCCGACGCGGTCCGCGAGCGGATCAGCTTCGCCCCCGGCCTGCTGACGACGACGCTCCGCTACACCAACCGGCCGAGCGGCATCCAGCAGGTCATCTCCTTCAACGCGCACCGCTGAACAACCGCCGGCCGGTCAGTGGCCGTTGGCCGAGAAGTGCTGGGAGTCCTTGGGCCAGCTCCAGCTTCCGCCCCATCCCCAGCCGATCGCGGTGAACGCACGCACGGTCGCGTCGCCGCGGTGGATCAGACCCGGCGTGCGGCCCGAGCGGTCGGCGTAGGGCACTCCTGCCGGCGGCGATACGTGGCCGGATCCGGTCACGTAGGGGTTCTCGATCGGGTTGATGTCGATCGCCTTTCCGTAGGCGTGTTGCGACCAGACCCCCGGCTGGCCGGCGATGAAGCGGCAGTTGAAGGCCGAGGTGTTGTCGGCGTTCATCGAGCGGTGGTCGGCGGCGCCGTAGGCATCGACAAGCCTCATGCGCCGGATCGGGAAGCGCTGTCGATAGAGCGAGCGCATCGCGTGCCGGACCGGATCGGCGACAGCCCTGTGGACGACCAGCCGGCCGGCGTGAGCCTCGCCGTCGAAGCCGAGATAGGTGAGGCGTAGAAGCCGCAGGTCGTCGAGCCCGACGGGGCAGCCTGGGTGCCATGAGCTTCCCGGGATGCGGTCGCGGGTATCGGGATCGAGCGGCGACGAAGTTCCGTGAAACCGTGGCAGCTGATCGGCCACGATCGCCGCCTCGCTCGACGAGTCTGTTGAGACAATGCCGCCCCCGAAGGCAATCAGGGCCAGGGTTAGAGCGACCACTCCGGTTGCCGCCATCGCTTTCGAACCTAGCAATCGGTCGCCGAAGGCTTGACTGTCGCGGGCCCGAACGCATAACGTCCTCATCGTGGCGGTGTCTAGCGACAGGGAAGTCGCGGCAAATCGTTGGCGCAGGTTCGCGACGGTGGTCGCCGCGGTGCTGGTGCTGGCGGTGCTGGCCGGGTGCGCGGTTCCGAGGCCGCCCGGCGACTCGCCGCTGCGCTACCGAGACCAGGTCTTCAACAGCGTCTCAGTGACTCGCGACCTTCAGTACGGGAGCGCCCCCGACGGCAACGGCAACCCGGTGGCGCTGAAGCTCGACCTCTATCAACCCTCCGGCGACACCCAGACCAAGCGGCCGGCGGTGGTTTGGGTGCACGGTGGCAGCTTCTGTTGCGGCGACAAGACCTCGCCGGAGATCGTTGACGAGGCAAACACATTCGCCAAGCTCGGCTATGTGGCGGTCTCGATCAACTACCGGCTGCTGGCGCCGCCGGGGTCGTGCTCCGGTTCCACAGCGGGGTCGGGCACCTGCGTGACGGCGGCGCTGGAGGCCAAGCACGACGCCCAGGCGGCGGTCCGCTGGCTGCGCGCCAAAGCGGCGACCTATCGAATCGACACCGGCCGGATCGGGATCGGCGGGTCGTCGGCTGGCGCGATCACCGCGACCCTGGTCGGCCTGTTCTCCGAGGACACCGGCTCGAGCGGGAACCCCGGCTATTCCTCCACGGTGGGCGGGTTCCAATCACTGTCCGGGGGAGTTCCGGGCGGCGTCTTCGCAGGTCCCGGAGACGCTCCCGGCCTGCTCTTTCATGGCACCGCTGATCCGGTCGTCCCCTACCAGTGGTCCGCCGACACCGCCTCGGCGCTCTCCAACGCGCACATTCTCGCCTTCCTCGAGCCGCTCGACGACGCCGGCCACGTCCCCTACGTGCAGTTCCACGACCAGATCGTCTCCCAGTCCGACTACTTCTTCTACGCCGTGCTCGACCTCGCCCACGCCCAGGGACAGCCCGTCGCCGCTGCCCGGTCCTTCGATCGCAAGGCCGCCAGGTTGAGCGCCCAGCACCCGTCGTTTCCTGCACCAACGCCATAGGCGCTGATCGCCAAGAGCGATCCGGTCGCAGCGGTCGCCTTCGAATCGAGCTGCTGGCCTGACCCGCCGACTGGCTGCGCAGCCAGTACGCTGCACCACACGGCCCGGCGACAGCCGTCGGTTCAGCGACGCGGAGAGGAGCAAGGATGGCGACGAACTCGGAGAAGGCGATCGATCAGATTGCAGTCGCGGACGCGGAGAACTGGGTCGAAGGCCCTCCCCACGAGATCTTCAAGCGGCTGCGCGGCGAGTGCCCGGTCCACCGGAGCGAGATCAACGACTGGCCGGAGGAGGAGGGAATCTGGTCGGTCACGCGCGCCGACGACGTGCGCGAGGTGAGCCTCGACTGGGAGACGTACTCCTCCGAGCGCGGTGGCGTCACCGGCCTGACGCACGCGATCCCACTCGAGCTGACACGGGCGATGTTCATCGCCATGGACCCGCCGAAGCATGACCGGCTGAAGATGCTGTTCCAGCGCGGCTTCACGCCGAAGCGAATCGCCGAGCACGAGGACGCAATCAGGGCGATCGCGGAGCGCGTCCTCGACGACGTCGCCGAGCGGGATGGCTGCGATCTGGTCACCGACGTTGCGCAGCCGGTTGTCTCACGCGTGATCGGGAGCTTCATGGGCATCCCCGAGGAGGACGACGCGATCTGGGCAAGCCTGATGAATGCCGCGCTCGGGCTGGGCGACCCGGATCTGAATCCGGGCGGCCTGCCGGCGATCCTGACGCGAGACCTACCCGAGATTTTCGAGCGCTGCCGGGCGATGATCGCCGAACGGCGCGAGGACCCGACCGACGACCTGACCAGCGTCCTCGTCCATGCCGAGATCGACGGTGAGCGCCTCGAGGAGCACGAGATCGTGATGGGCTTCTTCCTCCTTGTCGCGGCCGGCAACGACAGCACCAAGGCCACCTACACCAGCGGCATGCGGGCGCTGATCGAGAATCCGGATCAGAAGCAGGTGCTGATCGACGACCCGTCGCTGATTCCCGGCGCCGTCGAGGAGTGCCTGCGCATGTTCCCGGCCTTCGCCCACTTCCGGCGCACCGCGACACGGGATACCGAGATCTCCGGCCAGCCGATCAAGGACGGCGACAAGGTGGTGATGTGGTACGTGTCGAGCAACCGCGACGAGGACTACTTTGAGGACCCGGACCGCTTCGACGTCCGCCGCAACCCCGAGCACCAGGCATTCGGCGCCGGCGGCCGTCACTTCTGCCTCGGCACCGCGCTCGCGCGGCTGGAGCTGCGGATCCTCTTCGAGGAGACCTTGAAGCGCTTCCCGAACGTCGAGCTGGCGGGCAAGCCGGACCCGGCCCTCTCGCCGTTTCTCAACCAGCTGAAGACGCTGCCGGTTCGCTGGTAGCCCCGCGCGTCACGAATAGACTGCCCGGAGGAAGGCTGTTGCGCCGACGCAACTTGAAATCGAGCCGCGGAACAGCAGGAATCGCGGCAGCGCCCGGCTCCCGTGGAGCCCCGGCCCGGCGCTGGCCACTGCCGCCGTTGTTCCTCGATTGGCCGTGGGCCATCCGCGTTGTCCTCGCGGGGATCGTGCCGATGGCGTTCGGCTTCCTGTGCGGCGCGCTGCTGGGAGGCTCGGGGGCGCTGTTTCTAGCCCTGCAGATAGTCGCCGCCCTCGGTGGCTACTTCGCCGGGCTCGAGCACGACCATCCCCACCACGGCCGATTGCGAGGAGTGGTCGGCGGGCTTGTGTTCGGCGGGTTCATCTTGATCGGACACCATGCCACGGGTGGAGACGACCACGGCCTGCTTCCGCACCCCGAACTGATCCAGCTAGCGATCACCGGGACCCTCGGCGCAGTGCTCGGGACGCTGGGTGCTCACACCCGCTTGCGGCTTCAGTCGGTTGACGGCCGTTTACCCCCGACTTAAGGCGCCGCTCTAGCTTCGGAGGAGGTGAGCAACCTCCGGGACGCCATGCCATGACCAGGCGGGGGCGCTGGCTACCGCTTGCGGTGACGGCAGCGGGATTGTCAGTCGCCGCGCTGCTTGCCGATCCTTTTGATCGACCGGCGCGGTCCATCTCCCCAACTCCAGCGCGGCCCAGGATTGCCTCCGATCGACTCGTCCATCGCTCCGTCTTCCTGGGACGCTCGGTCCGCGGGCGACCGATCTTCGCGACAGAGCTTGGCGACCCCGACAATGAGCACGCCGCGCTGGTGGTCGGGGTGATCCACGGCAACGAGGTCGCCGGCCAGATGATCGACCAGCATCTCGTGTCGCGACCCCCGCCACGGGAAGCGCTTGTTTGGACGGTCAAAGAGCTCAATCCAGACGGGGTGGCGGCGGGTACCCGCCAGAACGCGAATGGCGTCGACCTCAATCGTAATTTCCCCTGGCGCTGGCGTCGGCTCGGTGCTCGCGGCGATCTCCAGTACTCGGGGCCGAGGCCCCTCTCTGAGCCTGAGTCGAGGATCGCCCGATCGTTGATCCTCCGCGTCCGCCCCCGGGTCACGATCTGGTTTCATCAGCCGCTCGGGGTCGTCGACCAATCGGGCGGAAGCGTCGCGGTCGAGCGGAGGTTCGCGCGGCTCGTCGGACTTCCCCTTCGCCGCCTGACTCGATATCCCGGCAGCGCAGCGAGCTGGCAAAACCACCGGCTCCGCGGCACAACGGGGTTCGTGGTCGAATTGCCGCCACAGAGCCCGTCGTCCGACAGCCTCCGCCGCTATGCCGGTGCTGTGGTCAGGCTCGCGTCATAGGTCATCCTGTGGAGGCGATACTGGCGGAATGCCGCCGCTGCTTGTAGTCGATGCGCCGTCGATGCTCTTTCGGGCCTTCTACGCGCTGCCGAGCTCGATCAAGGGGCAGGACGGCCAGCCGGTCAATGCGCTGCTCGGTGCCGCAAACCTGATCCTCGCCGAGGTCGAGACGCATGAGCCGCGCGCGGTCGTCCTCTGCTTCGGGCCCGATGCGGCTCATTACCGGGTCGAGCTGTTTCCCGACTACCACGCGGACCGCGACGAGCTGCCCGCGGAGCTCGCACCGCAGTGGACCGACAGCCGCGACTTCTTCGAGGCATTCGGATGGACGGTCGTAAGCCACGAGTCCCTGGAGGCCGACGACCTGCTCGGGACCTATGCGCGCCTGGAGGCCGAGGCGGGCGGGCGGGCCCTGCTCTTGACCGGCGACCGCGACATGTTCCAGTGCGCGAACGAGCGGGTCACCGTGCTCTACGTCCGCACCGGGGTCAGGGGCGCCGAGCAGATGGGCCCGAATGAGGTCAAGCGCCGCTATGGCGTTCCGCCTGAGCTGGTCCCCGACTTCATCGCCCTGCGCGGCGACCCCTCGGATGGCATACCGGGGGCAAAGGGGGTCGGGGAGAAGACCGCCGCCGAGCTGCTGCGCCGCGACGGCTCGCTCGAGGCGGTCCTCGACGGGGCGATACGCGAGACCCGCCCGCGCCTGCGCGGGGAACTGACCGAGCACCGCGAGGATCTGCTCGCCTACAAGCAGATCGCGATGCTTCAGGACGCCGGGGTCAAGCGTCCGCCCGATCGGCCCACCGATTGGGACGCCGCCGCGGCCGCTGCCCGTGAGCGCGGAATGAATCGGCTCGCCGAACGGCTCGAAAGCGCCGGTTGATGGCGAAGCGCAAAGGCAAGAGACGTCGTGAGCCTCCGCCGAGCCCGACGGTCGACTACACAGATCCCGAAGGCGGCGTTCTGACCCTGCGCCAGTCACTCAGCGCCAGGACGATCGCGAAGATCGCGGAGGTCGCGACCGGCGGCGGCACCTCACTCGACGACGCCTGGCGGCGTCGCACGGAGCTGCTCTTCGAGCGCCTGGCCGTGCGCTGGGTTATCGCGGATCTGCCGCTCACCGACCAGAAGATGCTGCTCGGTCGCTACCGGATGGCCGACTCGGGGACCCAGGAATGGGTTCGCAAGACGATCGCTTCGCACGTCGAGCGCTACATCCCCGAGCTGCGCGGACCGTGACCGCGTGGACCTGGCGCAAGGTGACCTCGATCAGAGCCATATGGTGGAAGCGATGAGCGAGTTGCCGACCCAGGCCCAGGTGCTGCGCCAGCTCCACCGTCCCGGCGATCCGCTGGTGCTCGCGAACGCGTGGGACGCCGCGACCGCAAGGGCCGTGGAGGCGGCGGGCTTCCCGGCCGTCGCGACCACGAGCTCAGCCGTCGCCGAATCGCTCGGCTACGAGGACGGGCAGTGCACCCCGCCCGAGGAGATGTTCGCAGCGGTGGGGCGGATCGCCGCCGCCGTCGACGTCCCGCTCACGGCAGACCTCGAAGGCGGCTACGGCCTCGAGGCGGGCGAGCTCGTCGAGCGCATGCTCGCCGCCGGCGCCGTGGGGCTGAACTTCGAGGACACCGACCACGCGGCGGGCGGAGAAACGCTGGTCGACGCCGACACCCAGGCGGCCCGCGTCGCGAGCCTGCGGGGCGCCGCCGATGACGCGGGGGTGGACATCGTCATCAATGCGCGCGCCGACCCCTACGTTCTGGGCCTCGACGGCGCACTCGACGAGAGCCTGCGCCGCGGGCGGCTCTACCCCGAAGCCGGCGCCGACTGCGTCTTTCCCGCGCTGGTGAAGGAGGAGGCGGATATCGAGCGGCTGGTCCGCGAGCTCGACGCCCCCGTCAATGTCCTGCTGGTGCCGGGCATCTCCGAGCCCTCCCGTCTCGCCGAGCTGGGCGTCGCGCGGATCAGCGCCGGCGGTGGGCTGGCGATGGCCTTGAACCGCTCCCTCGAGCGGCGGCTCGAAAGCCTGCGCGAAGGCCACCACTACTGGTGATCCTCTCGTAGCTCGCGCGAGAGCTCACTTCACGACGCTGTACCTGAGATGGGTGACGGCGGGGGACTCGATCACCCTGGTGGCTTTGAGCTCGGGCAAATCGGTGCCGAGATTGTCGAGCAGTCGGGCGCCGTCACCCAGCAGCACAGGGGCGATGTGGACCTGGAGCTCGTCGATCAGCCCGGCTTTGAGGTACTGCTGAATGACGTTCGCGCCCCCGGCCACCGAGATGTCCTTGTCACCAGCGGCTGCCTTGGCTTGCTCCAGCGCAGTCTCGATGCCGTCGGTGACGAAGGTGAACGTCGTCCCTCCTTGCTTGGTCACCGGCTCTCGAGCGTGATGGGTGAGGACGAACACCGGCACGTGGAACGGAGGGTCGTCTCCCCACCAGCCTTCCCACGGGTCATCAAACGAAGGGTCGGCTCCCCATTGGCCCTCTCCACCACCGAACATCCCCCTGCCCATCACGGTCGCCCCGACAGCGCTCAACGCCTCCTCGAGAATCTCGGAGTCGGCATTGGTTTCGCCGCCGGTCTCGCCGTGGTGCTCGCGAAAGCTCTTCAGCCCGTAGACCCACTCATGTAGCTGTCCGCCGCCCTCGCCGAGCGGATTCTCCCTGCTCTGGTTCGGCCCAGCGATGAAGCCGTCCAATGAAGCGGTGATATCAACCGTCACTTTTCCCATCGTGCCTCCTTTCGGCGATCGGCTCGAGGCCAATCATCGTCGGTTCTCCCCTAAAGACCGCCCTGCGCGGCGCAACTAATCGCGCTCACGGCCGACGCCGACATACACGTGCGGGGATTCCAGAGCGCGCCCGACGAATTACAGGTTGCCGTCTATTTCCGGCTGAGTCTGGTGGAGTCCTGTGGCTTCTGTTGCCACTTCGTTGCCACCCAACCGCGGCCTTCGCCGGATTGTCTCGGAGCATTTGGTCGTTGAGGAACCGCTCGGCGAACCGGGAACCGTCGATGCGAAGAGTCGCGCCCGGACCTTCCGGTTATCCGCAGCCGACGCCGTCGTGGTCGGGCCCGTCGAGGCCGTAGTGGTCCTTGCCGACGATGACGACGGTGCCGGCAACGTAATCTGGTCCGTTTCCAATCTGGTTCCTGCAGTCGTAGTCAGGGGAACGGGGGTTGAGGCAGGCTCCCGCGTAATTCGGGTCGCAGTTTCGCCTCGCCGGGGACGATGAGGGGACCGAAGCCGTTCCGGCGGCAGAGCCAGGCGGGGGACCCCCGGCCGTGGGGCGAGGGGAAGATGCAATGCCGCCCCGAGTCGTCACCGTCTCCGTCTGGGTCCTCACCGTCGCCTTCGCCGCTGTCCGCTGAACGGTGCTGGTTTGCTCGCCGATCCCCGTAGTGCGGATCCCTGCCGTGGCGAGCGCCGCCCCGAGCAGGAACGCGAGGGCGCCGATCACGACCCGCGCGACCGGTCGCGGCGTTTCACTGCGCGGGCCGGCGGTGGCGGACCTTGGACCGGTCTCGCGGGCTCAGGCCGCGGGGGTCGAGCGGGTTGGCCCGCGCCTTCCACGGAGGCCGTGATCGCGTCCCGAACCCGGTCCAGCTCGACGATCAGCTCATCTCTCGCCAGGGGTTTCGCATCGCTGTCGCTCCCGATGATTCGGAGATCCGTGGCTCCACTGCGGTCCACCAGCTGCACCTCGATCCGCGGGGACTGCTGCGATAGCCCGTGGTCCGGGTAGGAGACGATCCGGTCAGCGCCGACTGTTTCGATGCGCCAACCCAGGCCGTCGATGGCCTCCGCGCAGGCGACCAGCGCGTCGTCCAACGACAGATCGGTGTGAAATTCGCCAGCCAGGCTGGTCATCGGCAAGCCCCCAGACCCTGCCACGGATCGTCAGGGGGATGTGACGATAGACAGAACCCCCGAGCCCCGACCCGCGGGCCGGGGCTTGATGACGTCCTCCTTTAGCGCCGCGTCGCGTATTTACAACTGGCGCGTGCGGGCCTGTCGTGATTCCAACCATAGGCATCGATGATCGACGCCGCGGGACGCGCACCTGGGTTTTCCCGCCGGTGCCTTCCGCTACCTCGGCACTTGGCCCAGAGCGAGATACTGGGCGGGCGATGTCGCAGGAGAACGTCGAGTTCGTCAGGAACCTCTTCGCGGGTGCTGCGTCAATGGATCAGCAGGCGTTGCTCGAAGCGTTGCCGGAGCTGATCCCGCAGGTGGCCGATCCGGCCATTGAGTGGACCGAAGACCCGACGCGCGCTGATAGCCGGGTCTACCGGGGCCACGACGGCGTTCTCGCTTCATGGAAGCAGTGGCTTGAGCAGTGGGACGAGTACAGCACCGAGGTGGAGCGGGTGGTGGATTGCGGCGAGGACGTGTTCGTCGACGCTCGCGAGCGTGGTCGCGGCGCGGCAAGCGGGGCGACGGTCAGTTCGCACATCTACGTGGTGGTCACGGTGCGCGACCAGAAGATCACCCGCTGGCGCGAGTTCTACGACGAGGACGCAGCCCTCGAAGCCGCCGGGCTGTCGGAGTAGTGGATGTCGCAGGAGAACGTGGAGATCGTGCGCTCGATCTACCGGGCCTGGGAGGAGCACTCTCATCGGTGGAGAGAGCTCATGGACTCGAACATCGCCTACGTCAACCCCGACGATGCGGTCGAGGCGGGCACGATCTACGGGCCTGACAGCTTCACCAAATGGCGCAGCGGCTACGAGCGGTTCGATATCACCCCGCGTGAGTTCATCGACGCCGGGGACGAAGTGGTCGTGATCGCGGCCGTGCGCGCTCTCGGGCAGGCTAGCGGCATGGAGACGCAGTGGGATCAGGGCTACGTGTGGACCATCCAGGACGGAATCGCGGTCCGGTTCCGGTGGTTCAACGATTCGGGCAAGGCCCTCGAAGCCGCCGGGCTGCGGGAGTAGGCGATGTCGCAGGAGAACGTCGAGATCTTCCGTCAGGTGATTGAAGCCTGGAACCAACGCGACGAGGACTTGGCGGTCAGCTACATGGCCCCCGACGTCGAATGGGCGCCCGCTGGTCCTGCAGCCGTGGAACGCACCGTTTACCGCGGCCGCGATGAATGCTCCCGCGGGTTTGCTGCGGTTTGGGAGACCTGGGAGGAGTTTCACTTCGAGGAGACCGGGGTCCGTGACCTCGGGGACTCGGTTCTCTGGCTGGGTCACGTCCAGATGCGAGGAAAGACCAGCCACGTTGAGCTCGATCAAGAGTTCGCCAACCACGTCGTGCTGCTCGGCGGCAAGATCGTCCGAGTACATGCCTTCCTCACCTGGCACGAAGGCCTCGAAGCTGCCGGACTGCGGGAGTAGGCGATGTCGCGGGAGAACGTGGAGCTCGCAAGTAAGGCCTTCGACGCCCTGAATCAAGGCGGCGTCGAGGCGCTGCTGGTGTATCTCGACCCCGAGATCGAGTGGATCAGCACCCCGGGGTTCCTGCCTGATGCCGAAGACCGTTTCGGACACGAGGGGGTCAGAAGGTGGTTCGAAATGCTTGGGGAGCTCTTTGACGATGTTCGCTGGGAGGCTGAGGAATTCATAGATGCGGGTGATCGAGTCATGGTCGCCGCGACCACCACGGCCCGTGGTAAGGGCAGCGGCATTCCAGCAGAGTTGACTCTGTTCCACGTCTTTACCGTTCGGGACGGGAAGGCGGTCCGCGAGGAGTCCTACCGAGATAGGAATCAAGCCCTCGAAGCCGCCGGGCTGCGGGAGTAGCCGATGTCGCAGGAGAACGTCGAGGTGATACGCCAGGGCTATGAACACTTCAATCAGGAGGGCGAGCCGGATTGGAACCTCTTCCATCCCGACGCAGAGTTCGACGCAACTAACGTCGTCGGTTTTGGGGTGATCCGCGGCCGTGAGGAAATTCTCTCTGCACTGCGCGACTACGCCTCGTCGTTTGACAAGTGGCAAATTGAGCCCGAGGAACTCATCGACGCGGGTGAACGGGTATTTGCCGCTGTGCGCGACGGCGGACGGCTGAAAGCGACGGGCGGCGAGATCTACAACCGCTTCTTTCACGTCTGGTACTTCGACTCGGGGAACGTCGTGGCGTGGAAGACGTTTCGGGATAAGGACACTGCCCTCGAAGCCGCCGGGCTGCGGGAGTAGGCGATGTCGCAGGAGCACCAGCGCGGACCTGAGCGATGACCAACCGTGTTGCCACTGCAGCGGACCTGGACGGCCTGACAGCGACCCTCACGGCGGCTTTCGCGGAGGACCCGCTATGGAGTTGGGCTTTTCCGGAGCGGGAGGATCTCGCGGAGTGGTGGCGCTTTTCCATCAACAGTGCCCTTCGGTATTCGTCCACTTGGACAATGGAGGACTACGCGGCTGCCGCGCTTTGGATCCCGCCGGGCGGTACCGAGCTCACGGAAGGCGAGGAAGCTCAGGTGGAGCCCATGATCAGGAGGCTCGCCGGTTCACGTGCCTCATCGATCATGGAATTGCTGCAGCGTTTCGACGCTTCCCATCCAAACGATGAGCCTCACTACTACTTAAGTCTTCTGGGCGTGCATCCCGATCACCGTGGAGAGGGCCTCGGGATGGCGCTGCTTGCAGACAACCTCGCCGGTATGGATGCCGAGGGCTTCCCCTCATACCTGGAATCGAGCAACCCGAGCAACAACAGCCGCTACGAGCGGTTGGGCTATGTCCAGGTTGGAGAGTTGTCCACGCCGGACGGCACGCGCACAGTTACCACGATGTGGCGGGAAGTCCCAGCCGAGGCACGCGCATCTGCCGCGCTGCGGGAATAGACCTCAGCGCGCCCGACAGGATTCGAACCTGTGACCTTCGGTTTCGTAGACCGA
>JBBQNM010000017.1:0-37316 GCA_038329895.1 Solirubrobacterales bacterium | reverse complement strand
TCTCGCCGGTTACCTGGTCTGCTCGCGATACGACACGATCTGGCACTTGATGAACGTCGCCGTGGACCCTGAGCGGCGCCGTCAGGGGATCGCCACGCTGCTCATCAACCGCCTCTTCGAGGAGGGGGGAGCGCAGAGCCCGTATACGCTCGAGGTCCGGGTGTCCAACCGCGAGGCGATCGTGATGTACGAGCAGTTCGGCTTTCGCTCGGCGGGGACGCGCCGTGGCTATTACCACGACAACGGTGAGGACGCTGTGATCATGTGGTACGAGCGCGAGTCTGAGCGTGCCAGCGCGTTTGCCTAGTGCACTGATCCTCGCCCTCGAGACCTCCTGCGACGACACCTGCGCCGCGGTCACCGACGGGGCGCAGGTGCTGTCGAACGTGATCTCCTCCCAGGCGGCGGTTCACGAGCGGTTCGGCGGGATCGTGCCGGAGGTCGCATCGCGCCATCACCTCGAACTGATCGGCCCGGTGACTGAAGCGGCGCTCGCGGACGCAGGGGCGGAGCTGGACGCCGTCGACGCGGTCGCCGTCACCGCCGGGCCAGGCCTGATCGGCGCCCTGCTGGTCGGCGTCAGCAGCGCCAAGGCACTCGCCGCATCGCGGCGGCTGCCGCTGGTCGCGGTCGACCATCTGCACGGGCACGTGGCGGCGAACTTCCTCGAGCCCGATCCGCTCGACCCGCCATTTCTATGTCTGCTGGCGAGCGGCGGCCACACGCTGCTGGCGGCGGTGCGCGAGCCGTCCTCCTACGAGGTCCTCGGTCAGACGCTGGACGACGCTGCGGGCGAGGCGCTGGACAAGGCTGCGCGGTTGCTCGGCCTCGGATTCCCTGGCGGCCCGGCGATCGAGCGTCTGGCTCGCGACGGCGACCCCGAGGCGTTCGACTTCCCGGTCGCGATGACCCGCGGGCCCAACCTCGACTTCAGCTTCAGCGGCCTGAAGACCGCGCTGGTCTACCGCTGCCGGGACTTGGGCGAGGCCGAGGCCCGACGTCGGCGGGCGGACCTGGCGGCGGGCTTTCAGGCCGCGGTGGTCGGACAGCTCGTCGCCAAGCTGGAACGAGCCCTTCGCTCGGACGAGTGGCAAGTCGTGGCGCTCGGAGGAGGGGTGGCCGCGAACGGCCCCCTTCGCGATGCCGTGTCCAGGCTCTGCGAAGAGCGCAACCTGCGGATGAAGCTCGTCGCGCCGGAGCTCTGCACCGACAACGCTGCGATGATCGCCTCCGCCGCCCGTTTTACCGAGCCGATGCCGTACCCCGAATATCTGTCGCTGGACGCCGCCGCGGAAGCCAAGACACGAGGAACAAGGAACAAGGAACGAGGAACCTGAACCCCATGGCCACGGTGATCCTCTACTCGCGCCCCGACTGCCACCTCTGCGACGAGGCCCGAGCCGCGATCCTCGCGATCAGCGATCAGGGCCTGCGGTTCGAGCTGCAGGAGATCGACATCGAGAGCGACGATGAGCTGCTCTCGCGCTACCTGGAAAGGATCCCGGTGGTGACCGTCGAGGGCGAGATCGTCTCGGAGCTGATCCTGGACCTGGACGCCTTGCGGTCGAGGCTCGATACCGTACCCGCATGATGGAGCAGGGAACCGTGGAGCGCGGCGCCGCCGGCCCGGGGCCCGCCGACGGCGAGCGGCTCTCGCTCGGAGTCGCGGCGCGCCTCTCTCGTTACCTCCAGGTCCTCACCCAGGCGCGCAAGATGGGGCGCGAGACGATCTCGTCGCAGGAGCTCTCCGACTACACCCACATCAACCCGACTCAGATCCGGCGCGACCTCTCTGGGTTCGGCAAGTTCGGCAAGCGCGGGGTCGGGTACAACGTCGAGTCGCTGGTCGCAGAGATCCGCAAGATCCTGCGCACCTCGGGCCAGCACAACATCGCCCTGTTCGGCGCCGGCAACCTCGGCCAGGCGATCGCCAGCTCCGACATCTTCGCCGATCATGGCTTCCAGATCGTCGCGATCTTCGACGTCGACCAGAGCGTGATCGGGATGCAGGTCGGCGACCTCCAGGTGCGCGACTTCTCCCAGATCGACCAGGTCGTCGGCGACGAGGAGATTGTGGTCGGCGTCCTCGCGGTGCCGGCGTCCGCGGCTCAGGGGGTTGCGGACAGGTTGGTGGAGGCGGGGGTGAAGATCATCTTCAACTACTCCGAGCAGCTGCTTCAGGTGCCGCCCGAGGTGACCGTCCACACGTCCTCCCCCGCCGTAGACCTGCTCTACGCGCTGTACTTCTACCTCGCCTAGCGGCTCTTGGGCGATGTGTGAGCGCCGACCTCTTCGAAAGAGATTGGTGCCAGGGGAGGCGCGAACAAAGTGACGTCCTCCGGCCTCGATCTGAACCAGGTCCGCGAGGTCTTTGAGGCCTCGACCGACTTCACGATCGGGATCGAGGAGGAGTTCGCGATCGTCGACCCCTCGAGCCTCGAGCTCGAGCACCGCTTCGTGGACCTTTACGAGCGCTGCCAGGGCCATGAGCTGCTCGCCGAGTCTGCGGCCGGTGAGCTGATCGACACCGAGATCGAGATCCGGTCGGGCCGCGGCGCGAACTTTGCCGAGGCGATGGAGCGCCAGGCGAAGTGTCGAGTGGCGTTGTTCGCGCTCGTCGAGGAGATGGGCCTGGCGCTGGCCGCCACCGGCACCCATCCCTGGGCCGACTATCGAGACCAGCGCATCATCGACACCCAGCACTATCGCCGCCTCAAGGGAGACCTCCAGTGGGTTGCGCAGCGCAACAACAGCTGGAGCCTCCACCTGCACATCGGCATCAAGGGGGCGGACCGCGCGGTCGCCGTCTGCGACTGGCTGCGCGAGCTGCTGCCTCTGTTGCTCGCGGTGTCGGCCAACTCCCCATTCCTCGATCGCCAGGACACGGGCCTGCACTCGGTACGCACCGAGATCTTCACGCGGGTCTTCCCTCGCTGTGGAATTCCGTCGACGTTTGGCACCTGGGCCGAGTACGCCGAGTTCGTGCAGACGCTGGCGCGCATGAACTCGATCGTCGAGTCGACACAGCTTTGGTGGAGCGTCAGGCCCCATCACCGCTTCGGCACGGTCGAGGTGCGCATCTGTGACGCCCAGACGCGCGGCGACGAGTCCTCAGCGCTGCTGGCGCTGATCGCAGCATGCACTGCCCAGACGGCGCTCGACTACGACCGCCACGGCTACGACGGGGCCGGGAGTCCGCTGCGCGACCGCGAGATCGAGGAGAACCTCTGGCGCGCGATCCGATACGGGATGGACGGCAAGATGATCGACTTCCGGCGCGGCGCCGAGGTGGAGGCGAGGCGAGTGCTCGAGCAGATAGTCGAGTGGACGGCCCCGGCTCGCGAGCGGCTCGGGGTGGAGGTGGCGCTGCCGGAGGCAAACGGCGCCCAGCGCTCCCGGCGGGCCCTGCGGGACGGACGGCCCATGGACGAGATATATAAGGATGCCGTGGCGGAGACCAAGCGGACCTACGGAGTCGAGGAGCTGGTCGGATGAACGAGGAAGAGGGGAACCCGGCGAACGAGCAAACTGGAGCTGAGCAAGGTGGGGACCCCCGCGGCACCCCCGGAAGCGGAGCTGAGGAGGTGTCGCGAGGTGATTCGGAGGACGTGCCGCAAACGGAAGAAGAGGTCCGGGCACGGATCGAGGAGCAGATCCGCAACCTGCGCGTCCAGGACCTGATGGTCGAGAGCGTGGTCAGCGTGCTCAACCTGACCGCACGCCGGATCGCCAAGGAGGACGAGCGCGACCTCGACCAGGCTCGGATCGGGATCGACGCGGTCAGGGCCTGGGTCGACCTGCTGCCCGACGACGCCGCGACGCAGATCCGAAACGCCCTCTCGGAGCTTCAGATGCTGTACGCCGCCGCCGTCGAGGAGGGGGACGGGGGCAAGGCGGGAGCCGGGGGCGAGCAGACGGGGGCTGAGCAGACCGAAGCCGACCGCGGCACGCCCGGACGCGAAGCGGAGGACGTGCCGCGTACTGGAAGTGAGCCGCCGCCGCGTATCTGGACTCCGCCGGGCGCGAAATAAGCCATCAAGCTGACGCGGCTGCGGTGCTCGTAGATAGACTTCCGCGCCGCTACGGCTGGGTTCGAAGTCCGGCCGCCCGACCCCTGGAGGAGCGAACTTGACCGACTTCCTGACGTCGTATGGCCCAGTCGTGGCCCTCGCCTGCGCCGCCGCGGCGGTGGTCTACGGTGCGCTGATCACGCGGCGGCTGCTGCGCCGCTCGCCGGGCAACGAAAAGATGCAGGAGATCTCGGGGGCGGTGCAGGAGGGCGCGCGGGCCTATCTGACCCGGCAGTACACAATCATCGCGGGGGTCGCGGTGGTGCTGGCGATCGGGCTGATCCCGCTTCAGAACTACCAGACGGCGATCGGCTTCGTGATCGGGGCGACTCTTTCCGGAGCTGCCGGCTTCATCGGCATGAACCTCTCGGTGCGGGCCAATTCTCGTGTCGCCGAGGCGGCGCGGGGCGGCGTTCCGCCTGCTCTCGACGTTGCCTTCAAGGGTGGCTCGGTGACCGGGCTGCTTGTGGTCGGCCTCGCCCTGTTTGGGGTCGCGGGTTACTACGGCATTCTCGTCATCACCGGCTCCAGCGACAAGGACGCGGTCGACGCCCTGATCGGCCTCGGCTTCGGTGGCTCGCTGATCTCGGTCTTCGCACGGCTCGGGGGCGGCATCTTCACCAAGGCCGCCGATGTCGGCGCCGATCTGGTCGGCAAGGTTGAGGCGGGGATTCCCGAAGACGACCCGCGCAATCCCGCAGTGATCGCCGACAACGTGGGCGATAACGTGGGCGACTGCGCAGGCATGGCGGCGGACCTGTTCGAGACCTACGCGGTCACCGCCGTCGCGGTGATGCTGCTCGGGGTGCTGACCTTCACCGAGCAGGCGCAGGTGGCGATCTACCCGCTCGTGATCGGCGCTGTGGCGATCATCGCCTCGATCATCGGCGCACTCTCGGTGCGCACCAAATCGGACCGGGTCGAGGGCGCTCTGTACCAGGGACTGATCGTCTCGGCCCTGATCTCGGCCGCGGCTTTCTATCCGGTGACCAAGTGGCTCATGGACGGGCTGAACCTACAGAGCACGGACCTGACCGCGAATGCGCCAGGTGTCGGCGACCTTTGGCTATGCGCGCTGATCGGACTCGGTGTGACGGCGCTCCTGTTCGTGATCACCGACTACTACACGTCGACGCGTTTCCGGCCGGTGCGGACGATCAGCCGCGCCTCGCAGACCGGCCACGCCACCAACATCATCCAGGGGCTCGCGCAGGGCCTTCAGTCGACCGCCGCTCCGGCGATCGTGATCGCGCTGGCGATCCTCGGCGCCAACCAGCTGGCCGGGATCTACGGGATCGGCGTCGCGGTGATGGCGCAGCTCTCGCTGTGCGGGCTGATCGTGGCGCTGGACGCATTCGGGCCGATCACCGACAACGCCGGCGGCATCGCCGAGATGGCCAACCTGCCCGAGGACGTTCGCAACGTCACCGACCCGCTCGACGCGGTCGGCAACACCACGAAGGCGGTCACCAAGGGCTATGCGATCGGCTCCGCGGCGCTGGCGGCACTGGTGCTGTTCAACGTCTTCCAACAGGAGCTACAGGACCGGGCCAAGGTCGGACAGGTGATCAACTTCAGCCTTACGCAGCCGGACGTGCTGATCGGCTTGATCGTCGGCGGCATGATGGTCTATCTGTTTGCGGCGCTTGCAATCGAGGCGGTCGGTCGAGCCGGTGGCCAGGTGGTCGAGGAGGTGCGCCGCCAGTTCCAGGAGAACCCGGGAATCATGGAGGGCACGCAGCGGCCCGAGTACGGGCGCACGGTCAGCATCGTCACAGCAGCGGCGCAGCGCGAGATGATCGTTCCCTCGCTGATCCCGATCGTGGTGACGCTGGTTGTCGGCCTGCTCAGCGCCGAGGCGCTCGGCGGCCTCTTGATCGGGGTGATCGTGGTCGGGTTGTTCATGGCGATCTCGATGACCGCCGGCGGCGGCGCCTGGGACAACGCCAAGAAGCTGATCGAGGATGGCGCATACGGCGGCAAGGGAACCGAGGCGCATGCAGCGTCGATAACCGGCGACACGGTCGGTGACCCCTACAAGGACACGGCCGGGCCGGCGATCAACCCGATGATCAAGGTCGCCAACATCGTCGCCATCCTGATCATCCCGATCGTCCATATCTCCTAGAGATAGGCTCGGCCGCATGGCCGATTCAGGTACCGGGCCGATCAACGTCGCCGACTATGAGCGCCTCGCATCAGAGGCGCTCGACGCGGGCCCGCTCGGCTACTTCTCCGGCGGGGCCTGGGACGAGGTCACGCTGCGGGAGAACGTCGAGGCCTGGCGCCGCTGGAGGCTGCGGCCCCGAATGCTGGTCGACGTTGGTGAAGTGACCACGGCAACCGAGCTGCTCGGGGCCGAGGTCTCGATGCCGATCGTCGTCGCACCGGTCGCCTTCCAGCGCATGGCCCACGACGACGGCGAGGCCGGGATGGCGCGGGCGGCGGCCGAGGCTGGCACGCTGATGTGCCTCTCGACGATCGCCACCGCCCGCCCCAGCGAGGTGGCCCAGGCGGCGCCCGATGGGCGCCGTTGGTTCCAGCTCTACTGCTTCAAGGACCGCGCGGTGACCCAGACGTTGATCGACGAGGCGGTCGAGTTCGGCTACGAGGCGATCGTGTTGACCGTCGACGCCCCCCGGCTCGGCTGGCGCGAGCGCGACATGCGCGCCGGGTTCGTGGTGCCGGCGAGCGTCACGGTGCCGAGTGTCGCCGCGGCGCTCGGGGGCGACAAGCCGATCGGGCCCGCCGAGGCGTTTGCCCTGCTGGACCCGACCTTGACCTGGGCCGATCTCGAGCAGCTGGTCTCCGGCTGCGACCTTCCGGTCCTCGTCAAGGGTGTGCTGACCGCCGAGGACGCTGAGCTGGCGCTCGAGCACGGCGCCGCCGGTGTGATCGTCTCCAACCATGGCGGCCGCCAGCTCGACGGCGTCGCGCCGTCAGCCGAAGCGCTGCCCGAAGTCGCCGATGCGATCTCCGGCCGCGGACTCGTCCTTGTGGATGGCGGTGTGCGTCGGGGTACCGACGTGCTAGTCGCGCTGGCGCTCGGCGCCGACGCGGTGATGGTCGGGCGGCCGGCGCTCTGGGGGCTTGCCGCGGACGGGCAGCAGGGGGCGCTGCGGGTGCTTCAGATCCTCCGCAACGAGCTCGAGCTTGCCATGGCGCTGGCCGGATGTCCGTCGCCTGGCGCAGTCACCGGCGAGCACGTCCGAGCTGCGCCGTAGCCGTCCCTATAGTCGGGGCTGATGGCCCAGCGCATCCCACGCGACGAGAGCCTCAGCCGCGTCTATGGGGTCGGCGCCCTGTTCTCTGCGGCCTACGGCAACGTCGGCTCCTCGATCTACTACGCGCTCGGCGTCACCGCCGCCTTCGCGCTGGGGCTCACGCCGGTCGCCTTCGTGATTGCCGGGCTGATCTTCATGCTCACCGCCGCCTCCTACACCGAGGCAACCGTGATGTACCCGGAGGCCGGCGGCTCATCGAGCTTCGCCCGCCACGCCTTCAACGAGCTGGTCAGCTTCATCGCCGGTTGGGGCCAGATGCTCAACTACGTGATCACGGTCGCGATCTCGGCCTACTTCGTGCCCCACTACCTGGCGGTGTTCTGGCATCCGTTGCACCATGGGCCCGGCGACGTGATCGGCGGCATCGTACTGATCGCCGCTCTGGCGGCGCTTAACATCAAGGGGAGCCAGGAGTCGGCAAAGCTCAACCTGATTCTCGCCATCGCCGACCTCTGCACCCAGATCGTCCTGGTCGCGATCGGGGTCGTGCTGGTGCTCAGCCCCACAACCCTGGTCGACAACGTCCAGCTCGGCGTCGCCCCTAGCTGGGGCGACTTCGCGCTCGGGATCGCAGTGGGGATGATCGCCTACACGGGGATCGAGACGATCTCCAACATGGCCGAGGAGGCCAAGGACGCGCCGCGGACGATCCCGCGCGGGGTCGGCCTGACGGTGCTCGCTGTACTCGGCCTCTACCTTTTGATTCCGGTCGTGGCCCTGTCGGCGATGCCGGTACACCACGTCGGCGGCCACTACACCACCGCGCTCGGCTCGAAGTTCGCCGGCGACCCGATCCTCGGCATCGTCGAGAACCTGGGGCTTGGCCACGGCCTGACCCAGGCGATGCGCTACTACGTCGGGGTTCTGGCCGCGGTGATCCTGCTGATCGCCACCAACGCGGGATTGATCGGCGTCTCGCGACTCACCTACTCGATGGGCCAGCATCGCCAGCTGCCCGAGCGCCTGCGCCAGGTCCATCCCCGCTACCGCACCCCCTACGTGGCGATCCTGGTCTTCTCGGCCGTGGCCGCGATCACCCTGATCCCGGGCAAGACCGACCTGCTGGCGACGATGTACTCGTTCGGCGCCATGCTCTCCTTCACGATTGCCCACGCGTCCGTGATCTGGCTGCGCAAGCGGAGGGCGGATCACGAACGCGCCTGGAAGCCGCCGCTCAATTTCCATGCCTTTGGCTTCGAAATCCCCTTGACAGCGGTGCTCGGCGGGTTGGGGACGTTCGCCGCCTGGATCGTGGTGATGGCGCTGAACCCTCGCACGTTGGCGATCGGCAGCGGCTGGATGGCGCTTGGGATCCTGATCTACGTTTTCTATCGACGCGCCCAACACCTGCCGATCACCGAGACGGTGAAGGTGGTGCTGCCAGAGGCGCTCGGGGTCGAGGAGATCGAGTACCGAAGCGTGCTGGTCGCGTTCCGCGACAACCAGCCGTTCTCCGACCAGATGGTCGGGACGGCGATCAAGTTGGCCTCGAAACGGCGCCGCGGCGTCCATCTGCACGCGATGATCACGGTGCCCACCGGTCTCCCGCTCGACGCGGCGCTGGAACGGGAAGAGAGTGAGGCGCACAGCAAGATCGAGCGTGCGAAGCTGATCGGCGGGCTGCGGGTCACCGGCCACGTCGAGCGGGTTCGCCCCGGACAGGCGGGTTACGCGATCGCCGAGGAGGCGCGGATGATCAACGCCGCGGCGATCGTGATCGGGCTGCGCTTCCGCAACGGCCACCCGATGTACGACGAAACGCTTCAGACCGTGCTCGCCGAGCGTCCGACTCGGGTGATCGTCGTCTCCGACCCCGAAGCCGAGGGCGTGCCCCGGCTGCAACCGGCTCTGACACCTGTCTGAGCCGGGCGCGGGGCCGTGGCCGAGCGGGCCGGGCGCGGCCGTAGAATCGCGACGATGCCGTCGCCCGAGGGGATCTACCAAGGCTCGGTCCGAGCCCTGTCAGTGGTGATGGTGGGGATTGGAGCGGCGATCCTGGTCTTGACCCTGGCCAGCGGAGGGGGCCCGCTGTCCCTGGGAATCCTCCTCGGCCTCGCTTTCGTGGCCGTGGGGATTGGGCGGCTCTGGATCGTCTCGCGGATGAAGCGGTGAGCCCCGACGAGGCGAGCGAGGCGCCCCAACCGCGCGAGGCTGGGCAGGACCGGCCGACGGCGCTGAAGCGCGCCGTCGGCGTGCCGTGGCTGTTCGCGGTCATCTACGCGACGGTCGGCTTCTCGATCTACTTCGCGCTCGGGGTCGTCGCTGACCGCGGACTCGGCTTCACGCCGGTGATCTTCCTGATCGCAGGGCTGCTGTTCGTGCTCACCACGCTCACCTACATGGAGGGCGCCACGATGTTCCGCGAGCGCGGCGGCTCCTCGACTTTCGCGCGCTATGCGTTCGACGAGCTGGTCTCCTTCATCGCCGGTTGGGCGATCCTGATCGACTACCTGATCGTGATCGCCCTGGCGGCGATCTCGGTTCCCCACTACCTGGAGCCGATCTCTCCCCACCTCGGCGATGCCGGATTCGAGATCGCGATCGGCGGCATCGTGATCGCCGCCGTCTCGGTGCTGAACATCATCGACATCAGCGGCCGCCCGTACCGGAGGCTGCTCGCCAGCTTCGCGCTCGCCGACGTTTTCCTACAGCTCGCCGTGGTCGTCGTCGGGGCGATCGTGGTCATGCACCCGGACCGCCTCACCGATCAAATCGATCTCTTCAACTCCCCCGACCTGATCGACGTCGCCTACGCGACGGTGGTCGCGATGCTGGCCTACGCCGGAATCGAGGCTGCTTCCAACCTCGCGCCGGACATCCGTTTCGAGCCCAAGGACCTGCGTCGTATCGTCTCTACGGGGGCGCTCGCGGTGCCGCTGATCTACGCCGGCATGGCGGCGATCGCCCTGATGGCGGTGCCGGTCGTCGCCGGGCCCCACGGGCCCGAGACCGCCCTCGGCGGCCGCTACATCGAGGCGCCGGTCCTGGGGGTGGTGTCGGCCTATGACCCCCACTGGCTCTCCGTGCTGATGCGGTGGATGGTCGCGTTGATCGCGGCGCCGGTGCTGATCATCGCCGCCTACACCTCGATGCTGGGCGTCTCGCGCCACATCTACACGCTGGCGATCAATCGCCAGATCCCCAGCTGGTTGGGCAAGCTCGGCACCGTCCACGAGACGCCGTACCTGGCGATCATCGGCTCGGGGTTGATCGCGTTCGGGCTCTTGGTCCCCACCGACGTCAAGCTGCTGGCCGGTATCTACGCCTTCGGCGCCATGCTCGCCCTCACGATCGCCCACCTCTCGATCGTGCGGCTGCGGATCACCGAGCCCGACCGGGAGCGGCCCTATCGAGCGCCGGGGACGATCCACTGGCGCGGTTACGAGCTGCCCGGCCTGGCGATCCTGGCGGCGGTCCTCAGCATCCTCGCCTTCGCCAGCGTGCTCGCCTTCCATAGCGGCGCCCGCTGGGTCGGCGGCGGCTGGATGGTGTTCGGACTGGTCTCCTATTTCGTCTACAGGCGGCTGGTCGAGGGCACGAGCCTCACCAAGCGCGTGTCGGTGACCGCGGAGGCGCTGACGAAGCAGGTTCCGGAGATCGAGTACGGGCGCATTCTCGTGCCCGTGTTCGGCACCGAGCTCGACGACGACATCGTCGGTACGGCCGGCCGGCTCGCGGCGGCAGACGAGGACACCGATGACGAGAAGCCCGGCGCCCGCCTCGACGTCATCTACGTGGTTGAGGTGCCGCTGACCCTGCCGCTCGACGCGAAGCTACCGCCGGAACGCGAGCAGAAGGCACGCGAGGCGCTTCGGAGGGCGAAGGAGGTGGGGGAGGAGTACGAGTCGGTTGACGTGCACACCGAGCTCGTCCCCGCCCGCTCGATCGGCTCCGGCATCGTCGAGATGGCGCGCCGAACCGGCGCCGAGGCGATCGTGATGGGTGGCGAGCCTCCAACCAGGATTCGCGGCGGCGCGGTCTTGGGGGGGATCGGCGCGGCCCGGCCCGACGAGGTTGGGGCAGCGACCGAGTACGTGCTCAAGAAGGCGCCCTGCCGGGTCCTGCTGACCGCGCCGCCGGAGCTGTCCAGCGCCCAGCGAAACGGCGGCACGCAGCCTGCCTCGGGCGACGGCAAGCACTCGGCATGAATTGCGGCGGCTTCGCCGCCTGACATGCCACTGCGGCGACACTTTGTGTCGCCGCCATACCTCTACTATCCGAGCCATGTTCATCCTCATCGTGGGTTGCGGCCGCGTCGGGTCGTCGGTGGCAAGGGAGATGCTCCAGGACGGACACGAGGTTTCGTGCCTGGATGAGGACCCCGAGTCCCACGCCCGGCTCGAGCTGGGGATCGACCAGAGCTGGGAGGACCTCGGGGGTCAGTTCACCGTCGGGACTGCGCTCGAGATTGACGCCCTCAGCGAGGCGGGCATCGAGAAGGCGGATGCGTTCATCGCCGCCACCGACGGCGATAACACCAACATCGTGATCGCCCAGATCGCCAAACGCCGCTACAACGTGCCGACGGTGATCGCCCGCATCCTCGATCCCTACCGGGCCGAATGGTATGAGCACCAGGGCGTTCACACGATCTGCCCCACCAAGGTCGCGATCGAGATGCTCGGGGACGACGTGCGCAAGGCTGTTAAGAAGAACGACGGCGGATCGAACGGGACGCCGATAACCGAGCCGGCCGGCTAGCGGAGGGGCGCGCGCGGATGTACATAATCATCGTCGGGGCCGGGAAGGTGGGCTGGAACCTCGCGCGGGAGCTGCTCGACAAGGAGCACGAGGTGACCGTGATCGAAGCCGGCCGGCGCCGCTATCTGACCGTCGAGCAGGAGCTCGAGCACAACATCCAGTACGGCGACGCGTCGGAGCTTTGGGTGCTCGAGAGGGCCGGAATCCAGCGCGCCGACCTGGTGATCGCTGTCACCGGCGACGATGAGGACAACATGCTGATCTGCCAGGTGGCCCGCGAGAAGTACATGGTGGAGCGGATCATCGCCCGGGTCAACAACCCGCGGAACCTCCAGCACTTCGAGCTGCTCGGGATAAAGCCCTCGGTCTCGGCGACCGGCCTGATCCTGAACCTGATCGAGCACGAGGTTCCCGAATACGGCCTTGTACACCTGCTCGACTTCCCAGAGGAGCGACTGGAGATCATCGAGATGCTGCTCGAGAAGGACTCGCGGGTGGCCGGTCAGCGGGTCGGCGACCTGGACATGCCGGAGGGCAGCCTGCTGATCTCGGTGCTGCGGGGGGGGCGTGGTTTCGTCCCCGGTCCCGAAACGGTGTTGGAGCCGGGCGATGAGATCCTCGCCGTACTCGATCCTGGCCGCGAGGAGGACCTGAAGGTGTTTCTCGGGCCCGACGGAGCCGGGGGGGATGGCTGAGTGGCCCCGTCGGCAGAGCGCGACCGTATTTGCAGACGTGGCCACTGAGCGCAAGGTCGAGTTCCTGCTCGTCGGCGGAGGGATGGCCGCGGCGCACTGCGCCAGCGAGCTGAGAAAGCGCGGGGCGGAGGGCGAGATCCTGCTGGTCGGGCGCGAACCCGAGGTGCCCTACGAGCGCCCGCCGTTGAGCAAGGAGTACATGCGCGGCGAGGCGGAGCGCTCCGACGCCTACGTCAACCCGGCCTCTTGGTACGAGGAGAACGAGGTCGAGTTGCTGAACGGGCGCAACGTGATGTCGCTCGACACGGCGGAGCGGAGCGCGAAACTTCAGGGCGGCGATCAGGTGCGATTCGACAAGGCGCTCCTTGCCACCGGGGCCAACGTCAACATCCTGCGCGTCGAGGGCGCCGAGAACGAGGGAATTCACTACCTGCGCGCCTTCGGCAACTCGGACGCGATCCGCGAGGACGCGGAGAAGGCCGAGCACGTGGTGCTGATCGGCGGCAGCTACATCGGCAGCGAGGTCGCGGCCTCGCTGACCGCCAAGGGCACCAAGTGCACGATCGTGTGTATGGAGGAGGTATTGCTCTCGAACAACTTCGGGGAAGAGGCGGGGCGCTTCTTTCACGACGTGCTGGAGTCGCACGGGGTCGAGGTGCTGGGAGGCGAAGAACTGGAGGCCTACGAAGGCGACGGGCGCGTAAGGGCCGTGATCACCAAGAGCGGTCGCCAGGTCGAATGCGACGCGGTCGTCGTCGGGGCGGGGGTGCGGCCCGACGTGATGCTGGCCGAGCGCGCCGGCCTCGCGGTCGAGAACGGGGTCACCTGCGACAGCAAGCTTCAGACCTCGGTCGAGGGGATCTACGCGGCGGGCGACGTGTGCAGCTATGACAGCGTCGTGCACGGGCGGCGGTTGCGGGTCGAGCACTGGGACGTGGCCTTTCAACAGGGCCGTGCGTCCGGGGCGAACATGCTCGGCGAGGACCGCGACTACGACGTCGTCCCCTACTTCTTCAGCGACCTCGCCGACTGGGCGAGCCTCGAGTACGTGGGGCCCGCCCAGGACTGGGACGAGATCGTCTGGCGGGGTGAGCGCGACTCGGGCGAGTTCTCGGCCTGGTACCTGAAGGACGGCAAAGTGGCCGGGTGCCTGAGCGTGGAGCGCTCCGAGGACCTGGGCCGGGCACGCGAACTGCTCGCCGAGGGCGCGGACGTCTCGGCCGACCGCGAGAAGATCGCCGACCCGGATACCGACCTGGGCGAGATCGGGTAGCTATCTTTGAACCCGATCCGGGGTGGGGTAGCTGGCAGCCCGCCAGGTTCTGATCCTGGAAGCCATGGTTCGAGTCCATGCCCCGGAGTTCGACCATCGGACCGGCCCAAGGTAGGCGCCGACTGATCGCCCTTCCCGCCTACATCTCCGAACGCGATGGATCGGCCCATGTTGCGGTGCGGTTGACGCCACGCGCATCGCGCGAGGTGATCGTCGGGCCACGTGGCGCCGCGCTCGCTGTGAAGGTCAACGCCCCGCCGGTAGACGACCGGGCGAACGCCGCGCTGCGGAAGCTGGTCGCGAAGGCGGTCGGGATTCCCCCCGTCCGGGTACAGGTCGTGCGTGGCCAAAAGAGCCCAAATAAACTCCTCCGTCTGGAGGGTGTCGGGGCAGCGCAGGTGGCCGAGCGCCTAGCCTAGGCGGCACACCCTCCTTTGCTACCTTGCCGCCCCTCATGAAACGTGCCATTTGCCTCATGACCCTGATCCCGACGGCGATCCTTGCCGGTTGCGGCAGCGGCAGCGATTCCACCCAAACACAGATCACCCCGCCGACCGTGCAGACGCCCACGAAGCTGAGCAAAGCCGACTTCATAAAACAGGCCGACGGCTACTGCGCCGAATTCAACGCGGCGCTGGGCGCAACCTCCAATGGCGCGACGAATGGCACCGGGACAGTCGACCAAGCTGCCCAAGCCCGCGATATTGGTGAGTACTACAGCGGGCTGATCCTGCACCTGCGCGACCTCGGCACCCCTAACGACCAGACAGGCTTGGACCAGTTCTTGACCGCCGGCGAGGACATCGCCTCGGCGCAGGACCGAATCCAGGAGGCGGCACGGAACGGCGACAGCGCGGCGCTGGCAAGCGCCCAGAGCGAGGTGGCCTCGGCCGAATCTCGGTTCGCAAGCGCTGCCAGCGCCTACGGGTTCAATGAATGCGGACAGGGGCCGACCACGCCATCGGCAACGGCCACCGCACCATCAACAGCGGCCCCGGTCATACCGGCCGCTCCCACCACCGCAACTCCCGCTCCGGTCACCCCGGTGCCGAGCGGTGGCGCTGGCACCGGCACTGGCACGGGCGGCGGAACGGGTGGCGGCACCGGCGGCGCCTCGGGCGGCTCGGGCGGGGTCGGACCCGGCTAGAAGTCGGGCCCAGCCGCGCCTCAGGCGGCGGCCGATTCCTCCCAGGCTCCGTACAAGCGGGCGTAAGAGCCACCCGCAGCGATCAGCTCCTCGTGGGTGCCCGACTCGGCGATCCGCCCGCCGTCCAAGACGACGATCTTTCCCGCCCGCCGAATTGTCGACAGCCGATGGGCGATCACGATCGCGGTGCGGTTCGCGAGCAGCCGCTCCAGCCCCCGCTCGATCACCTTCTCGGTGCGCACGTCGACGTTCGACGTCGCTTCGTCGAGGATCAGGATGCCCGGCTCGGCGAGCAGCGCGCGCGCGAAGGCGACCAGCTGGCGCTGCCCCGCCGATAGCTGGATTCCCCGCTCGCCGACCTCGGTGTCGAGGCCGTCAGGCAGCGCGGCGATGAAGTCGGTGGCGCCGACCGCCGCGGCCGCCGCCTCGATGTCCTCCTGGCTGGCGTCCGGCCGGCCGAAGGCGATGTTCTCTCGCACCGTGCCCGAGAACAGAAAGCCCTCCTGGGGCACGATCCCGAGCTGGCGGCGCAGCGCCCGCTGCGAGAGGTCCCGCAGGTCGTGCCCGTCGATCCGCACCGTCCCGCTCTGGGGATCATAGAAACGGGCTACGAGCTTCGCGAAGGTCGACTTGCCCGCCCCAGTCGCGCCGACCAGCGCCAGCGTCTGGCCGGGCGGGACCTCCAGGTGGACGTCGCGCAGGGCCCACTCGACCTCCTCGCCTCGCGCTTCGCGCTCCGGCGCGTCGTCGACATAGGAGAAGGACACCCCCTCCATGCGGATCTCGCCGTGCAGCCTGCCCGGGTCCTCGGCACCGTCCTTGTCGGTCATGTCCGGCGCGGTGTCGAGCAGGTCGAAGATCTTGTCCAGCGCCGCCATTCCCTGCTGGTAGGTCGTATAGAGCTGCGAGAGCTGCTGGATCGGGTCGAAGAAGGTCTGCAGGTAGCCGACGAAGGCGACGATGGTGCCGATCTCGATTGCTCCGTCGATCGCCTGGGTTCCCCCGTAGAGCAGAATCACCGCGGTCGCGACCGCCGAGAGCAGCTCGACCGCAGGGAAGTAGGCGGCATTGAGGTAGACGGTCTTCATGTTGGCATCGCGGTTTTGCTCGTTGAGGTCGGTCATCACCGCAATGTGGTGCGGCTCCTGGCCGAAGCTGCGCACCACCCGCACGCCGCTCAGCGTCTCCTGCAGGTAGGCGGTGATCGCGGCGATCTTCTCTCGCGTCGCCCGGTAGGCGCCGGCGGAGACGATCCGGAAGACCAGGCTCGCGATCGCCAGCAGCGGGAAGGTGAGGAAGACGACGAGGGCCAGTTTCACGTCGAGCAGCAGCAGGATGACGATCACCCCGAGCAGAGTCAGGGTGCTCGAGAACAGCGTCACTACGCCGTCGCTGACGAGTTGGTTGAGCGCTTCGATGTCATTGGTCATCCGCGAGATCAGGACCCCCGGACGGTTGCGGGTGAAGAAGCCGATCGACATCGCCTGCAGGTGGGTGAACACCCTCTCCCGCAGGTCCTGGAGCACCCGCGTTCCAACCCAACCGACGAGATAGGTCTGCACAAAGCTCGCAGCCGCGTAGACGATCGCCGTGCCGACGAACGCCACGACGATCCAGTCGAGCGTCGAGACGTCGTGCGACTGGACCCCGGAGGTGATCGTCTGAATCGCCCTTCCGGCCAGGTAGGGGGGAGTGAGCGCCGCCCCGGTCGCGGCCAACAGTGCGACGAACATCAGCGCCACCTTGCCCCGGTAGGGGCGCAACAGACCGACGAGCCAGCGGACCTTGCGCCCGCGCTGGTCCTCGCCGCGAATCAGCCGCCAGAGCGCGGCGAAGAGCAGGAAGACCTCGCGCAGGCGGTTGCGCTCCGGCGAGTAGGTCGCCTCCTCGCGCTCGACCTCTTCCTCGGCTGAGACTTCCTCGCGCTCTTGCTCCAGCTCCGGCGGCCGGCGCCGCTTGCCGTCCTCTCTCCTGTTCACAGCTTCGCCACCTCCTCGCGCTCTTCGAGGTCGTGCTGGAGGAAGACCGAGTCGGCGAGGCCGAACTCGGCGATCTCCGAGTAGAACGAGCAGCGCTTCATCAGCTCGTCGTGGGTGCCTCGGTCGACGATCCGCCCGCCGTCGATGACGACGATCTCGTCGGCAAGCGAGATTGTCGAGAGGCGGTGGGCGATGATGAACGTCGTCCGTCCCTCCATCACCTCGCGCAGGCCGCGCTTGATCGCTCGCTCGGTGCGCGCGTCGACCGACGAGGTGGCGTCGTCGAGGATCAGGACGCGCGGGTCGGCGAGCAGGGCGCGCGCGATCGCGATCCGCTGGCGCTGACCGCCCGAGAGCGTCAGGCCCCGCTCGCCCACCCTGGCCTCGTAGCCGTCCGGCAGATCGCGGATGAAGACGTCGGCCTGGGCGCGCCGCGCCGCTTCTTCGATCTGCTCACGCGCCGCCTCTGGGTGCGCATAGGCGATGTTCTCGGCCACACTTGCCGAGAACAGGAAGCTCTCGTCGGCGACGAAGGCGATCTCGGAGCGCAGCGATCCGACGTCGACCGAGCGCACGTCGGCGCCATCGACAAGGACGGCCCCCTCGGAGGGGTCATAGAGGCGCGCGATCAGGGCCACGAGGCTGGTCTTGCCCGCCCCGCTCGGCCCGACCAGTGCGACGGTCTTCCCCGGCGCGACGTCGAGGTCGATTTCGGTGAGCGCCGGGCCCGACCCGTCGTAGCGGAGCGTCACGCCGCGCATCTCGACCTCGCCACCGCCGGCGGGGAGCGGGGGAGCCCCTGGCGGGCTCTTGATCTGCGGCTCGCGGTCGAGGATCTCGAACAAGCGGTTGCCGGACGCGATCGCTCGCTGCGACATCCCCATTGCGATCCCCAGCATCCGCATCGGGGCGGTGAGCATCGCCAGGTAGACGTAGAAGGCGGTCAATTCGCCGACGCTGAGGCTGCCGTTGATCACCTGTCGTCCGCCGACCAGCAGCACCGCCGCCGTGCCGAGCTGCGGAAGCAGCCCGATGATTGGGGAGAAGAACGCCTGCAGCTTGGTCGAGTAGATGCTCTGATCGAAGACCCGTGAGATCGCCCGCCGGAAGCGATGCAGCTGGTGCTCCTCGCGTGCGAACGCCTTCACGATCCGGATCCCGGAGACGTTCTCCTCCGCCTCGGCGGTCAGTTCGGCGATCCGCTGCTGTACCTCCTGTAGCGCCGGCCGCGAGAGCCGGTTGTAGCGCGCGGCGGTGTAGATCACGATCGGCGCTGGCGCCAGGGCGATCAGCGCCAGCCCGGGGTTCAGCACGAGCATCACTGCGGCCGCCAGGGTGATCGTGAGCAGGTTCTGGGTGATGAAGATCAGCCCGTAGCCGAGGAAGAAGCGGATCGACTGCAGGTCGACCGTCGCGCGCGACATCAGCTGCCCGGTCTGCTGGGTGTCGAAGAAGCCCAGCTCCAGCGATTGCAGGTGCGAGTAGAAGCGCTGGCGGAGGTCGAACTCGACCGCCAGCGAGACCTTGCCGGCGACCAGCCGCCTGACCACGGTCAGTCCGACCCGCAGGATCGCAGCGCCGACGATCGCCGCCGCGAGCGGCAGCAGCGGGGCATGACTGTGGCCCTTGTTCCCGGACACGATCTCGTTGATGGTGTGCCCGATCAGCAGCGGGATCAGCACCGTCATGCCCATCGCCAGCCAGGCGAATACCAGTGACCCCCAAAGCTGCTTGCGATAGGGCCGCAGGAAACCCATCAGGCGGCGGTAGGTTCGGGAGCCCATCATCTTAACTTTACAAAGTGAAGTAAAGGCTGGGTGTGGCCGGCGTCACCTGGGCGGGGCGATACTTGTCGCATGGATCGGCCAGATGCCGGCCTCTGCGACAGCTGCAAGCACCAGCGGATCGTCCGCAACACCCGCGGCTCGAGCTTCTCGCTCTGCGAGCGATCGAAGACCGACCCGAACTTCCCCCGCTACCCACGCCTGCCGGTCAAGCAGTGCCCCGGCCATGAGCGGCGGGAACCCTGAGCGGGCCGCTACTCGATCCGGAAGTGGGTGACCGAGTGGTACGGCGTCGGGGTGCCGTCGTTCTGGCCCAACGTGATGATCAGTCGGAACAGCCCTGTGGGGAGGTCGTGGTAATAGATCTGCGGCAGGGTTGCCGGTGAGTACTGACCTTCCGCGTGCAGCCGGGTGGCGAGGATGCCGTTCGGTCCCGCGAATTGGGGCCAGTCGAACGAGCGCCCGATCACGCGCCCGCTGCCAAGCGGGCTCTTGGCTCTCTCGGCCTGGCTCTCGTCGACGGTGTCGGGCACCTTGTTGAGCGAGAAGCGGAGGATCCCTTCGCCGAGCTGGGGCGTCTTGCCGAATTGCGCCGGCGCCAGGGTGAAGTTGTGCACCTTGACCTTGACCACGACGGCGTTTGAGTGCGGCTTGGAGCCGTCGCGCGGCGAGATCACGTCGATGTAGGGGGTGCCGGGGATGTCGGGCTTGACGACGTGGCGCTCGGCGCCCTTAACGAGCACGGCAGCCGAGACGCTGCCGCCGATCAGCAGCACCGCTCCCGCCAGGGCGAGGATTCGCATCCGCATCGGGGAGAAGGTTACGGGGGCACTGCCATTGCCGGATCGGATAGGTTGCGCCAAGCGCGGTCTGCCAGGCAGAGAAGAGGAGTGATGGACGCCACCCAGTTGAAGAGAATCCCGATCTTCGAGAACGTGCCCGATGAGGACCTGACCGTGATCACGACCTTTGCAACCTCCGACGAGGTGCCGGAAGGCGCCGTGATCGTCAAGGAGGGTGACTATGCGAACGCGTTCATGGCGATCGAGGAAGGGACGGCCAAGGTCACGCGCGACGGCGAGCACGTCGGCGACCTCGGACCCGGAGACATCTTCGGCGAGGTCGGATTGATCGAAAAGGAGACGCGCGGCGCCACCGTAGAGGCGACCTCACGCGTGAAGCTGATCAAGATCGAGCATTGGGAGCTTCAGCGCATGAAGAAGAAGCTCCCCGACGTCTACGGCCGGATCGCCAAGCTGGCGGAGGAGCGGGCGGCGAGCGACGAATAGTCCGCGCCGCCGCCCCGACGACGTACAGCCGACCTGGGCAGCGCTGCGCCCGGTCCTCGTTGGATTTCTGCTGCTGGCCGACGTCTTCGCGGTCGCATCGCTTGCGATCGCCAGACCACCGGACTGGTCGCCGCCCTTCATCGCCTTCTCGATCGCGCTGATCGGCCTGATCGGCCTCGAGGCGTGGGCGCTCGCGCACCGGCGCGACGACGAGCGCCGCCCGCCGCACTAGCCTCGCAAGCTGCGCATCGCCATGGGCGACGGCGAGCAGCTCACGGAAGCGGCGTAAATAGGGGTTTAGCCCGCGCCGGAGACGGGGAAGTCAGGGGTTAGGGACACAACGAGGCCCGCGCAGGTTGGACCGCTGGGTCTCGTGCGAGGCCGTCGAGCCTCCCCTGTCCAAGCCGTGCTCGGCCCTGCGCCGGGCACGGTGCTGTCTGGCCGCGCGTTCGAGCGGAGCCGATCCCGGCGGAGGAGTACGTCTAGTCCGGGGCGACCGCCGCGGGTTCTTCAGACGGGACGCGTGGGTTGCTCCTGCGTTGCCAGGTACTCGTCAAGGGCGGCGGTCTGTTGCGTGTCCTCGTAGACCTCGTACTCCCGCAGCAGGCCCCAGGCCATCCGGCCCCACATCACGTAGCGGTTCTCGTAAACGGTCTCGCCCTCGGGCGTCTTCAGGTAGATGTGGCCGCGGACGCAGAGGGTCATCTTCCACGGGAACCCCTTGGCGACGACCTCGTCGGGAAATATCTGCAGGCCGGCGCCGACGAAGCGCTGGTACCAGCGCTCCAGCTCCTGCTTGCCCTGAAGCTCGCCCGCCCACGAGCTGTCGCCGGGGAATCGGAACCGCACGTCCTTGGCGTCCAGGCGCAGCGTCGGCCCGTAGTCGCCGGCGCGCATCCGCGCCATGAGTCGGAAGACGATCTTCTTGGCGAGCCACGAGAGCATGGGTCTTTCCTAACTATCGAGGATTCGCGCCAGCCTTCCCATGCTGGCATAGGGGCAACTCACCCCTAGGATGGACGTCTGAACACGCCGAACGTCCTCATCCTTGGCGGCGGGGGCATCCTTGGCGAGGCTTGGCTGTCCGCGGTGCTGGCCGGCCTTGGCGAGGCGAAGTCCTTCGATGCCCGCGAATGCGACCCGTATATCGGCACCTCGGCCGGGTCGATTGTCGCCGCGATGCTCTGCGCCGGAGTCGATCCAGGGTCCGGGCTGGGAAAGCTTCCAGAGCAGCCAGCTGTACCGGCAGCCGATGGCGGCCCCCCGCCTTCCCACGCGAGGCGGCTACTACAAGCGCCCGCCGCGCTGGCCACCACCGCAACCGGCCCGCTGGCCTCGATCGCCCTGCGCTCGACGGCCCCCGGGGGCAGGCTGCTGCGGCGGTCGGCGCTCAGTCGCGTGCCCCCTGGGACGCGCTCACTCGCCGAGCTGGGCCGGACGATCGACGAGTCGGAGGCGCGCTGGGATGGACGCCTTCAAGTCGCCGCGGTGGAGTTGGAGAGCGGTCGGCGCGTGATGTTCGATGGCTCCGGGGATCCGGAGGTCACGGTCGCTGAAGCGGTGCAGGCTTCGTGCGCGATTCCGGGCGTTTTCCGCCCGCTTGTCGTCGACGGGCGCAGCTACGTGGATGGCGGGGCATGGAGCCCGACCAACATGGATTGCGCGGACGTCGGCCGGGGGATCCGCGTTCTGTGCTTGAACCCGACCGGCTCGCTGCGACCGCGCCGTACCACGCCGTTCGGAGCGCTGGTGGCATTCTCGCGAGCCGCGGCGGCGATCGAGGCGGCCGCGCTGCGACAGCGCGGAGCGGAAGTGCTCGTGATCTCGCCCGACAGCGCCTCCGTCGCTGCGATCGGCCCCAACCTGATGAATCCCAGGCCGCGAGCAAAGGTGGTTGCGGCCGGCCTTGCTCAGGGACGCCGGCTGTCTTCCTGAGAGTTCGTAGCTTGGACTGCGTGGCCGGGTCGCCACCGGTGATCGGGGCGGATCAGCGCACCCCGCCCGTCTGGCGGAGCCGCGACCGCCCCGCTGGCAGCAGAAAACCCCGCCATAGCGGGGCTTTCTCTCTATGCCGGAGGAGGGACTCGAACCCCCGACACGCGGATTAGATCGGGGTGGCGCTCCTGCCCGGGAACTGCTGAGGCGTCTCCGGGACCTGTTGAGGCCCTCTGGGCTCCGGTTAGCGCAGGACCGGATAGCGCAGGAAAGCCGCCCGCAGCGGTGGGGCCTGGCGGGCAGCGCGGAGGTGGGCCAGGCCGAAAGCGTCCTCGAGCGTACGCAGAAGGGAGTAGTGGGTGCAGGGGACCTCGATCTTGGCGCCGTGGCGCAGATCGGGCCCGAGAAGGAGCGTGGCGATCCGCCCGCCGACGCGCCTGGCGGTGACGCCCTCACTGGTTCGAGCCCAGTTGCGCCCACACCACGAAATCCCCGCTCAGGAGGGGTTTTCGCGTTGCAGGGGGCCGCGTCGCTGAGTCGAGAATCGGCCAGGTGGGAACGTAGGTGCGCTCTCTCTCGGCCCGACCTGGGTTTACCCTCGCGGCGGGGCCCCGGCGGGACCGCTTGACACGTCGTCCGCGAAGTGTATAGGCTGGTCCGAGCACGGTTGCGAAAGGCAGAAGGGGGTCCGAAGTGAGCTTTCCTGGTGTGGTGATTCTTCGTCGGATTGGTGGGTTGCTGCCTGGGGGCCGCCTGCTGCGGCTCGGCCTATCGCTCCTCGTGCTGATCGCGGTACTCGTCCCCGCCACGGCCGAGGCTGCCTTCAAGGCGCCCGTGTACCTCTCCGAACCCTACGCGAACGCCGAAGAGCCCCAGGTCGCGATCGATAACAACGGCAACGGGCTCGCCGTCTGGGAGCGCTTTGACGGGGCGAACTTCCGGATCCAGGCCCGCACCCGCTCGGCGTCCGGCGTGCTCGGTGCGGTGCAGACGCTCTCCGCCGCCGGGCAGAACGCCTTCAGTCCCCAGGTCGCGGTCAACGGGAACGGCAACGGGCTCGTTGTCTGGACGCGCTTTAACGGGTTGTGCCAGTGCGACAAGATCCAGGCGCGTCCCGTCTCGTCGGCCGGCGTGCTCGGCTCGGTGCAGGACCTCTCCGCCGGCGGGCAGAACGCCGAATCGGCCCAGGTCGCGATCGACGCGGGCGGCAACGCGCTCGCGGTCTGGCAGCGCTTTGACGGGGCCAATGACCGCGTTCAGGCGCGCACCCGCTCGTCGGCCGGCGTGCTCGGTGCGGTGCAAACGCTCTCCGACGCCGGGCGGAACGCCTTCAGTCCCCAGGTCGCGATCGACGCGGCCGGCGCCGGGATCACCGTCTGGACGCGCTTTGACGGGGCGAACGACCGGACCCAGGCCCGCACCCTCTCGTCGGCCGGCGTGCTCGGCGCGGTGCAGACCCTCTCCGACGCCCTTCGGGACGCCGAAGAGCCCCAGGTCGGAATCGACGCAAACGGCAACGCGCTCGCCGTCTGGGAGCGCTTTGACGGGGCGAACCTCCTGATCGAGGCCCGCACCCTCTCGTCGGCCGGCGTGCTCGGCTCGGTGCTGACGCTCTCCGCCGCCGGGCAGCCCGCCTTCAGTCCCCAGGTCGCGGTCAACGGGAACGGCAACGGGCTCGTCGACTGGACGCGCTTTAACGGGTTGTGCCAGTGCGACAAGACCCAGGCGCGTCCCGTCTCGTCGGCCGGCGTGCTCGGCTCGGTGCAGGACCTCTCCGCCGGCGGGCAGAACGCCGAATCGCCCCAGGTCGGAATCGACGCGAACGGTAAAGGGGTCGCCGTCTGGGCGAGCTTCAGCGGCGGGAGCGGGAATATCCAGGCCCGCACCCGCTCGGCGTCCGGCGTGCTCGGCAAGGTGCAGACGCTCTCCAGCTCCGGGTACGCCTTCAGTCCCCAGGTCGCGGTCAACGGGGCCGGCGCCGCGCTCGTCGACTGGACGCGCTTTGCCGGGTCGTTCGACCGTATCCAGGCGGCGGCGGGGCCCTAGGACTCCCGCGGCGCCCCCTGGGCAGCGACCCACGGGCGCGGCCCACGAGATCCAATTTGATTGCGGCTGGTTAGTCGCGCCTGCCGTGTCCACCGCCTTGCAGGGGTCGACTTCGCTGATGGCGGCGCGCTGAGAGCTGTCTAAGGCTCTGGGACGAGGACAATCTGGAGGTCACTGGTTCGAGCCCAGTTGCGCCCATCCCTTCCGTCCTCGTTGTCCCGATTAGCTTCCTTTTGCTCGCCGCCCGTGCTGGCCACTTACGCATCGGTGGTCGGGGCGGATCAGCGTACCCCGCCCGTCTGGCGTAGCCGCGACCGCCCCGTTGGCAGCAGAAAACCCTACATAGCGGGGCCTTCTCCATGCCGGAAGAGGGACTCGAACCCCCGACACGCGGATTATGACCGGGGTGGCGCTCCTCTCCGGGAACTGCTGAGGCCTCTCCGGGACCTGCTGAGGCCCTCTGGACTCCGGTTAGCGCAGGACTGGATAGCGAAAGAAAGCCGCCCGCAGCGGTCGGGCCTGGCGGGCAGCGCGGATGGGGGCCAGGCCGAAAGCGTCCTCGAGCGTGCGCAGCAGCGAGTAATGGGTGTAGGAGACGTCGATGGCGCCATGGCGCAGATCGGGCCCGAGCACGATCGTGGCGATCCGCCCGCCGCCGCGCTGGGAGCTGACGCCCTCGTCAAAGGTGACAACCAAAAAGCCGTGCGGGCCGAGGGCGTGCAGGATCTGCGGGACGATCGTGGCCAGGTAGCGGTCGGCGGTGCGCAGGCCGCAGTCGTGGGCGTCGTTGCACAGATCAGGGGTCAGCCAGCCAAAGCGCGGCAGGCGCCCCGTCTGCAGCGATGCCTGCAACTCCGAGGCCGGGACCACCCACTGACACCGTCTGGTCTCGCGGATCGATGGGAAGTACATGAACGGGTCGTGCTTCTTGGCATAGGGGTAGGCCCAGCCGCCCTTAAAGCAAGGCTTCGGCAACCCTTCCATGTAGGCGCGCCAGGAAACCCCGGCCTTGCTCAGCTGCAGGGCGAGGTTCGGATCGCGCGCCGAGCAGCCCGTGCAGTCGTACGTGATTCCAAAAGTCGAGCCACCGAGGATCGCCAGGTAGTTGGGCAGCGATGGGTGCGTGCCCGCGTAATAACGGCTCAGCAGTGCGCCTTGCCCGGCAAGCTCCTGCAGATACGGCGCCTGATCGTTGCCGATCACCTGGGAGTACTCATGATTCTCGAGCACCACGACGAAGACCCGGGAGACGCCCTGCGTTGAGGACTTGACGGGCGCCGGGGGCGGCGCGGGCTGGCCAGCCGAACCTGCCTCACGCGGGGATGAGTCATCGCCCGTACAGCCAGCGAAGGCGAGCAGCGAGAGCGTGAGCAGAGAGATCGCGCGGCGAATCCGGAAATTATCGCGGCTGAGCGCCGAAGGGAGCTTCTGATACCAAATTTCAACCTTGCCCCGGGTCGCAAGGGGCTGTAGCGTGGACCGAGCGAAGGACCGCAATTCACGCGAGCAAGACCGCCATGCGTCTTACCATTCGAGCCCTCCTGGCCAGCGCCGCCGTTGCGCTGCTGGCCGCTCCCGCCGCCAGCGCCGACAGCTTCAGCTTCGGTGTCGCGGCCGGCGAGGTGACGCCGAACTCCGCGGTGCTCTGGGCACGGGCCGATCAAACCGGTACCACGACGCTCGAGGTAGCAACGGACAATGGCTTCGCGCGGGTCGTCCGCAGCTTCAATGTCCAAGCGAGCGCGGACAACGACCTGACCGTGCAGCGGCGGGTCGAGGGGCTCCAGTCGAGCACCCGCTACTGGTACCGCTTCACGCAGGGAGGGGCTGCCAGCAAGGTGGGCACCTTCATCACCGCGCCGAAGCAAAACAGCGACGCAACCATCCGCTTCGCCTGGACGGGGGACTACGACGCCGAGCGGGCGGTGGGGCAGACGCAGCCGTTCTGGAACAACTTCGATGTCTTCAAGCGCATGCAGGACGAGGGCAACGACTTCAACGTCGCCCTTGGCGACACGATCTACTCCGACAGCGAGGTGCCCGGCAAGCTGAACCCGGTCGCCCTTACGGTCGAGCAGAAGTGGGCCAAATACAAGCTGAACCTCGACCAGGCGAAGCTGGCCGACCTGCGCGGCGCGGCGGGCTTCTACTCTCACTGGGACGACCACGAGTTCATCAACGACTTCTCGCGTTTCGAGAACGTCTTCTCGAGCGGCACGATCGACGGCCAGTTGCTCTACCAGCGCGGCGTGAAGGCGTTCACCGACTTCGCGCCGGTCGACTCCAGCAGCCAGGACGGCCTCTACCGGACCCGGCAGTGGGGCGACAACCTGGAGCTCTTCTTCCTCGACGAGCGGTCGTTCCGCTCCGCCAAAGCGTCAGCGAACGGCGTCTGCGACAACCCGGTGACACAGGCGCCGGACCTCGCGCCGACCGCGCCTCAGAGCACACGGAACCTGTTCGCGATCCTCGTCCCGTCGCTGGCGCAGCCCGTCTCCCAGGCTTGCCTGGACGCGATCAAGGATCCGAACCGGACGTTGCTCGGGGACAAGCAGCTGAAGCGCTTCCTGTACGACGTGAGGCACTCCCACGCTCGCTTCAAGGTGGTGATCAACGAGGTGCCGATCCAGCAGTTCTACGCGCTTCCGTACGACCGCTGGGAGGGCTATGAGGCGGACCGCCAGCGCGTGCTGAGCGGGCTTCAGGGCGTAAAGAACGTCGTGTTCCTCTCCACCGACGTGCACGCGACGCTCGTAAACGATGCCCGCTTTAAGACCCTCGAGCCGGGCGGCCCGGTAAACAGCGGCATCCTCGACGTCAGCGTCGGGCCGGCGGCCACCGCGACCTTCGCCCGCGAGATCAACGACGCAACCGGCAGCCCGGCGGCCGCGGCCGCCGTCGACAACGCTTTCTTCGAGCCGCAGCCGCCGGCCGGGGTCGGAATGCAGTGCTCGGTCCTCGATCAGTTCAGCTACGGCGAGGTCGACGTGACCAGCTCGCAGCTCACGATCACGCCCAAGGGGATCGACGGAAGCCCGCTGACGAGCGACGACGGCCCCTGCGGGCCATTCGTATTGAACTTCCAGCCCTGAAGCCCGAGCCCCAGCCGGTTAGGCCCGTGGCTTGAGCGCCGTTTCTACACCGACGCAGGAGCCGCGGCTGCAGACGCGTTCGCTGGCGCGGCCGCAGACGCGTTCGCTGCTGGTTGCCGCTGTCGCCGGGCTCACGCTGCTGGGCCTGGCGATACGGCTCGCCAACTTCGACCAGAGCCTTCTCGGCGACGAGCTATCCACCTACTGGATCCTCCACGGCCACAGCCTCGGCGACGTGCTCAGCTCCGTTCGCAGCAACGACGAGATCACGCCGCCGCTCTACTTCATCTTCGGCTGGCTCTCGATGAAGGTCGGCCCCAACCCCGAGTGGGTACGCCTGCCCTCGCTGCTCGCCGGCACGGCGACGATCCCCCTCGTCTACATGCTCGGCAGCCGCACCGTCAGCCGGGCCGCGGGCCTGGTCGGCGCCGCGGTCATGGCGCTGAGCCCGTTCATGATCTATTACTCGACCGAGGCGCGCTCGTACGCGCTGATGATCGCGCTGGTCACCGCCTCGACCTTAGCGCTGCTCGTCGCGCTAGAGAGCGGCCGCGCGCGCTGGTGGGGCGTCTATGCGGTCTGCGCCTGCGGGGCGCTGTACTCCCATTACACATCCGTCTTCCCGCTCGCCGCCCAGTTCGTCTGGGTGCTGTGGGCTCACCGAGATGCGATCCGCGGACTGCTGCTTGCCAATCTGGGAGTGCTGATCGGCTTCGCCCCCTGGATCCCCGGCTTCATCGCCGACAACAACTCGCCGACCACGAAGATCCTCTCGGCGCTGCAGCCCTTCACCTTCGACTACGTGAGGCTCGCGGTCGAGAACTGGGCCATCGGCTACCCCTACGTTCAGCTCGGGTCCGTGCCGGGAGACCTGGCGACGGCGCTGATCGCCGCCGGCCTCCTAATCGCCGCGGGCGCCGGCGCAATCCGCGCGGTGCAGTGGCTTCGCCGCTCGCGCCTCGGCTTCGTCGCGACGCTGCGCCGGGTCCCGCCTCGTCTGCTGCTGGTCGCGTTGCTCGCCCTCGCGACTCCGCTCGGTGAGGCCCTCTACAGCGCCTTCGGCACCAACCTGCTCGGGGCCCGCAACCTGAACGCCTCCTGGCCTGGCCTTGCGGTCGCGATCGGCGCCGTGGTCACCGCCGCGGGCCCGCTGCTGAGCGTCGCCTGTACCGCCCTGGTGCTGTCGGGGTTCACGATCGGCGCCGCCAAGACGCTCGACGCCGATTTCGCTCGCATTGACTTCGCCGGGGCGGCGGACGTGATCGAGGAGCGTTGGGCGCCGGGCGACGCAGTCATCGACGCGGCGTCGCTGACGCCCGTTCCCCTGACCGGGCTCGACGTCTACCTGCCCCAGACCCACCCGGAGTCCCGGCTCGGCCTGCCCTTGAGCGATCACCCGTTCAGTATCGGCGACCCAGTGCCGTCGCCGAACCGTTTGATCGCCGAGGTGCTCGCGCGGGAGGCGGCCGAGCGGGGATCGATCTTCCTGGTGACGCCTTTGCCCAGCGGTGACCTTGCGAGCCCGGTGCACCAGGTGGCCGAGCTGCGGCGGGAGAAGGAGAGCCTCGGAGGGATGCTGCTGCGCCGGGCGCGGCCGCGGTTCGAGGAGACGTACCACAGGACGCTTCCGGGTCTGGCCCCGCTCGCCGTGATCGAGCTGGAGTACCGCGGCACCCACGGCTAGACCCTGGACCCTATGGAGCGCCGATCCCGGCTCCACGGGTCGAGCGGCCGACCGCCGGGCAGCTCCGCTCCGGTGGTGGACATTGATGCGGACATCGAGCAGGGGAGCGTCGAGCGGCTCCGCGACATGTACCTAGAGCTGCTGATCGACGCTCTCACTCATGCGATCTACCCCAGGGTCGACACGATGGAGGTGCCAGAGGAACTCAAGGAGCGCCTCGCCCCCGGCATGGCGGAGACCGGGGAAGGGTGGATTTTCTCCTATCCCGAACTCGCCCGCGCCGAGGGGCGCGACTGGCCGCTCTACGCCCAGACCATGATCGGCCTCGAACGCATGCGCAGCGTGCGCCGGTGCGTGGAGACGGCGCTGACCGAGAATGTGTCTGGGGACCTGATCGAAGCCGGGCCCTGGCGTGGGGGGTGGGCATCCTGATGCGCGGCGTCTTGAAAGCCCACGGCGTCGACGACCGCTTGGTCTGGGTCGCCGACTCGTTTCGAGGCCTCCCCCTCCCGACCCCGATCGCGACCGCGGCGTCGAGTCGCAGGAGCTGAAGTGGCTCGCCGTCCCGGTTGAGGAGGTGCGGGAGAACTTCCACCGCTATGGACTGCTGGACGACCAGGTGCGCTTCGTGGAGGGCTGGTTCCGCGACACGCTGCCCGCCCTGCGGGACGTTCGCTGGTCGGTGGTGCGTATCGATGGCGACATGTACGGGTCGACCATGGACGCGCTGGTCAATCTATACGACGGCCTCTCAACCGGGGGCTTCCTGATCATCGACGACTTCGTCCTCCAGCCGTGTCGCCAGGCGGTCGAGGACTTCCGGCGCGATCGTGGCATCGGCGAGCCGATCGAGCGGATCGACTGGACCGGCGTCTTCTGGCGCAAGCGCGGCTAGTTGGCCCTCGTCATCGACCGGCCTACGGCGCTGGGCGGGCCCCTGCTACCTTTTTCCGATGGCGGGAGCCTCGACGCCAACCGGTGATCCGATGATCTCGTCACTGGAGGAGCTGGTCCAGGAGATCGATGCACTCACGCGCGCGAACCGTGAGCGTCGTGACTTGGACCTCGATCGCCGCCTCCTCAGGCTTCGGCATCTCGCCGGTATCCAGCTGGTCGAGCGGGCCCCTGCGGATCCCGATTTCGCCCATCCATCGTTCGACTCGATTCCGGGCGGATCGAGCCTGCCCGAGGTCACCCCGGAAGACTTGACCCCGGAGCTGCTGCGGGCAGCGATTCTTCGCCACGGCTGCCTGCTGGTGCGCGGCCTCGTGGACACTGACGAGGCGGTCGGCCTGGCCGAGGGAATCGAACGGGCCTTCGAGGCACGCAGCGCGCTGGCCTCGGGTGAATCGGCGCCCGAGGGCTACTACGAGGAGTTCAGGCCGGAGCCGCCGTTCCGCAGCATCCTCGAGCGGGGCTGGGTCGAGATGGGCGGCGGGGTGCTCGCGGTGGACTCCCCGAAGCTGATGTTCGACATGTTCAAGGCCCTGGACCGGGTGGGCTTCCCCGAGGTCGTCCACGGCTATCTCGGTGAGCGCGCGATGATCTCGGCGCAGAAGACGACCCTGCGCAAGGCCGAGCCCCATGTCGCGGGCTCATGGCACCAGGACGGAAAGTTTCTCGGTGGGGTCCGGACCCTGAACCTCTGGCTCTCGCTGTCTCGCTGCGGCGACGAGGCGCCGGGCCTCGACATCGTGCCGCGCCGTCTCGACCACGTGCTTGACGCCGGCACAGAGGACACGATCTTCCCGATCCAGGTCCCCCAGAGGCTGGTGGAGGAGGCGGCGGGAGATCTCGAGATCCTGCGGCCGATCTTCGAGCCGGGCGACGCCCTTCTCTTCGACGAGCTCTTCCTTCACCAGACCGGCTCCAATCCCCAGATGCCGAAGCCCCGCTACGCGATCGAGAGCTGGTTCTTCGGGCCGTCCGCCTTCCCCGGCGACTACGCCCCGCTGGCGGTCTGAGGCGGCCCTCCAGGCCGCGCGAACCCTGGAGTGATGAGGATCACAGGCGAGCGGGTCGTGACGCCAACCGGCGGTTTCAACCCCACCTGGCAGCGCCACGTCGCGGCATACGTCCTTTGCGAACCCTTCCTCGGCCCCGGGAGGGTTCTCGATCTTGGCTGCGGCGTTGGCCACAGCTATCACCGGCTGGCACCCCGGGAGACCGTCGGGGTGGACATCGACCCGGAGGCGCTCGAAGGGCAGGATCGAGACACGGTCGTCGCCGACATGCGGGAGCTGCCCTTCGAGGACGCGACCTTCTCCTCCATCGTCGCGGTCCAGTCGCTCGAGCACGTTCCCGACCCCGAGCGCACGGTCGCCGAAGCTGCTCGCGTGCTCGAGCGAGACGGCATCGCCGCCTTCGTCACCCCGAACAGGCTGACGCTCGGGCTGCCGGACGAGATCATCGATCCCTACCACTACGTCGAGTTCGACGCCGATGCCTTGCGCCGCCTTTGCGAGCAATCGTTCGAAGAGGTCGAGGTGCTGGGGCTGTTCGGCTCGGACCGTTATCTCGAGCTTTTCCGCGAGGAGCGGGCAACCCTCCACAGGTTGCTCCGGTTGGACCCCCTGAGGCTGCGCCGGCGGATCCCGCGAACGATCCGCCAGCGGCTTTATGATGGCCTTCTGCGGCATTTCCGGCCCCCCGAGGACTCTCGCGCCGAGGCCATCGGCGTCGAGGACTTCGAGTTGCGCGACAGTCGCCTCGAGGAGTGCCTGGACCTGGTCGCGCTTTGCCGCCTGCCCTCGCCCGGGGCCCACAACGGCGCAGTCCGCGGGCTCACGTCTCCAGCGAACTGCGTGTGGTGCGGGTCGCCGCTCGACCGCCGAGCCCGGCGGTTGCGAGGCCGCACCCAGTGCCTGGACTGCGGAACGGCCACCACCGATCCGTGGCCCTCCGAGCAGGAGCTGGAGAGGGCCTACGGTTCGTGGTACCGGCCCGACTCGGGCCGCCGCTTCGCCTTCATCGGCGATCCCCTGCTGCGGCGGACCCGCGGGTCCCTTGCGGGTCGCCTCGACCGGATTGCGCCGCCGGGCCCCATGCTCGACGTGGGGGCCGGCGACGGCGTTCTGATCGACGCCCTCGCTCGCCGTGGTCGAGCGGCGATCGGTCTCGAGCGCAACCCGAAGCGTCCGGATCTGCGCGACGACCCGCTCGATCGGGTCGAGGGAGAGTGGGCCGCGGTCGTTTTCTGGCACTCGCTCGAGCACCTTCCGAGCCCCGGCCAGGCGATCCGCGAGGCGGCCAGGCTCCTGCGCCGGGGTGGGGTGGTGGTGATCGCGGTGCCGAACACCGACAGCCTCCAGGCGCGGGCCTTCGGCGACCGCTGGCTCCATCTGGACCTGCCCCGCCACCTCGTCCACCTGTGCGAGCGAGCCCTCCTGACCCGCCTTGCGGCATGCGACTTCGAGGTGGAGCGCGTCTCCCAGGTTCGTGCGGGCCAGACCGTGATCGGATGGCTGGACGGCCTGGTCGGCACCCTTCCGGGGGCTCCGAGTCTCTACCAGGCCCTACGGCGATCCGAGGCTCGCAGAGGCCCGCTTGCCGCCGGCCGGCGGGCGGCGACCCTGGCGGCCGGCGCGGTGCTCTTCCCCCTCGCCCTGGGCTGCGCGGCGGTGGAGGTCGGACTTCGCCGCTCGGGCACGGTGTACGTGGAGGCCCGTCGTGCCTGAGCGCGCCGAGAGCAAGGTGGTCGTGGTGATGCCGGCGCGCCAGGCGGCACGCACGCTCGAGGACACCTTCGCCGCGATCCCCAAGGACGAGGTCGACGAGGTGATCCTGGTTGACGACTTCTCCACCGACGAGACCGTGGAGCTGGCTCGCAGGCTGCCCCTGCGCCTGATCTGGCACCCGCACCAGGTCGGCTATGGAGGCAACCAGAAGACCTGCTACCTGGATGCGCTTCAAGAAGGCGCGGACGTCGTCGTGATGCTCCATCCAGACGGTCAGTACGAGCCGGAGCTGATCCCCCGCATGGTCGAGCCGATCCTCGCCGGGGAGGCAGACCTGGTGCTCGGTTCGAGGCTGTTGGTGCCGGGCGCAGCGCTGGCCGCCGGAATGCCGCGCTGGAAGTACCTCGTCAACAGGGTGCTGACCAAGATCGAAAACGCCATCATGGGCACCAACCTCTCGGAGGCCCACACCGGCTACCGAGCGTACTCCCGCCGCCTGTTGCTCACGGTGCCGTTCCTGCGCAACTCGCTGGACTTCGCTTTCGACTCGGAGCTGCTCATGCAGGCGGCCCACTTCGGGTTCGAGATCAGGGAGGTCCCGGCCCGCTGCCGCTACTTCGAGGACGCCTCCTCCGTGAAGTTCAAGAGCGGCGTCGTCTACGGGCTGAAGACGCTTTGGGCGGGCTTTCGCCTGCTGCTGCACCGGTGGGGCATGCTCCGATCGGCGAAGTTCAAGCGCTGACCCGCTCGGTGCTCGCTCGCCGCGCGCGCCTGCTAGGGCACTCCCGGCTCCGGCCGCTCATGCCGGCGCAGGTCGCGCATCCGGACGTCGGCGTCCTCGGAGCGGCGGCGGCGCGAGAGGTGCCGGCCGAGGCGCAGCGCGTGGCGCTCTATTCCGTAGAAGCTGGCGGCCGCGGCGAGCAGCGAAAGGCTGAGCGCTGCCGCGATGAACCCCCAGCTGGGCAGTGCGTCCAGAGCGCCCAGGTCGGTCAGCTTCGACATGATCGCCGCATGCCACATGTACAGCCCGTAGGACACGAGGCCGATCCAGAGCAGGACTCGGTTCGCGAGCAGCTTGCGAACCACCCCACGGTCGGGATCGCCGAAGACCGCCGGCAGCAGCAGGCCGAAAGCGAAGACGGCCTGCAGCTCGTGCCTGGCGATCTGCGTGGCCGAGCTGCTGGGGAACCACCCGTATAGGTGCGCCATGAGGAAGAAGGCGAGCGCGGCGAAGAGCCACGGGAGCCACGGCGCCCGGTCGATCACCCGCACAGCCTTTGGCTGAGGGGAGCGATCGGCGACCGCGACGCTCAGCACCGCGAGGGCCATTCCGAGGGCGAAGTGATCGAGGTACGCGGGCAGCACGTAGAGCCACGGCTTGATCTGGGTCACGTCCAAGAACACAGCCGCGGTCGGCTGGCTGTTTAGCGCGGCAACGCTCGTCCAGGTCGCGCCGATGACGAAGAGCCCCCCCAACGCCAGCAGCTCGGATCGCAGAAACTCGCGGCGCGAGCGACAGGCGACTCGGCGCAGCAGCATCGCCCAGAGAGGCAGCATCGCGTAGAAGCTCACCTCCACGCACAGCGTCCAGGCCGCGCTGATTCCGCCGAACAGCGTGTCGGAGTCATAGGCCTGCAGAAGTCCGAAGTATGCGAACACTCCGTGTGGGGTGAACACATCGCTCGCGGTTTGGGCCTCGCCGGAGCTGCCGACCAGCAGGACGGTGAATATGAGCGCCACCCAATATGCGGGGAAGATGCGCAGCGCCCGCCTCTCCGCATACGGAAGGGTGGCCGGCGCTCTGTCGCCCGCGTACCTGGCGCGCGCGAACGGCCGGTAGAGCAGGAACCCCGAGATCAGAAAAAACATCGCGATGCCGACGTTCAGCTCGAACAGATACGGTCGCACGGGGTTCTCACTCGACATCATCGCGGCGAAGGGCAGGTGGACGGCGAACACACTCAGCGCTGCAATGGCTCGCAGCGAGTCGAAGAGGGGGAAGCGCGGGCTCGCGGCCTTCATCTCTCGACCTGTCGGCGCTCCCGTCGCGTATCGACCGCCATCATCGCCGAGGCTCCAGGGTGACGACCACGAATCGCTGCCGGTCCTGGTGGATGACGCGGAGCTTGAACCGCTCCCCGATCCGTATGAGGATCTCTTCCTGCTCAAGGGTCAGCGTGTCCGGGACGGAGACCGGGTTGGTGAGGAGATCGCGAGATGGCTGCCTCTTGAGCGCAGCCAGAATCTGGAGGCCGCTTCCCTGCATCAGCAGCCGATCGCCGGACTCGAGTTCTGCCACCGCCCGGTGTATGGCAGGCGGGTGCGGAGATCCCACGAAGAAGTCTTCCACGGGGTCGCCGAAAGGCAACTCGTTGGCGCGCCCGCTTCGCATCAGGATCTCAGTGCCCAAATCCGACGATACGAGGATCGGGACGCGGCGCTCGCCCGGCATGTAGCGGTCCAGGAGGTACTCGCCCTGAGGTGCGCGAGGGTCGATCGGTGGCGGGTGCCAGAGGCGGGTCATAGCCCCGCCCAGCGACCCGTCCCCTGGAAGGGCATGGGCAAGCGCCGTTTGTGGGAACCGTTCACCGATCGACGACCATGCAGTCGAGAGCAGCAAGACCGCGAGCGAGAGGGCGAACGCCAGGCCCCCGAGGCGCACCGAGCGAGACTCGACCAGCGCACCGCGCAGGAGCAGGCTCAGCCACAGGGTGCCCGCCAGGATGGCCGGGAAAGAGACGTAGGGCAGTATGTCGTCCGCGGACCTGTTGACGAAGTACGTGAACAGGGCAATGCCGTAGGCCGTGATCCCGGCGAGCGCGGTCAGCGAGGTCCGCTCCCGCTCGACGATTTCGCGGCTGCGCCCAACCACCAGGACGAAGGCGGCGGCCGAGGCCGCGTATGCCGCGCCCACGGGGAGTCCCGGCGACCAAGGCGAGAAGTCGTAGGTGATGTCCGCGAGCTTGCCGACAAGAAGGACGTGCAGATAGGCAAAGTACTGTCCCCAATCCGGGAGCTGTCCCGCGAAGGCCAGGGTCGCAGCGGCGAAGATGAGATGCGCCGCGACGCAGGCGGCCAGGGCAAGCGCAGCTCGCCGCGCCAACCACCGCAGTCTCCCCGGCCCCGGACGACTCCAGGCCTGAAAGCAGACGATCCCGGCGAACGTGACGACCGTGTAGGCGAAGGCCTCCAGCGCCCAGATGGCGGAGAGGCCTACGACGAGGAGCTGAGTGGCGCGGGCGCCGCGCGAGTGGCGCGGCCATCTCGCCTCTACGGTGGCGGCGAGGATCACGACCATAGGAAGCCCGAACCGCAGGGGCCCGTGCTGCAAAAGGCCACCGACCGGATAGAGGAGGTTGTAGAGGAGGGCAATTACCGCGAGCGCGAGCGTGCCGGCGGCGAGCAGGCGCGACGTGCCGGCGAGGCGCAGCACACAGTAGCCGGCCGCGAACAGCAGCGCGTACAGGATTCCGTCGAGAAACCCGAGCGTGCCGTACCCGATCGGGACGAGCTGGAACCAGCCGGTCAGCAGGTAGAGGGGAGCGACGCCGTACTGGGACGCAGTGTGGACCAACACCGCGTCGCCCGCGAGCACCTGGTTTGCCGGCCCCAGCAGGAAGTCTTGATGAAACTGGATCACCGATGCCTTGAACGCCGCGAGCGGATCGCTGGCCGCACCCTCCGGCCTGAAGATGACGAGGTCGGGGATCGCCAACAGCAGAACGACGACGATCGCCGCGTCGATCGATAGGCCCCATCCACGTGGCAGGCGGGGCAAGCGAACAACGCCGCGCCGCCGGTAGCCGGCGAGCCCGGCGGGGACGGCAATGGCGCCGAGCGCTAGCGGAACCGGGCTGATCGACCCCAGGGAAGTGAAAGCAAGCAGCGTGCCGAGCGCAAGCGCACCCGCCAACACCCACGCGAAGGGAGCGAGGTGGACAACTCTCAGCAACGGGGCCCACGGACGCTCCTGCCGCGCCCGCACGAGGAGAGCGACCGCCCCGGCCCACCAGATCCCGAGCACGCCGAGCACGTCGATCGCGCTGGCGCCCGGGAGCACCCGCGCGACGATGAGCGACGCCGTCATCGTCGCCGCGAGGAACGCAACGAGGAGGGACAGCGCGCCCGCGTTGGGGCCGGCTGCGATCGCATCCGCGAGGCGCGGCACAGCGATCAGCGCCACTGGCAGGATCAGCGCGAAACCGGCAAAGTAGAGCGCGGTCTCGGCGTCCTGTCTCTGCGCCAGGGGAAGGCCGCCGACCGGTTTCGGCGCGACAAGCAGCACGACCACCGCCACGACTACCGCGAAGCACGCGATTCCGAGCGTCACGGTGAGAGCGAGCGTCGGGCCGAGGGGAGCGCGCGGAACCGTGGTTGAAGGCGTGGGCTGTGCGGAGGGAGCGCCGGGCTGGTGCAGGGTGTCCGTCCCGCTGGGATTGGTCGTCATTAGGCCGGTCCGGTCCGGATCCAGATCGGTGGAGTCTAGGCTAGCCTCGACCCCGGGGTATATGGTCATGGATCGCCATGAACGGCGCCCAGAGGCAGGCGGAGATTCGCGCGTTCTGGCGCGCGATCCGGTCGCGCCATCCCGGCTTTCGCGAGGCCTTGCTCGCCGACGCTCGGATGACCGCGCTTCACCGTGGCGAGCGGCACGAGTTTC